>NZ_JAJKFX010000001.1:0-380964 GCF_022869025.1 Acinetobacter sp. F-1 | reverse complement strand
ATAAGCTGCCGAAGAAAGATTGCTATCTTTCTTCGGCTTTTTATGTGGTGTTCTATTTATTTCTGATTCAATCCCGCTGTTATTTATCCTTTAACTACGCGCCAGAAGGATGCTTATCTCAATTTTTATAGGCTGAGGCTTGGCATAATGTATAGGGTTGTGAATGATGTGCCTCCTTTTTATCTTTTAAATTTGATACTTATCAACATCTTGTGTTTGTTGTTTGCTGCTATTTAGGTTATGTTATACGGGAATTTGGGGTTGAGATATTTGCTGTGAAGCTAAACGTAATAATTCTAATAATAGGGGCAATAGGCTTGGCGGGATGTAATAGCGTGAGTCGGCTGAAATCAGGGGTTTTACATCCTTTTGCCAGTCCGGAAGAGCTAATCGCCAAGCGGGCTTTGAATCAACGTGATGGCAGTGCAAAAGATTATATTTATCTTTGGGGGCAAGCACAGAAAAATAACAGCACTCAGGCCATGTATCCGCGTTCGATCCTGACGCAATATTGTCATGAACAAGGCGGTAAATTTTCCCTATTGTATAGAAGTAATTTTAATGCCGTGGCAGATCTTGCCCAACGTAAACGCCTGAGTACAAACCGAGGTGTGATACAGGGCAGCGGCGCCTATCAGTGTCGTATGGATGGCCTGGCTGAAAGCTGGATCGTCTCGATCGAGCCGGTTTCTGAACGACAGGTCGATAAAACCAGCCAGAACCGTAGTGTTCGATTGCTGACCAAGCTGATGAGTGCGACTGAGGCAAGAAACTTTTACCTTGCTGCAAATAAGAACACTGTCGCTACCCAGAAAAAGACCGCTGCATCGATAAAAACGCCTGTAACGAAGAGCACGAATGAACTTAAAGAATCAGCGCGTAAAGAGCAGGAAAGGAAAGAATTAGAGAGAAAGGAATTAGAAAGAAAAGAGCTAGAGAAAAAACAGATCGCGACGACGGTAGTCCCCGTGAGAGCTTCAGTGGTAGAAACACCTCAACAGCAGCAGATGAAGCTCTATGTGGCAGCACGCCGTGATATTAATAGTGGCAAGAACCTGAATAATGCCTGTAATAATGCCCAGCGTGCCTATAATTATGGCAAATTGCAGGGGACTGAGGGGACTCGGGTTTATACTGAATCAGGGATGCTGGTCGCGCGCTGTCTGAATAGTATTCCGGCCTATGCCAACCGTTTCCCGAATGCTAAAGCTCAGGCCAAGCGTGTGCTACAGAATCTGTCTAACAACTATAATCATAGTGGTGCGAAGAATATGTTGAGACAGATCAAATAAGCACTGCATTAAACGCATTTAATCCAGAATCCGTATGATGATTTTGATTCACCAGAAGATGGGATAAAAAATCAGTTCAATCAGGTCGGATATAGAGGATGAGATCCGACTGCGTTTGCTGGGCAAGTCGCGCGATTCGAACATCCATCTTCGAAAAACAGGATGGATCAATAACAATACGGTCAAGCTAAAGAACACAACCAGTCTCCAAGGAAGGATGCTGTTAAAGGTGTTTGCAGTCATCATGATTATTTTTATTGTTTTAATTTGAATAATAACGCTAAGTTTACTCGATCAATATCATCATCTGATGAATAGCATGATGGGATGAAATTTTTCATCTGAATTAATTTTAAATCCAGTTCAGGTTTTACAGAGCTCTATCAGTATATTTCCTTTTTACATGATACAAAGAAACTATTTTCAGCGCCAAAATGCTGATGTCATATTAAAAGGAAGTGGTGATGGGTTTAAAAAGTTCTTCTCGTATTCGTTCATTTTTTCTAGGTGCAGCATTATTGGGAGCAGCACAGGTTACGATGGCGGGCCCAACGGTCGATCAGCTGAGTGACTGTTTGATGAAGTCCACTACAGCCACTGATAAAACCACGGTCTTGCAATGGACATTTGTGGCATTGGGCAATCATCCGGACTTAAAGGCTTTTAGCAATGTGACTGCGACTCAAAAGGAAGCATTAGACAAGAATCTGGCGACGGTGTTGCAGCGCATTTTAGTGGAGCAATGTTCAGCACAGACCAAGGCGGTGATTCAAGCTGAAGGTTTACAGGCTGTGGGCGATAGTTTTCAGGCTTTGGGTAAAACCACAGGTGAGGAAATTTTAAAGAATCCTGAAATCAATAATCAGCTCAAAGGTGTGCTGCGTTATATCGATTTGAATCGTGTGGCACAGACTTTTTTGACACCGGATTTGTTGAATAAGTTGGGATTGTAAGAGGGATGTAAGATTCTTTTTGATCTAGTAAATCCTCTCCCTAACCCTCTCCTTTGTCAAAGGAGAGGGAACCACGTGTATCAAATTAATCACATGACAAAGTCTCCCTTTTTTAAAGGGAGATTTAGAGGGATTCTATAAATCACGCATAAAGAAAGACTTTGAGAGTTGAATACGTCCTAAGTCTTCGAGTTTGGGGATAGAGGATACTTTTTTAATGGTCATTTAATTGAATATGTAGTTGTTTGTGCTAGATTAAATCGTAAATTAGGAGGATGAAAATGGGTTATTTCTCAATAGATGATTCAATTGAAAATATTAAAAATCCGTATACGAAAGAATTGTTTAAGGAAGTATATTCCTCTTATGCAATGGGTAACTATCGTTCTGCAACAGTGATGTTATGGTCGGTGGTAGTAACTGATCTTGTGCATAAGCTTAATGAATTAGATAGTATTTATAATGATCCTAAAGCACTTCAGATACTTGATTATATTCGATTAGAACAACAAAAAGATTCTAAATCATCTAAATGGGAGTCAGAGATAGTTGATAAATTTCATAAAGAAATAAAGTTTTTTGAGACGTTCGAAGTTGCTAATTTAGAACACTTACAAAAAATGAGACATGTCTCAGCACATCCAGTTATTACTTCCACCGATTTGTTGCATTCTCCAACAAAAGAGACTGTTTACAGTTTAATAAGGAATGCCTTAGAAAGTGTATTAACTAAAGAAGCTTTATTTTCATCTAAAATTATTGAAGTTATATTAAAAGATTTAAATAATATTAAAGATACGCTAGTGGATTATGAAGAAAGAGATCGCTATTTTTCACACAAGTTTCTTTCAAAAATGCCCAATGCTGTATTACTCAAATTTTTAAAAACATTATGGAAGTTTATTTTCAGGATAGATAACCCAGAAACACTACTTAATACAGAAATTAATCTAGATATTCTGAATATTATAATTAGTAAGAAAAAACAAATTTTTATTGAATTTTTAATTCAAGAGAAAGATTATATTTCTGATATTAAATTAGATGACAATTTAAAAAATCACTGCTCATTTTTTTGCTGAAAAATAGATGGTGCTTTGAATATTTTAGTGAAAATTCTGTTCAAACTATATCCAAAATTATTGAAAGTAGCGACAGCCAGTTTCAATTAATTAAATTTAAACGTATTGTTGATTACATTGATTTTTTAATTAAAAACAAAAGTAATTATTCATTATCGAACTTTGAAATTATTGAAAGTGAAGCTGAGGAGTATCGCTGTAAGGATAAGTTCTATGATTATTGTATTGATGGATATTGTTTTTCAGGATCATTTGATTCAGCCAATTATAGATTTGATAAACTAATACGCCCTTACTTGGAAAATTTTAGTTTTCAACAATTGAAAAATTTAACTAGTAAAGCTAACCAAAATTCACAGTGTTATGATAGAGCGAAAGCAAAGAGAGATCATAAAATAGTAATAGAAAAAATATTAGAGAATGATTCAAATTATGACTTTACAGGTTTAGATGGATTTACTGATGGCAATGAAGAATTAATTCCATCTTTAACTTAAAATAAAAACCCGCTCTAAAGCGGGTTTTCTTTTTCAAAACTGATTAGCTTAACCAATCAATTTCTTCATCAACTCATTCACTTGAGCAGGGTTGGCTTTACCCTTAGACGCTTTCATCACTTGACCAACTAGACCGTTGAAAGCTTTCTCTTTACCAGATTTATACTCTTCAACCATCTTCTCGTTGGCAGCAAGCACTTCTTTAATGATTGCTTCAATCGCGCCTGTATCAGTTTCCTGTTTCAAGCCTTTCTCAGCAATAATTTCGTCCGCAGTTTTGCCTTCATCCCACATAAAGCCGAACACTTGTTTCGCGATCTTACCGCTAATGGTGTTATCGACAATACGTGCGATCATGCCGCCAAGTTTTTCCGCAGAAACAGGAGAATCTTGAAGATCTAGGCCTGCTTTGTTGAGCGCCCCTGAGAATTCGCCCATCACCCAGTTTGCAGCAATCTTACCTTGTGCAGCGCCGCCAGCAGCTTTCACGACTTCTTCATAAAACTCTGACATTTCACGAGTAAGCGTTAGAACGTGAGCATCGTACTCAGTCACGCCAAAGTCCGCCACAAAACGCGCACGACGTGCCGCAGGCAGCTCAGGCATGGTGGCTTTGATTGCTTCGATTTGTTCATCCGCAATCACCACAGGCAACAAGTCAGGGTCAGGGAAGTAACGGTAATCGTTGGCTTCTTCTTTTGAACGCATTGAACGCGTTTCCATCTTCACAGGATCGAATAAACGCGTTTCCTGATCAATGGTGCCGTCCCATTCCAGAATTTCCATTTGACGTTCAATTTCAACATTGATCGCTTGTTCAATAAAACGGAATGAGTTCAGGTTTTTCAATTCGCAACGCGTACCGAAGGGTTGACCCGGACGACGTAAAGACACGTTACAGTCACAACGGAACGAACCTTCTGCCATGTTGCCGTCAGAAATGCCTAACCAGCGCACCAGCGTATGAATCGCTTTAATATAAGCAACCGCTTCTTCAACCGAACGCATATCTGGTTCAGAAACAATTTCAAGCAGCGGCGTACCGGCACGGTTCAAGTCAATGCCTGACATACCTTCGAACTGGTCATGAATCGATTTACCTGCATCTTCCTCAAGGTGCGCACGGGTTACGCCAATCCGTTTAACCGTGCCATCTTCAAGCTGGATGTCGATATGACCCAAGCCCACAATCGGATTGTCCATCTGGCTAATCTGGTAGCCTTTTGGCGAATCCGGGTAGAAATAGTTTTTACGTGCAAATACAGAAGCCTGATCAATATAGGCATCGATACCCAAACCAAAGCGAATCGCAAGATCCACCACTTCTTTATTCAATACCGGCAATACGCCCGGCATGGCCAAATCTACAAGGCTGGCTTGGGTGTTTGGATCATTACCGAATACAGTCGATGAACCCGAGAAAATTTTGGTATTGGTGGCAAGCTGGGTGTGAATCTCGATACCAATAACGACTTCCCAACCCTCAATCAGGTTAGATTTTGGTTTAGCCGATTTTTGAGCTTGAGCCATTATGCATTCTCCTCAGCAATTGCCGCGCGTTGTGTATGCCAATCAGTTGCTTGCTGGTACTGATGCACCACAGACAACAATTGCGATTCTGACCAGTAATTCCCAATCAACTGTAAGCCAACTGGCAAGTTGTTCTGGTCAAAACCAACAGGCGCGTTAATCGCAGGAAGACCTGCCAGGTTCACTGCAAGTGTATAAATATCGCCCAGGTACATTTCAACCGGAGTCAAATCCGCACCAATTTTATAGGCAGTCGTTGGCGCAGATGGCGCAGCAATCACATCGACAGATTCAAAGGCTTTAAGGAAATCTTGCTGGATCAGGCGACGTACTTTTTGTGCTTTCACATAATATGCATCGTAGTAACCCGCGGATAACGCATATGTGCCAATCAGGATACGACGTTGCACTTCCGCACCAAAACCTTCTGAACGTGAACGTTTGTACAAGTCCATCAAGTCCACTGGATTTTCACAGCGGTAGCCATAACGCACACCGTCAAAGCGTTGTAAGTTAGAAGATGCTTCAGCAGGTGCGATCAGGTAGTAGGTCGGAACGTAGCTTTCGGTCATGTTGAGGTCGATCTCAACCAGCGTAGCGCCCATGTCTTCTAACTTTTTCAATGATTCTTCGACACGTGCTTTAACATCTTCAGCTAGGCCGGAAACATTAAAGTACTGTTTTGGAATACCAATGCGTAAACCTTTGACGGATGTATCATTCAGGTTCGCCACATAGTTATCAACCACTTGATTCATTGACGTTGAATCTTTGGCATCATGACCGGCCATCACGTTCATCAGGTAGGCACAGTCTTCTGCTGAGCGTGCCATCGGGCCGCCTTGGTCGAGGGATGATGCATAGGCAATCATACCGAAGCGCGACACACGGCCATAGGTCGGTTTAAGTCCAGTCAGGCCACAGAATGACGCAGGTTGACGAATAGAGCCACCGGTGTCAGTACCGGTAGCGAAGGGTGCCAGATCCGCTGCAACAGCTGCTGCTGAACCACCTGAAGAACCGCCAGGAACATGGTTTAAATTCCAAGGGTTAGCCGTTGCGCCGTAATATGAGTTTTCAGAGGTCGAACCCATGGCGAATTCGTCCATGTTCAATTTACCCAAAGTCACCAGGCCCGAAGCTTTGCCTTTCGCAACAACGGTGGCGTCATAAGGAGAGATAAAATTGTCCAGTATTTTAGAACCGGCAGTGGTCTTGATGCCTTGAGTACAGAAAATGTCTTTATGCGCGATTGGTACGCCTGTTAACACATTTGCACCACCTGCCTTACGCAGTGTGTCAGCCGCATCAGCTTCTGCCAATGCCAATTCAGGCGTAACGGTTACATATGATTTTACTTGAGCATCAATTTTTGTAATGCGCTTTAAGTAATGTTCAGTCAATTCGCGAGATGAAAACTGGGCATTTGCCAGACCTTCACTGAGTTCACGAATGGATAAGCGATGTAAATCTGTCATGAGAAATAATTCTTTACGTTTAATTTAATAAAAAGAATGAACTGGGTAGTAATTACTCAATCACGCGCGGTACGAGGTATAAACCATCCTGAACAGCAGGTGCAACTGCTTGGTATTGCTCGCGATGATTGCTTTCTGAGACCACATCTTCACGTAGTGGCTGAGGATGGTCGAAAGGGCTCTTCAGCGGTTCAATTCCGTCGGTATTGATGCCTTTCAATGTGTCCATCATGCCTAAAATCTTATTTAAACTTTGAGCATATTCAGCAGATTGCGTATCATTGAGAGATAACCTTGCAAGGTGGGCAATGGCTGAAACTGTTTCTGCACTTAAATCTGCAGAATGCTGTGCATCCGATGTAGACATAATATTACCTAATCAGTATTAAAAAAATTCAAATTATCATGCGTTATGATAAGCGATTGACTTGTCCAAATCATCACATTTAGTTAAAGTTGCCACCTTGCGTCCATATAAAGTTTAATTGAGAACGTCCCCGTGATTCTAAAACGACTAATAGGCTTGTTTTCGCCAGATCTTGCCATTGATTTAGGTACTGCAAATACACTTATTTATGCGCCAGGACGAGGCATTATATTAAATGAACCCACGGTTGTAGCCATCCGTCATAGTGGTTCACATAAAATTGTTGCCGCTGTAGGTCTTGAAGCGAAACAAATGCTAGGTCGTACCCCAGCCAATATCTCAGCAATCCGCCCCATGAAAGATGGGGTGATTGCGGATTTTGAAGTCACTGAAACCATGCTGAATCAGTTCATTCGCAAAGTACATGAAAACCGTCTGTTTACTCCGGCACCGCGTGTGGTGGTGTGCGTACCATGTAAATCGACGCTGGTTGAACGTCGTGCTATTCGTGAAGCGGTATTTAATGCTGGTGCACGTGATGTCCGTTTAATCGAAGAACCGATGGCAGCGGCCATTGGTGCAGGTATGCCAGTTGAGCAGGCCTGTGGTTCAATGGTGGTCGATGTCGGTGGTGGTACCACTGAAATTGCGATCATTTCCCTACAGGGTTGTGTCTATGCAGATTCTTTACGGATTGGCGGTGATGTCTTTGATGAGCAGATCATTAACTATGTGCGTAAGGCGCATGGCTGTGTGATCGGTGAAACCACGGCAGAAGTGATCAAAAAAGAAGTGGGCATGGCCTTGCCAGATGAAGGTGCTAAACCGCTTGAAATTGAAGTTCGTGGCCGTAATCTTGCAGAAGGTGTACCACGTGCGATTGTGGTTAACTCAGACGAAGTGACTCAAGCCATTTCAGATCCTTTGCAAAACATTGTCTCTGCGGTGAAATCAGCACTAGAACACACACCTCCTGAGCTTTCTTCGGACATTGCTGAACGCGGTATCGTGTTAACCGGTGGTGGTGCATTGCTGCGTAATCTGGACAAGCTGCTGGCTAAAGAAACCGGCCTGCCGGTGGTGGTGGCAGAAGATCCACTCTCATGTGTAACCCGTGGTGGTGGCAAGGTACTCGAATTTTTCGACAATCCAAATCATGACATGTTATTCGTAGGCTAAGAAAAGGATTCGGCGGGTGCAAGCACATCTGTTTTCTCGACAACCGCCATCTTTTCGCTCTTTTATCATTGCATTGGTAACATGCTTGGTGGTGCTTTTCTTTGATTGGCGCATGCCACATGTTGTACAACCTGCAAGGGATGTCCTGTACGCGGCCTATAATCCTATTTATGCTGTGGCCAGTTATCCGGTATTGTCGCGAGAGTGGTTGAATCAACAAACCAAGTCTGAAGTTCAGTTGCGTCGGGAAAATACCGCGATGCAGGCTGAGTTGTTGCAGGCGCAAGTTCGCTTACAAAAAATCTCTGAACTTTCTGCTGAAAATACCCGTTTGCGCGGTCTGCTCGATACACCACTGATCATTGACGGGCGTATTGAAATTGCGGAAGTGATTGGCACCGATGCCGATCCTTTAAGACATATCATTGTGATCAACCGGGGTTCAAATAACGAGCTGAAAGTCGGGCAAACGGTACTGGATGACAAGGGGATTATGGGACAGATTATTAATGTCTATCCGCATAGTAGCAGGGTCATGCTGTTGTCTGATAAAGAACATTCATTGTCAGTGCGTCTGGAACATACCGGAATGCGTGCCATTGTCTCGGGGACGGGTGATCTGGGGCGTTTGAAAATGGAATATGTACCGACCAGTGCCAATATCAAGGTCGGGGAAAAAGTCTATAGTTCAGGCTTGGGCCAACATTTTCCGGCAGGTTATCTGGTGGGGCAGGTGTCCAAAGTACAACGACATAATTCAGGTGAATTTGCCCAGATTGATGTAACGCCAGCCGCGCAGCTGGCCGGTGGTCATCATGTGGTGGTGTTATTTTCCGATTCATTGGCGATGGAGCAACCGCATGTCAATCGCTAAGATGAAATCCAGAAAGCATCGTGATCCCTTATTTGCCATCGTCATTTCGGTGATCGTGGCTTCGATTTTGATGGTCTATCCACTTTCTTATACCCTCTCGGGCTGGCGTCCGCTGTTCATGCTGATGGTGATGCTATTCTGGGTGTTGTGTCAGCCGACCTGGTGTGGGATCTGGTTTGCCTTTGGTACCGGTATTTTTATTGATTTGCTGCTGGACGCACCTTTAGGTCTGAATGCCCTCAGCTTTATTATTATTGCCTTTTTAGCCCGATTCCTGACTCGTGAACGCCGTATCCTGACCTTTAATAATCTCTGGGTGATTACGGGGTTGGCAATTGTTGCGCATTTGCTGATGATCTTTTTTGCCCAGATTGTGGCAGGCGTGCAATTTTCTTTTGCCCGGCACTGGATTCCAATGCTGACCAGTATTCTGGTTTGGCCTGTCCTCTATTATATGTTGAAAAAATGGCGCATATAATTCTCGCTTCCAGCTCACCTCGGCGTTGTGAGTTATTACAGCAGCTCGGACTGAGCTTTGATATCTACAGTCCGGATATCGATGAATCTGTGCGTGAAGGTGAATCCGTCGCGGCTTATGTTGAACGTCTGGCACGAGCCAAGGCTGATGCAGTGGCCGAGCGTTATCCAGATGCAATCATCATTGCTGCGGATACCAGTCTGGGGGTCGATAGTGAGATTTTGGGTAAACCAGAATCCAAGCAACATGCCATTGAAATGTGGACAAAAATCTCCGGTCGGTGGCATGATGTCTATAGCGGTGTCTGTGTTCGTACAAAAGATGAAAAATACAGTATAGTGGTACGTACGCAGGTCGAATTTCAAATCCTGAGTGCCGCAGACATGGAAAGTTACTGGGACACAGGTGAGCCGCTGGGGAAAGCCGGGGCTTATGCGATTCAAGGAATTGCAGCACGTTATATTCCAAAAATACAAGGCAGCTATTCCAATGTGGTCGGCTTGCCGCTCTATGAAACCGTACAGTTATTACAGACAGTTAAGGCACTAAATTAACTGCTGATAAAAAGAATTTTTATAATGTTTTGAGTGTAATTATGTCTGACGAGTTATTGATTAACGTCACGCCGATGGAATGTCGGGTCGCGTTGATTGAAAACGGCACGGTCAATGAACTGTTTGTCGAGCGTACAGCCAAGCGTGGCTTGGTCGGTAATGTCTATAAAGGCAAAGTGGTACGGGTTTTGCCGGGTATGCAGGCTGCGTTTGTGGATATTGGCCTGTCCAGAACGGCATTTTTACATATCAATGATATGGTCTGGCCGCGCCAACAGCCGACCCCAAATGTCTTCGAACTGCTTCAGCCCGGTCAAATCCTCACGGTTCAGGTGATGAAAGATATGCTGGGTACCAAAGGTGCCCGTCTTTCAACGGATCTGTCTATTCCTTCGCGTTATCTGGTGCTGATGCCTTATGGCAATCATATTGGGGTGTCACAGCGAATTGAATCTGAGGAAGAGCGCAATCGTTTGCGTTCGATTATTGAGCGGATTCAGGCCCAGCATAAGCTGCCAGGCTCAGTGATTGTACGTACCGCTGCTGAAGGTATTGAAGAAGCAGCCATTGCCCAAGATATGGCTTATCTGGCCAAGCTTTGGGAATATATCCAGCGTAAGCAGAAGATTATTGCAGTTCCCTCGCTGATTTTTGAAGAATTGCCTTTACCACAACGGATCATTCGTGATCTGGCCAATGAAGAAACTGCAAAAATCTACGTCGATTCACGTGAAATTCATGCCAAGCTGCAAGAGTTTGTCGAAGAATTCGTGCCGAATATGCGAGACCGCTTACTGCACTACCCGGGCGAGCGTCCAATTTTTGACTTATATAATGTTGAAGAAGATCTGCAAAAGGCGCTGCAAACTCGTGTTGCGTTGAAGTCGGGCGGTTATCTGATGATTGATCAGACCGAAGCGATGGCCACCATTGACGTCAATACCGGCTCTTATGTGGGTGGTCGCTCACTGGAAGACACTGTTTTTAAAACCAATATGGAAGCGACTCAGGTCATTGCACGTCAGTTGCGTCTGCGTAATCTGGGTGGAATTATCATCATTGATTTCATTGATATGCAGGAAGCGCAGCATCGTGAAGAAGTGATGAAACAGTTTGAGCGCATGTTGGAACGTGACCATGCTAAAACCAAGATTACTCAGGTATCTGAACTGGGTCTGGTGGAAATGACCCGAAAACGCACCCGTGAGTCACTGGAACATTTACTCTGTGAATCCTGTCCGACTTGTCAGGGACGTGGTTATGTCAAAACAGCCGAGTCAGTATGTTACGAAATATTCAGAGAAATTCTGCGTTATGCACGTGCTTATGAGTCGCAGAGTGGCTTTACTGTTGTCGCGCATCCCGCTGTAATTGATCGTTTACTAACAGTAGAGGCCCCAGCAGTCGCTGATCTAGAGCATTTCATTAATCGCGTGATTAAGTTCCAAGTAGAAAATCTGTATACGCAAGAGCAATACGATATCATTCTCAGCTGAAATTGTAACAGAATATCGTTAAACACTTGTTACATCTGAAATTTTACATTGGTGCTGTTATTTACAATACTAGATGCATGAATTAGCCAAAGCCGTTTCTCCCAGTTTCAGGCTTAGCAAAAGGAGTGTGTTATGAATATGAGTAAAGCAGTAATTAATAAAGGCCTAAAACACGTATTAGAACCAAAGACTGTACATGCAGGATATATCGTCGATGAGCGCGGTAATGAAGTCCAGATTACCGCCAGCATGATTCGTAATGCCTGCCATCAATTATTACAACAGTGTCGTACCATCAAAAGCTAATGCTACCGATACAGAATCTTGTGCAGATTGAAATAAATTCTAGGCAATCAAAAATGGATGCATCATCCCAAAAATATAAAATAAATTTAAAACGATGTTAAAAAATAAAACCAAGGGGCTCTATGAGCCCCTTAATTATGTGCGCTAGGACTGGCAAAAATGATCAACACTTTTTTCAGTTTATATATTCTATTTATTGATCCGCGGCTAGCTCACCGCCTGTAACTTTGGGACAGGTTCACCATCTACAATTCGTTCAAAACGCTGGATTTCTTCTTCAAGATGCGTCAGCAGGTTCTGCATTTTCGGCAGGGCATTACGGCATGCGGTTAAGCCGACTTCCAGTTTGTCCAGATAGCTGGTCATGGTAATGTTCAAAGCCTGCCCATCTAGTACAATTGAGGCTGGATAAAGCGCTTCGAGACGTGCACCATTCCAATATAGCGGTTCCTGAGGGCCGGGTACATTGGAAATAATCACATTAAATGCCTGGCGCGTTGGCATTAAACCGGATGCAATGTTCAGACCGGCTGCACCATAGACAAAGGCACTATAATTTAAAATCTGATTGGCATTCATGCGTTTAAAACGTTCCTTGGCACTCAGTACACTGCCACGTACAATTTTGAGACGTTCCAGAGGATCTTCTTTATGGGTGCCCAGATTGGCCAGAATCATGGTAATGCGATTGGAAACATCCGAATCATCACTTCGAACCGAGGCCGGAACCATAGCAATTAATGGTTTTTTCGGTAAAGCGTTTTGTGATAGTAAATATTCACGTAGTGCACCTGAACAGATGGCCAGTACCATGTCATTAATCGTGACGCCCAATGCTTTAGAAATATGCCGTAAACGTGAAAATTCAAAGGATTGTGCCGCAAAACGACGCGAAGCACTGACACGTTGGTTCAGAATACAACTTGGTGCCTGAAAACTGGACACATAATCCGGATTGCGCCCCATATCCTTCATAACGGTCTGAGACAGCTCATAAGCGACGCGTGGTGCGCATTCTAGTTGGCCTTTAATGGTTTGCAGGACATTTTTAAAAGCATTGACCTTAGGTGCTTTAAGGCGTTTGGCGCGTGGCCCTTCAACACACCACGGTGGCACAATACTTTTGGCATTCGGATCATGCGACAGCGATTTTTCGACCAGACGCATGCCGGCGATTCCGTCCACCATCGCATGATGGATCTTGAAATACATGGCAAAACGATTACCTTCAATTCCTTCAATAATATGACAGGTCCATAAAGGCTTGGCACGATCAATCAGCGCACTATGTTCTTGTGAAATATAAGTGAGCAATTCACGGATACGACCCGGTTTCGGCAGGGCAATATGACGAAAATGATGATCTAAATCAAATTCTTGGTCTTCATCCCAAAACAGGCCATTTAAATAATTATTAAAAGGTGGAATCGGCGATGATTTGGAGTTTTGAATATCAGTGACGAGATCCTGAATAAAGGAAGCTGGTGCATTTTCGGGAATTTGGAATAAAAATAGCCCACCTACATGCATAGGCTGCTGCCGTTTCTCTAAAGTTAAGAAAATAAAATCAATTGGATGTAATGGACGCATAGCGTAGATTGCCTCACTGCACTTTCTTCAGCTGCTCTGATCCGAACAACCTTGTTAGAATTATTAATATTGACATTACAAAGTATAGCGATTTTGCCACGGAAAGGTACTGATTTTTCTGTAGATGATTGGTTTATGAAAAAACCACCGACGAGTCGATGGTTATGCTAGATCATTTTTGCAAGTTGCCGGCATGCAGACCACATTCTTTATGCGTGGCTTCTTCCCACCACCAGCGGCCTTCACGTTCATGCTGATTCGGCAGCACAGGGCGGGTACAGGGTTCACAGCCGATTGAAACAAAACCTTTTTCATGCAGCGCATTATAAGGCACTTCCATCATGCGGATATAACTCCAGACATCTGCACTGGACCAGTTGGCCAGAGGATTGTATTTGATCAGCTGCTTACCCGGACCGGAAAAACCTGGATCTGCCTGAACCACAGGAATTTCATTGCGTGTACCCGGACTTTGGTCTTTGCGCTGACCAGTAATCCAGCCATCCAGCGTCGCCAGTTTTTTACGTAGCGGTTGAACCTTGCGTATACCGCAACATTCCTGATGGCCATCTTCAAAGAAACTGAATAAACCTTTGGTGGTCACTAAATTTTGTACTGCATCCGTTTCAGGGAAGCAGATTTCAATCTCGATGTTGTAATGCTTACGTACCCGTTCAATAAACTGATAGGTCTCTGCATGTAAACGTCCAGTATCCAGACTGAATACCCGGAATGGTTTACCCAGATGAGAGGCCATATCAATCAATACAACATCTTCGGCCCCAGAAAATGAAATCGCAATTTCACCCTGCTGGCTCAGTGCAAGTGCTAAAATTTCATTAGGCGATTTATCTGCATATTCAGATGCAAGCGCATCAATACGATCAATAGTAGGAATGATGGTCATGAGAGTCCTGGCGATATAGGCTTGGAAAGGACATGGCCTATATTAATTAATTTAACATCTATTTTAATGGAATTAATTTAATTGACTTATCACTAAAAAATAAATACTTATGAAAAAAATAGATTTAAAAAAGTACAGTGCAAAATCTGTTTCTTCAGCTATGATAGTGCAAAATTTTTTCAATACAACTTAGAGGGAATGTTCATGGAAGTCGTATGTCTAGATTTAGAAGGTGTGTTGGTTCCAGAAATCTGGATTAACTTTGCTAAAAAAACCGGTATTAAAGAGCTTGAAGCGACGACTCGTGACATTCCTGACTATGATGTACTGATGACCCAACGTCTGAATATTTTAAAACAGCACGGTTTAGGCTTGAACGATATTCAGGAAGTGATTGCAGAAATGGGGCCGTTCCCAGGAGCAAAAGAATTTGTGAAATGGGTGAGTACGCATTTTCAATTGATTATTCTTTCAGATACTTTCTATGAATTTGCACATCCACTCATGAAGCAACTGGATTGGCCGACGATTTTCTGTCATAAACTGGAAACAGATGAAGCAGGTATGATCTCAGCCTATAAACTTCGTCAGCCAGATCAGAAACGTCAAGCTGTTAAAGCACTGCATGGTTTGAACTTCCGTGTGATTGCGGCAGGGGATTCTTATAACGATACGACAATGCTGGGTGAAGCAGATCATGGTTTCCTGTTTGATGCACCTGAGAATGTCATTGCCGAATTTCCGCAATTCCCGCCAATTCGTGGCTATGAAGCATTAAAAGAAGCGATTCGTAATGCTTCAGTGCGTGACATTCCGGCTTAATCTTTTAAGTACATTGGAATAAAAGAAAGGGCGCTTATAGCGCCCTTTCTTTATGAGATCGATTTATTAGAAGCGATAACCGATTTTCATACCATAGCCGATTGCATGGTTGTCTTCAAAGCTACCTTTTACTTCACCACCTGTTTGTGCTTGTGCATCTCCTAGCCAGAAGTATTTAACCCCAGCCTGGATAAAATAGTTTTCTGCAGGACTGTATTGGCCGCCTAGACCGACACTCCAATAACCTTCAGTTGGACCCAAGGTGGTTACCGGGTTTCCTGCACCAGAGTCATAACCTACAGCAGCAGAGCCTGACCATTTAACGTTAAATTTATGACCTAAACCCACATTTGCAGACCATTGATCATCTGAATAATCGACAAGATTCTGCTGTTTTCCGGTGAGTGCGCCAGTTAGCTGAGATAAATAAGCAGGTTTTACTGCAAACTGATCCCAATGTACCCAGCGAATATTAGCAAAGGCTAAGGTATTTTTTGCAATGCCTGACTGTAAGTCAATGTTGACTGATTGTGGTGTAGTAATTTCCGCTTTATGGTAAGTTGGAATTACTGGTTTACCCAATAATGTGCCAGTTAATCCAGGAATATATAAAGCCCCATCTGTACCAAAACCGAAGGTTTCTGTGGTATCTAATTCATGTTTAATTTCAGAGCGATAAGTCACAGCAGCTTTTAAGGCAATTTCAGGAATAGAATATGCAAAACCAGCTAACCAACCGTAAGCTTCACTTTCTTTAAGGTCAATATCATAACCGCCAAGAACTTGCGGGCCTCTATAAGCTGTACCACGTAGGGAGACTTTCGCCTTTACGCTTTGATAGACAGGTCCGGCATAAACATTCCAGTTCTCATTTGGCTGATACCCTATAAGTGCTGTAATGCTATTGGTTTTTACTTCAACAGAAGTGCCTTCCAATACACCAGTATTGGTATTTACTGTAGCAAAAGCATTAGATTCAGGCGCATATTGAGAGTCAGCTCCAAATGGCTGGTCATAAAGTAAACCCAGAGATATTTTATCAGTTGCCTGAATTTTTATAGCAGCAGTAGGGAAGTAGTAATCTTCAGCCATATCGCTGACTTTATTGCCGGCATTGTCTTTACCTTGAACTTCTGGATCTAAAACAGAAATACCTGCTTCCGCATAGTTACCCGGCTGTAAAAAAGCAGAAATAGATTGACCAGAACGGTCTAAGCCAGCTGCCTGAACAGCAGAAAGAGGTAAAGTGCTAAGTAAAATAGCTAAATAAACTTTATTAAGCTTCATGGTACGTTCCCTGATGCCATCTGTAACAAAAATGTGCAGGAAAAGTAACATAATTTTAAAAAGAGTAAATACTCAGCTCTGTTGAAGAAATGAACTAAGGCGGTTAAATAAAAGGGTTGCTTAGAGTATTTATACTATATTTTTATATTAACTAAATGATAAATAAGAAAATAAAAATTTAAAGATAAATTTTAAAAAATTGATATTTGGAGCAGGATTAATTGCTTGTAAAACAAGCAAATGATATGCAAGTGTATAAAATAAGAGTTAAAAAATAAAAAACCACTCGAAAGTGGTTTTTTATTTAATTAGAGCTTAGAAACGGTAACCCATTTTTAAGCCATATGCCCATGCATTGTTATCTTCAAATTCTGCAACATATTCCGGTCCACCAGCTTGTGCACCTGTCTGTGCTTTTGCATCACCTAACATGAAGTATTTAACACCACCCGCGATGAAAGTCGCTGGTGTTGGACTGTACTGAAGACCTAAGCCTACGTTCCAATAACCTTCAGTTGGACCAAGTGTAGATACAGGGTTACCTGCACCAGAGTCCCAACCTACAGATACGTTACCAGCCCATAGATCATTAAATTTACGACCCACACCTACAGTTGCTGAGATTTGATCATCTTCATATTCAACAAGATTGAAGCCATCTGGGCGATCCACAATAGGGCCAACTGCTTCTGATATTAGACCAAATTTATAAGGTTGAATTGAGAATTTAGACCATTCAACCCAGCGAACATTCGCAAAAGCTACAGTATTCGCCATAATACCTGTTTGGAAATCAAGGTTTACAGACTGTGGAGTAGTAATTTTTGTCTCACCACTTGCTGCTGCAATAGCTGCTGCTGCTGCGGCCCCATTTGGGAGCAAAGCTAAAGCTGGTAAGGTTGGAATACTTTCATTCACATTAACATCATGGTCAATTTCAGAACGATAAGTAATAGATGCTTTTAATGCAATTTCAGGAATTTGATAAGCAAGACCGGCTAACCAACCTACAGAGCTATCTTCTGGAATAGACGCATCGTAACCATTGTATAAGCTGTAAGCCTGGCCACGTAATGAAACATTACCTTTGATCGTTTGGTAAACTGCGCCACCGTAAATATTCCAATTCTCAGTTGGTTGGAAACCTGCAATAAATGATAAATTTTGAGTATCTACTTCTACGCTAGTGTTACCAGTGCCAAGTAATCCATTAATATTTGCTAACCCAGCATCGACTGTTGAAGTAACAGTATTAGTTACTTGTTGAGTAATTGCATTTGTTACGCCTTGCGTAATAGCATCAAGTGCGCCTGGAGTACCACGAATAGCTTGCTCTGCAATAGCTTGAGTGGGTGCCTGGCCTGCTGCAACTAAAGCAGCTGCACGTCTAGCTACTTCACCATTTACTCCAGCAGTCAAGTTGGCTGCTAGTGCTCCAGGAAGGTTTGCGGCTACATTTGTTTCGATAGTTGAGTCACGAATATCTGCTAACGCGTCAGGAGCTAAAATTGTATTCGTAGAATCGGAAACAAATACGTTATTACCTGTATAGGTAGCATCTGCTCCAAACGGTTGGTCATATAAAATACCAACTGAAAATTTGCTGGTTGGCTGAAATTTTAAAGCAGCACTTGGAAAATAATAATCACCCGCCATATCACTAATATTACGGCGAGTATCACTTGTTCCAGCTTCTTTACCAGATACAGATGGGTCTAGAACAGAAATACCTGCTTCAAAATAGTTACCCGGTTGCAGGAAGGCTGCAATAGATTGGCCTGAACGATCTAGAGCTGCTGCAAATGCACCCGTCATTGGTACAGTTGCGAGAATCATTGCAGTAGTTAATGTTTTTAATTTCATTTACGTCTTTCCTTGAGGTACAAATTTATATCTGGCGTTGTTGTTTGCACTTATTAAATTCTTGGAGATTTCGGGTATTTATCCGCAATCATTTGTTACTCCATGTGACAAAAATAGCACAATTAAAATAAGAGTAAATGCTCTAGAAAAAACTAATTAGTCTAAAAAAGCATCAAAATAGAGTTTTTACACCAAAAAATAGCCTAATTTTGAAATAAGTATTTGAAAGTAAAAGAAATAAAATAATGAAGAAAAAATGATTTTTTGTATAAAAAATATTCTAAAAATATGAAGATTAACGCTAATTTTTTGAAGTATAGATCACATTTTGAAAGGATGGTGCGCCCTGCGGGACTCGAACCCACGTCGGTCGCTTAGGAGGCAACTGCTCTATCCAGTTAAGCTAAGGGCGCGAAAAGAAGGCTATTGTACTGTAAAAAATACAAAAAAAAGTTATTGCCGAAGCAATAACTTTTAAGGACTCATAGCTACAGGAGTTGTCTAGGTATTTTTAGGCTTAAGTAACTTAAACAAACCTAACATGACTACGATCCAGATCGGCAGCATGTATACTGATTCTTGGAATCCTTGCGTCCACATGATGTAAAGAATCGTGAAAATAAAACCAAGAACCAAAATATTACCCGCCGGAGACCACAGCGCAGGGAAGGAAGTCTTTTGGCCGAGCTTCTTCATGCTCTGAATGAATTTGAGATGGGTCAGCGTAATCATCGCCCAGTTCAACACTAACGCACCGACCACAATATAAATCAAGTGGCTTAATGCATCTTCAGGAACAAAGTAGTTAAGTAATACACAACCGAAAATCAGCGCGGCAGAAAACAATACCGCAGGAATCGGAGTACCTTGTTTATTCACTTGCATGAAGACTTTAGGTGCATTTCCTTGCTGAGCCAGACCATAGAGCATACGGCTATTGGCATACATACCGCTGTTATAGACAGACAGTGCAGCCGTTAAAATAATAAAGTTCAGTAAGTGTGCTGCCCAGCCAATGCCCAGTTGACTGAAAATCATTACAAATGGACTTTTATCCAGACCACCTAGCTCAAGCTGATTCCAAGGCACCAGTGATAACAGAATCGTCAATGCACCCACATAGAAAATCAGGATACGGAACACCACCTGATTAATCGCTTTCGGAATGGTCTTCTCTGGATTTTCAGCTTCTGCTGCTGCCATACCGATCAGTTCAATCCCACCGAAGGCAAACATCAGGAAGGCCAGCATGAAGAACAGACCTTCAAAGCCATTCGGGAAGAAACCACCTGCAGTCCATAAATTACTGAAAGACGCAGTCGAGGAAGCATCTGCAGTCAAGATTAGATATAAACCGAAGACAATCATCGAGATAACTGCAGTCACTTTAATGATTGAAAGCCAGAATTCTGATTCACCGTAGAATTTCACATTGCCGAGGTTGACCAGGGTAATCACGATAAAGAAAAACAGTACCGATGCCCAAGCTGGAATAAAAGGCCACCAATAGTTAATATATTTCGCAACGGCAGTAAGTTCGGTCATGGCCACCAGGATATATAAAATCCAGTAGTTCCAGCCCGCAAGGAAACCGGGGAACTTGCCCCAGTATTTATAAGCAAAATGGCTGAATGAACCTGCGACAGGTTCATGAACAATCATCTCACCCAATTGACGCATGATTAAAAATGCAATCAAGCCACCAATGGCATAGCCCAAAATAATAGAAGGACCCGCAGATTGGATCACCTGTGCGGAACCTAAGAATAAGCCTGTGCCAATTGCACCGCCCATGGCGATCAACTGAATATGACGGTTCTTTAAGCCACGCTGAAGTTGTGAAGACTCGTTATTCAAAGTGTTCAGCCCGACAATGGAAAAAATAAGTATAAAGATTGTAATGGAACAAAGTTCAGAAACCTAGTGCAAGACTTTGAATGAAATATTATTATCAGATTTATAATAAAAAATTATAAAAATAAATTAAATAAAAGATAACTGAATCAATATATTAATTTTATTGACATTGTAACTGATGAGTTTCCTGTTTTTTTGCTCTGATACGAATGCTGATTTTTTATACTTAGGTCGGAACACTGAACTTCCTTGGCTTTAAAGCGATTATACTCTTCTCATAAGTATTCCATAACTTTTACCAAAACAAAGACAAGCCAAAGGATGAAACAATTCATGAGTTTTGCAGCCCAAATCAAGATTCCTGCAACCTATATGCGTGGAGGCACCAGTAAAGGCGTTTTTTTTAAGCTGCATGATTTGCCCGCAGAAGCACAACAGGCCGGCCGGATTCGTGATCAGCTTCTGCTGCGCGTGATTGGTAGCCCAGATCCTTATGCTAAACAGATCGATGGTATGGGCGGCGCCAGTTCAAGCACCAGCAAGACCGTGATTCTGTCAAAAAGCCAGCAGGCCGATCATGATGTAGATTATTTATTTGGTCAGGTGGCAATTGACCGTCCTTTTGTGGACTGGAGTGGTAATTGCGGTAATCTCACCGCAGCAGTGGGAGCTTTTGCCATTTCTAATGATCTGATTGATAGATCACGTATTCCGGAAAATGGGCTGTGTACAGTCCGCATCTGGCAGGCCAATATTCAAAAAACCATTATTGCGCATGTACCAATGCGAAATGGTCAAGTTCAGGAGTTGGGCGATTTTGAACTGGATGGTGTGACTTTTCCGGCAGCCGAAGTACAGATCGAGTTTTTAGATCCTGCCGATGATGATGGCGAAGGCGGTTCGATGTTTCCGACAGGTAATCTGGTCGATACGCTGGAAGTTCCCAATATTGGCAGTTTTGAAGTCACCATGATTAATGCCGGCATTCCCACCGTGTTTTTGAATGCGGGAGATTTGGGGTATAACGGCACCGAGCTTCAGGATCATATGAATAATGATGCGGCAGCGCTGGCAAAGTTTGAAACCATTCGTGCTTATGCTGCGAAGCAGATGGGATTGATTCAGGACATTAGCGAAGCAGCTAACCGTCAGCACACCCCAAAAATCGCTTTTGTAGCGCCATCCAAAACTTATACCTCATCAAGTGGCAAGGTGGTTGCCGAAGCAGATGCCGATATTCTGGTTCGTGCCTTGTCTATGGGGAAACTGCATCATGCCATGATGGGCACAGCTGCGGTGGCAATTGGTACGGCGGCAGCCATTCCGGGGACTCTGGTGAATCGGGTGGCAGGCGGTGTAGAGCGTGAAGCCGTGCGTTTTGGCCATCCTTCGGGGACTTTAAGAGTAGGCGCACAAGCAAGTCAGGAAAATGGAGAGTGGAAAGTGAAAAAAGCCATCATGAGTCGCAGTGCACGTGTGTTGATGGAAGGTTGGGTACGCGTTCCTGAAGATGTTTTGCTCTAGTTTGATTTACCTACCCATTATTTAGCCTGAGAAAATTACTGTTGTGACCATTACTGGCCAAAATTTTGACTCAGCTATCGTTGGCATGGTAGGAAGTAATAAAAGCTATCAGAGAATACGTTTAAATATCTAAACTTGTTTATATTTAGAGGTAGATATTGTCCAGCCTCATCTTTCCTTTAAAAGTTTAAATGGATTTGTGCAGGTGAAATCCTACTTTGGAAAGACCCAAGGTAGGCAAAGGTCTCTTATTGCCCATACACGACGTCCTGTGGTGATGGGTAATGTGTGGCATCCCTGCCACAGGCACTTGATAAATCCAAGCACTTCAACTCTGGGACAGTAGCGCTGTCGCGGCAGTGGTTTTATCGGCGGAACATATTTTGATATCTATTGCTGCTTTAAATCAATCCACAGATAAAGCTGAAAATTCAAGGCGATTGTAGGTACAATAGTGCTTATCAGGACAAGTGGCTCAAACTTGTTATTTTCATCCTTCCGGACTATGTATTCGAGGCAAATGTGTCATCTATTACTGACGTATCAATCCATGCATTGACTCAAGCACAACATCGTATTCAACAAGATTTACTGACAGCCCTAGATGCCTTTGCCATTCCTGAACCTTTAAAGTCGGCGGTGCATCATGCCGTGATGCTGGGAGGGAAGCGTGTTCGTCCAGCATTATGCTATGCCACAGCAGCACTGAAACCGAATCAGAATACCGCGGCGGTACGCCGTGCGGCGGTTGCGATTGAATTTATCCATTGTTATTCACTGGCACATGATGATCTGCCGTGTATGGACAATGATTTGCTGCGCCGTGGTCAGCCGACCTGTCATGTGGCTTATGGTGAAGATACCGCGCTTTTGGCAGGTGATATTCTACAGTCGATGGCCTTTGAAATTTTAGGCAGTCGTCTGTTTGATCAAGGTCCTGCGGTAGATGCTTCGATTGTGCTAAAACAAATGCAGATTCTGGCCACAGCCTCTTCGAAAATGGTCAATGGTCAGGTGTTGGATTTGCAGTCCGAAGGCAAAAAAATTGATCAGGAAGTATTAGAAACCATTCATCGTAATAAAACCGGTGCCTTGATGAGTGCTGCGATCATGATGGCGGCGGTCACAATCTTTGAAGGTACAGATCTGGCGATTCCAAAACTGCGTGAGTTTGGACAGGCGATTGGTCTGGCCTTCCAGGTGCAGGACGATATTCTGGATATTATTTCTGATACCGAAGTGTTGGGTAAAACAGCTGGCAAGGATGAGCAGGTAGAAAAATCGACATATCCTGCCTTGATGGGGCTGGAACAGGCCAAAGCCTATGCACAGCAATTGCATGATCAGGCCTTAGCCGCACTTGCTCATTTTGATGATCAGGCGGCAGAGCTGATCTCTATCACCCAGTTTTTACTTCAGCGTAAAAATTAAAATGCTTGAATCTGTTCATTGTTTTTATTTTGAGTGATTGTTCAGGTATTAAAAAAGCGGATTTTAAAGTCCGCTTTTTTTGATCGTTAATTTTATTTGGTTTCGTTATACAGACGTTCAGCCTGTTCAAAACGATCGGTAATTTCAGCCGTAGGTACTTTACCCATCAAGCTCACTACAATGATGGCAATGAATGAGCAGATAAAGCCCGGGATAATTTCATAGACACCTGTTGCTGCGAACAGGTTTTTCCATAAAATCACCATCACTGCACCCATAATCATACCTGCCAAGGCACCATTCAAAGTCATGCGTTTCCAGAACAGGGACAGAATGATCAGCGGGCCAAATGCAGCACCAAAACCGGCCCAGGCATAAGCGACCAGACCCAGCACTTTCGATTCAGGATTACCCGCCATCCAGATTGCCAGCAGGGCAATCAGCAGCACCATAAAACGGCCAACCCAAACCAGTTCTTTTTGAGATGCATTTTTGCGCAGGAAGGATTTATAAAAATCCTCTGTCAGCGTACTTGAGCAGACTAGAAGCTGACAGCTTAAAGTACTCATTACCGCAGCCAAAATCGCAGCCAGGACAATACCGGCAATCCATGGGTTGAACAGAATTTTGGTCAATTCCATAAATACAGTTTCAGGATTGGCATTCACCACACTGGCCAGTTCCGGATGTTGCTGGAAATAGGCAATACCAAAGAAGCCGGCAGCCACGGCACCACCGAGGCAGAGAATCATCCAGGTCATGCCGATACGGCGTGCATTTGGAATTGACTTGACTGAATCTGCTGCCATAAAGCGCACCAGAATATGTGGCTGACCAAAATAACCCAGGCCCCAAGCCATAAGAGACAGGATGGCCACCGTACTTAAGTCACCGACCAGGCTCATGGCCTGTGGACGTGCCGCTTCAAGCGCCAAGGTGACTTGAGACATGTCGGAGAAGGTCAGCAGGGTCACAATTGGGGTAAGCAACAGCGCAAAGATCATCAGGCCGGCCTGAATCGTGTCAGTCCAGCTGACCGCGAGGAAACCGCCAATAAATACATAGCTGATGGTGGCAATGGCACTGATCCACAGTGCCGTCGTATAAGACATGCCAAACATGCTTTCGAACAGGCGCGCACCGGCCACCATGCCTGAAGCGCAGTAAATCGCAAAGAAAATCAGAATCACGAAAGCCGAAACAATACGCAGGATTTTTTTCTGGTCATTAAAGCGGTTAGAAAAATAATCTGGCAGGGTCAGGGCATTGTGCTGAACTTCGGTATGTACCCGCAGACGGCCAGCGACCAGTAACCAGTTGAGCCAGGCACCAATAATCAGGCCAATGGCAATCCACATTTCCGACAAACCGGAAAGATAAATTGCACCGGGCAGGCCCATCAGCAGCCAGCCACTCATATCGGAAGCTCCAGCGGAAAGTGCAGTAACAAAACTACCTAAACGACGGCCCCCTAAAATGTAATCGGAAAAGTTTGTGGTCGCACGATAAGCCATCAGGCCGATCACCACCATGGCGACAATATAAAAAAGAAAGGTAATTAACGTTGGATTTAGGGAGCTCATACGGTATCCATTTTCGAGTTGGACAGTAATCGAATAAGGACTTATCTTGATGATAAATGCTGTGGCGAAACACAGATCTGGCATCAAAGCCCAAAGGATTTCAAAAAATAACGCGAAATTTAAGCATAAATTCCAAATCTTTGCTGAGATTTTCGTGTTTAAACGAAAAATAGGCAGCGAATACGCTGCCTATGGATTTGAAAATGAAAATTTTTACTGAGGCGGACGACCCATCACGCCTCGAATCGTGTTCAGCACGTCTGCAGGCAAGACCACCGTTTTGGCATTCGGTGATTTGGCCATATCTTGCATGGCCTTGATATATTGCTCACCGAGTAAATAGGCAACCGGAATTTCATTACTACCAATTGCCGAAGTCACCATATCAATCGCACGTTGTGAAGATTCAGCCAGAACCACCTGTGCTTCTGCATCACGGCGCGATGCTTCCAGACGACCATCCGCTTCCAGAATGGCAGCCTGTTTTTCACCATCAGCTTTGGTCACGGTCGCACGACGTTGACGTTCAGCAGCGGCCTGTTCTTCCATCGCGGTTTGCATGGTGACTGAAGGTTTAATATCCTGAATTTCAACGGTTTTAAGCGTGATACCCCAGTCCGAGATATCATCGGAAATACTGGATTTTAAACGTGCTTTAATATGATCACGTGATGACAGGGCATCATCCAGATCCATTTCACCGACAATCGAACGTAATGAGGTTTGTACCAGGTTTTGAATTGCCCAAGAATAGTTTTCAATGCCGTAGACCGCTTTTTCAGGTGTGGTCAGGTTGATATAGGCCACCGCATTCATGAGTAACACGGCATTATCACGGGTAATCACTTCCTGTGAAGGAATATCCAGCACAATATCTTTGGTGGTGACTTTATAAGCCACTTCATCAATATACGGAATGACAAAATTCAGACCCGGATTCAGCGTCGTATGGTATTTGCCCAAGCGTTGTGCGATCCATTTATAACCTTGCGGGACAATACGTACCCCTTTAAAAATCGTAATCGCCACAAAGGCCAAAAATGCGATAACAATTATAGTTCCACCAGACATATCTTATTCACCTTTTTCATTTTGATAATGTGTGCTGTGGGGTTGAACCACCAGATCATTCCCCAGAATATCCACGACGCGAACACGGTCACCGACCTGAACCTGATCCAGAGTACGACATTCCCATTCATCTGAGCCTAAAACCGGCATCGGGAAACGTACTCTGATTTGTTCATTTTCCAGATTGGTTTGAATGACCATACCAATCTGGCCAATCGTCGCTTCACGAGACAGACCAGCTTTGGTTTTATCAATCGAAAGTGGCTTGATAAATTTAAACCATGCCAGCGTACAGAGGATGGATAGAGCAATCCAGGTCAGGATCTGGGTGGTCAGTCCCATCATCGGGAACATCCAGTATAAAATGCCCACTAAAATGGCGCCGATACCAAACCACAGGGCAGCAAAAGCGGGTAGAAGCAATTCCGAAAGAATCAGCAAAACGCCTAATACAAACCAGTGCCAGGGTTCAATAACAAATTCCATATCGTGACCTATATCGCTAAGTGTTTAATTAATCATCATTATGTGATTAAGCCCAATGTAACAGATGCCGGTTCAGATGAATATAAAAAATTCGTACCTTAGAATTTCGCAGCAGGTGCCGGTTTAAATGCGGCAGGAGACTGTTTGAAATCAGTAATCATTTTCTGGATGGCACGAATTTTCAATTGCGTGGCTTTTTCACCTTCGAGGATGGTCTCATTGCTGGCCTTTAAATCCAGAGTACCGATATGACCCACTTTGGGCTGAATCACGACATTGGCCTGCTTCAGTTCTTCATTAATACTTTGCTGGCCCATAATATTAATGGTCTGATCCAGCAGACCCCACATATTTACAGCTTTGTTGCTGTCAGGACGTGCAGAAATATCCACTGCAATCACCAGATCGGCACCCATATCCCTGGCAGTTTTCACCGGAATCGGACTGACCAGCCCACCATCGACATATTTCAGACCACCAATCGTGGCCGGGACAAATACATTGGGAATACTGCAAGAGGCGCGTACCGCCTGTCCGGCATTGCCTTTAATAAAATCTGCCTTGCGTCCAGTGTCCAGACGGGTCGCCACCGCAGCAAATCGGATTGGGAACTGTTCAATCGGTTTATTTGCCACATTTTTATTGACGAAATCCTGTAACTTTTGTCCGGCAATAATTCCTTGCCGGTTCAAGGTTAAATCACGGATGTCCGATTCCTTAAAGTTCAAGGCAATTTGCTGTAACTGATAAGGCGATTTGCCACTGGCATACAGACTGCCGACAAAACTGCCGGCACTGGTGCCTGTAACAATTTTCGGTTTAATGCCGTGCGATTCCAGCACCTTAATCACGCCAATATGGGCAAAGCCTTTGGCACCGCCACCCCCCAGCGCAATTGCAATTACGGGCTCGCGAGCTTGAAGCGGGGTAGGAGTCGGTGTGGTTTTACTGGCTTTATCACAGGCAGCCAGACTGAGGCCAAGACAGCCAATCAGAGCATAAGAAGCTAATTTCATTGTAGAAAATGATCACTAAATCATCAAAATATAAGCTATCAGAGC
The DNA here is from genome assembly GCF_022869025.1 of Acinetobacter sp. F-1. Classification (NCBI taxonomy): domain Bacteria; kingdom Pseudomonadati; phylum Pseudomonadota; class Gammaproteobacteria; order Moraxellales; family Moraxellaceae; genus Acinetobacter; species Acinetobacter sp. F-1. The sequence goes on along the minus strand of NZ_JAJKFX010000001.1, from coordinate 353,396 downwards.
AAAAAAACAGGATTTTGCCTAGTCTTTTTTCAACAGCTTTTGTAACGGTCTGGCAATCCACTGCGGATTTTTTGCCGAGATCTTGCCTTGATAATGGGCATAAATCTGAGCCAAATCATGTTCATAATTGTCTGTAGGTTGATACACTCCCAGAATATGAATAGTCTTAATATCATAATCAAACGCCAGCATCACAATGGGCAAGCCAGCCTGCTTGGCAATATGATAAAAGCCACTGCGGATTTTCTCTGGCGCTTTACGCGAACCCTCAGGTGCCATGCCGATCCAGATCTGGGGTTTTTGCCGGATGATTTCCACGATCTGCTGGGTATGACCTTGTGGGCTGTCCCGAACCACCGGAATCACACCGATCCATTCGAGTAATGGCTTTAACGGCGTGTGGAACAGGCTGTCTTTACCAAAAATAGTGACCTTTAACCCGATAGCTAAGAGCGCAACAAAACCATGCCAGGCATCAATATTCGAGGTATGCGGAGAAATAATTGCAACAGCTTTAGGTAAATCAGGAAATTCGCCTTCGAGCTGCCAGCCTTGGGCTAAAAAAATCCGTTTAAAAAAATAACGGCTGAGTCGACTGCCCCGACCGGGAACCAGAGGTGGCAGTACTGGAAAGTGCTTTGTAGTCATGATAAAAGTCTCTTCCTGAAACATATTTTTCTTTATTTTTAATGATATTAGGCTTTTACTTGATGTTTTTCATTGGCAAAATGTCCAGCTTGTTGAATGATTTCTGACTGTTTTGCCGATTAAGGACCCAGCATGCCGAATATGCGGAATAGCTACATTTTGTTATTTTCCCTGTATTGGGCACAGGGGCTGCCGGTCGGATTTATGACCCATGCTTTGCCAGTGATTTTACGGGCGGAAGGGGTTTCTCTGGCCCAGATCGGTGGCTTTGGGCTGCTTATGCTCCCCTGGTCAATCAAGGTGTTTTGGGCGCCATTGGTCGACCGCTTCGGTTCTGGTTCTATCGGACATTATCGAAGCTGGATTATTCCGCTGCAATTGCTTTCTGTCGTGGTACTGATTGCCTTGTCCTTTTTACCCATTCAGGCTCTGGATCAGCCGGTCTATCTGTTGGCCTTTTTTATGGCATTACTGTTTATGAATGGCGTAGGGGCGACACAGGATATTGCTACCGATGCACTGGCCGTCAATATTCTGAAAAATGAACAGCAGCATTGGGGTAATACCTTTCAGGTGATTGGATCACGTTTGGGGTTTATTGTCGGTGGTGGTGCTATTTTACTGTTTTTAGACCTGTTGCAATGGCAAAGCACTTTTCTACTTTTGGCTGCACTGGTTTTTCTAAATACACTGCCTGTTTTAAAATTTAAAGAGCCACAGCATCACTCGGTCGCGTCTGAGCAAATTACTACTTCCACTCGATTCACAATCAAAGCCTATTTTCGGTATTTTTATACGCATCCAAGCCTGCGCTGCTGGTTACTGGTCTTGCTGACATTTAAAGTCGCAGATGGGCTATCTGGCCCTTTGCTTAAGCCTTTAATGGTCGATCTGGGTCTGAACTTTACTCAGATTGGTATGTACGTGACCATGCTGGGCGCAGGTGCTGCCCTGATCGGAGCAGGTCTGGCAGGCTATTGCCTGAAGTTCTTTTCACGTCGTTATTGTTTAATGTCTTTTTCGGTGCTCAAAATACTGACTTTAATTGCTTATGCCTGGCTGGCAGCACAATATGAAGCCCAGCTTAAGGTCGAAAACTGGCTGATCTATACCATTAATGCAGCAGAAGATCTGGTTTCAGCCATGCTGTTGGTAGTCATGCTGACTCTCATCATGCAATACAGCCGTAAGCATTTGGCGGGGACTGATTTTACCTTTCAAGTTTCAATTATGGCGACGGTAAGTGGTGGCTTATATATGTTGAGTGGGGTAGCAGGGGATTATTTAGGCTATGCAAAATATTTAACCTATATTGTCTGTATCAGCATAGTGCTTTTATTGCCTATCCTATTTTGGGGAAGAATAGATCAACAATTGCAGTCATCATGAAATATGAATGAAAGCTGGCTGAAAAAGAAGCGATCTGTTTTAAAAGTATGGTTAATACATATTATAGATAAAAGTATGAGATAAAAATGATTTCAAACTGATTCGAAAGTTGTTAAATTCTTGATGTTTTCAAGTGGCTTGTTGTGTAGCTAGGGTTAAAAATGTAAGTGCAGTCAAATACGTGACATGATGCCTGAGCTTTTAACTCGACATATATTGCGTGAGTTATCTTTCGGGATCACAACCAAGCTATTTCATAATTATAGATATTCCACACGGTATAGGTTTCAGTTGAAATCACCGAACTTTCAATGCCAGTGAACATTTGTTCACTATGGAGAATGTAATGAGTCAAGTTTTAACAAGAAAGTTTTTAGCTAAAGGATTAGCAGTGGCAGTAGCAACATTGATGCTGGGGACTGTTGCACATGCTGAAACACAAGAGCAAAAAGAAATCAAGCAGCTGCGCCAAGAAATTGAAGCACTAAAAGCATTAGTATTACAGCAGCAACAAGTTCAGCAAACTCAAGCAGTGCAAATAGAACAAGTCAAAGCAACCCCACAACAATCAGCAGCTGCACCGAAAGCCCTAAGTACAAAATCAGATACTGAAGTGAAGCTATATGGTTTCGTTCGTGGTGATGCGAACTATATCATTGAAGGTTCATCAGGTGACTTCTCTGATGTTGCAAAAACCAATGGTCAAACGAATGACAAGTTCGTTGCAACAGCAAAAACAACACGAATAGGTTTAGATTTTAAAACCAATGTTGAAGGTGCAGAGATTGGCGGTAAACTTGAAAGTGATTTTGCAGGTACTAACGATTCATTCCGTGTACGTCAAGCATATTTAACCTATAAAAATTGGTTGATTGGTCAAACACAATCTACCTTCTTGTCAAATCATGCACCGTTTATGATTGACTTCAGCACCAACGTCGGTGGGGGTACTACCCGTCTACCAATGATTCGTTATGGTTTTGATTTATCTCCTGCAACACAGTTGTTCCTGGCTGCAGAAAAGCCAAACTCAACTGCTGCAGACATCAAATCAAGCGTACCAACATTGACTGCTAAATTGGCACACAACTTTGATGACAAAAAAGGCAATGCATCTGCACGTGCTTTAGTTGAAGTTACTAAAGATGAAAACATTAACAAGCGTAAAGCAGGTTGGGGTCTAGCTGCAGGTACAACCTATCAAGTGCTTGAGCCTTTAAAAGCGACGCTAGATGTTAGCTATACCAAAGGTGTGAACGGTATTTTGTATGGTACCAATGCCGACAGTGCATTCGTAGATGATGAAGATAACCGCAATATTGAGCAAAATGAAATTTGGGCGGTACAAACGGGCTTAACCTACAGCATTTTACCTAACTTAAAAACCTCAGTTGGTTATGGTGCATTGTTTGCTGATAAAGATTCAGACTATGCAGACCTCATCAATGCTACTGCAAACAAAAAGGTACAACAAGCGTGGTTAAACTTGGTGTATTCACCGGTTAAACCACTTGAGTTTGGTGTTGAGTATGTCAATGGTGAGCGTAAAGACTTTAATAATGATAAATTCAAAGATAACCGTATTGGTTTAATGAGCAAATATAGCTTCTAATTGATGATATAACGCTTAATAAAAAATCCCACCAATCGGTGGGATTTTTTATATAAATATTCGACAAAAATAATAAATATCCAAGCAAATTCTTGCTGCTACAGTTTATCCCTTTTTATGCCAAGCTTAGTGCTGATGAATAGAGGTGTATTGTGTGAAACTTGCTAACATAAGCTTAATTTTATGTTTGGATTTGCATGTGACCATTCAAGCTGTTTTATTTGACCTCGACAATACCTTGACCCATCGTGATCTAACGGCCCAAGCCTATAGCTGCTATCTGGCAGAATATTATGCGTCTGCATTTGCACAGGTCGAACCAGAAAAAATTATCGAGATTGTAAGACGCATCGATAATGGCGGTTATCCTAAAAAGGAATTGCTAACGCATGGCAGCATCGGGGCTTCGGCAGCTTATGCATTATTACAGGAGCTATCTTGGTTAAATCCACCCAGCATAGATGAGCTGGCACAGTTCTGGTTTAGCCAGTTTGGTCGCTGCGCTGTAGAAATGCCGGATGCCAAGCAGGTGCTAGAGCAGTTAAAATCTCAAGGCTATCAATTGGCAATTGTTTCGAATGGTGGACATGACACCCGTTTAAATACCATTCGAGGTTTGGGCATTGCCGATTATTTCGAGGAAATCATCAGTTCGGGTTTAGTCGGTTTTAGCAAACCACAGCCAGAAATTTTCCAGATTACAGCAGCGCGCCTGGATGTCCTGCCTGAATATTGTTTATATCTTGGCGATCATCCGGTGAATGATATACAGGGAGCTAAGAGTGCCGGCATGCATGCCTTGTGGATGCAGGGTTTTCATCCTGATGCCAAAGAAATTCAATATAAAATTCAGCAATTACCTGAAATTTTCACGCATTTACAACGGCTGAATCAGGTTTAATTTAAGTGATACGCGTACAGTTCATCGCTTCAGCCCATTGCGAGGAGTCGCAGCGAGGACATTGTTGTGTCGCTTTGACCAGGTTTTGAACCTGACCACAGTAAATACAGGCATATAAACGCTCTGCTTGCACCTGTTCGACGATCGAGCAGGTTTTAGGAAATAACGGTAGGCCGTATTTCACCTGATCATCACTAAAATATAACACACTGAATTTGCCATCAGTTTCCAGTAAACCGGTACGCACCTGACCGAGATGTTCAACACCTTGCTGGCGCATTTCGGCAAAGAATTCATCATGTGACATTTTGCCTTTTTTAATCTCTTCGATGACCAGTACACCATTTTCCACGATATAAATTGGTTTGCCTTCCAGTAGGTCTTCAAACCATTGATATTTCATCATCAGCCAGGTGGTCAGGCGATACATCAAGATAATCACCGACATGACCAGAACAGCCTGAATCAGAGGAATATCTTCAGTAAACATCGGGTCGCCGGCAATTGAGCCCAAGGACAGAATGATCGCAACTTCAAAGATCGAAAGTTGCCGCACACCACGTTTTCCTGTCAGACGTAAAAACAGGATAATCATGATGTACATCAACATACAACGCAGCAAAATCTCTGATGCAAATGCCCAAGTTGTATCCTGAATAAAGATTGAGGCCCAATCCATTCGGCGGCTCCTATTTTATGCGTTGCACCGAGTCTAGCAATCCAGCCGGTTTATTTACTGCTGTGTTTGTGTAAGTTTATGAATAGGCGATAGATTATTAAAAAATAAAACGATCTTAATTATTATTCTATTCTCGGGATTATCGAAAATAAGATAGAAGTTTCATGTAAATATTGTATAAATATTCACCATTCTGATTGTGAGTAAAATCACATTTTTCAAGTATTCTTTTTGATGGATTAGAATAATTATCTCATTGAAATATAATTAATAAATTTTGATTAAGCGGCTTATTGTTGGCTTGGGTGTTTGGAAAATTGTAAATGAATCACCCAAATTGAGTAAAAATCTGTAGTTTGTGCCCTGAAAAATAGTAAGTGATAAAGCTAAAAAATTGTTTTATAAATGAAAAATTCTTGATGACGGTTCTAAGAGGGACAATATTGTGAAAAAAATATTCACATTTTTAACGGTGCTTGGTTTGAGTACAACAGGCTATGCAGACGCCAGTTGGGGCTATACGCAGCCTGAAAAATGGTCAAATTTAAGTCAGAAATATGCTGCCTGTGATGGTGTATATCAGTCGCCAATTAATATTGAGCGGACAGTAAAAGCGCAACTGGAACCGCTTAAATTTAGCTATAACACCATGATTCATGCTATTGAAAATAAAGGTCATACCATTCAGGTAGATTTTGCCGAAGGGGGAGAACTGGAACTGGATGGTGAGCGTTTTGAGCTGAAACAGTTCCATCTGCATAGTCCGAGTGAAAACCTGATTAAAGGTAAAAGCTATCCTTTAGAAATCCATTTTGTACATGCCAATGCGGACGGTGAGCTGGCAGTAGTTGGCATGATGTTCGAGCAGGGGCAGGACAGTCAGATGCTAAAACGCATGTGGAACCGTTTGCCGAAAAAGCAGGGTGAAAAAGTTGTGTTAAAGACACCACAACCAGTCAATCAGTTGTTACCTAAAAATCTGGATTATTACCGCTTTAGTGGTTCTTTGACCACGCCACCTTGCTCAGAAGGTGTGCGCTGGCTGATTCTAAAAGAGATCCAGCAGGCTTCAGCCAAACAGATCGCTGAATTTTCCAAATTGATGGGGCATCCGAATAACCGTCCGGTACAGCCATTAAATGGTCGTGTGATTGTGGAATAATCATTTTATTTGAGTCATTCACCTACATAATACTGCTTTAAGCAGGCAATCTAAGAGTGTAGGTGATGGCTCTCTTCAATCTTTTTAATCAGCTGACGGCTGACATCATGAATATGTTGGCTATGTTGAGTCAGTAAAGCCTGATGCTTGAGCTGCTTCCGGTTTTCAGGCTGTAATAAATGTTGTTGCAGAATTTCTTCGGAATGAAACAGCTCAAATGCCAATTGATTCAGGTTTGGGTCATAAATTTGACTGTGTACAAATATATGCAGCTCTTTAGAAAAGACTGGAATCAGTTCCAGGTATTCAGTTTCCAAGGTATGCAGGATATTTTGAGTACTTTGTTGATGTGACTGCATTTGTTCAATAAAGTCAGCACTATAGCGCCGAATGCGATACAGCGTTGGCAGCATCGTGACAAAGAATTTTTGTTTTTGCATGTCTTGTAAGGCGTTATCGCGATTTTGCGCCAGATGATTTAAATATAAGGGCACACTAATGGCGACAAAAATTGCAAACACAGACCCCAGCGCTTGTACCCACGCAGCCAGTTCCTGATTAAAGATTAAATCTGCCTGAGTCGCCATCTGAATCTCCTTTCAGCCCAGTGATGATTGAAGCGATTTCCATATTTATTGATATTAAACAAAATTTATTGGTATAGGGTGTATATTTGTGTCGATAACTGACATACATCTGGCCGATAAAACCGTTAAACTGAGCACTCTGTCCTGCTTATCTTGAATATCATGTCTTTCAATTTAAAAACCATCATTCAGCCATTCACAGCGCTTTCGCCACAGCAGAAAAAGCTGGATCGCCTGATTGATAAAATTGAACAGCAGAAGCTGGAGCTTGCACAGTGGCAGCAGGCTGAACAAGAGATTCGACAATATACACAGCAAACTTTCATACCGGTTTATCATGAATTGCATGGTGTTTTGTTCGCGCAGCTTGAACAGTTATGGCAGCATCTGCATGAGGCAGAATTTTCCAAGGCCGAGATCGTGGTAATGGATGAAAAAATTCAATCCCTTGCCGCTTACTTAAAAGATTCACAGGCAATGTCGATGCAACAAGCCATTAAAGTCAATGAAATTTATAATTACTATCAGCAGCTGAATGAACATGCCCAATTCAGAAAAAGCCAAAACAAAACAAATGAACTAGAACGATTCTTTGAAGACCAAAATGGTTTAGATCCGACTGATACAGATGATTTTGAAGAATGGAATGCTGAACATTTTCAACAGGCACGTGAGCAAGCCAGACTAAAACGTCAGCAGGAAAAACAGGCGCAGGCTACAAAACTGGCAGAGCAGTCATTGAAAACGGTCTATTTAAAAATTGCTGCCATCATCCATCCTGACCGTGAATCGAACGATATAAAAAAAATAAAAAAGACAGAGTTATTGCAACATGCCAATGCGGCTTATGAAAAGCAGGATTTATTCACTTTATTGAAAATGCAGCTGCAGATCGAGCAAGACCGGGATCCTTCACAAAAAGGTTTGAATGCTGAGCAACTGAAGTTTTATCAACTGGCTCTGGATGCGCAGAGTCAGACATTACAAGGTCAAATTGATGCATTAATTGAGACTTTGGTGTGGTCGGATAAAACCAGAATTGCGGTGAAAAAGTCGAAAGGCAAGGTTCAAATTGCTGACCTGTATAAGCAAATTGATGAAGATACTTCAGCCATCAAACAGCAGATTAAAGTGGAAAAAGAACGGTTGATGTATATCAAAAAGGTGAGTGGCTTGGAGATGTTTTTAAGGCATGGGATGTTATAACTTAACAAGGAGTACCTCTCCCTTGCGCACTCAGAATATATTCTGAGGATACTCATCACTTGCGCTTCGCTTTAAAGCAGTGCTTTAAAACTTGCTCAGGAGAGGGGAAATCTATTACAGAATAAATTTAAGCTAGAATTTCAATATTGGAATTAAATAACAATAATTAAGTCACAATGAAAGTTCCCTCTCCCTATGGGATGAGAAGCACTGCTTCGCAAGGGGGAGAGGGAAAATAACAATGAAAATAGATCCCCAATTATTACAATTCGCCAAATCCATGCGCCACACCGCCACCGATGCAGAACATCTGATGTGGCAACTGCTACGTGCCAAGCGTTTTATGGGGCTTAAATTCCGTCGTTAGCATGTGATTAAACCGTATATTGTGGATTTTTACTGTCATGAAATTGGTTTGGTGATTGAGTTGGATGGTGGTCAGCATGGAATGGATGATGCCATTGAATATGATGCTGAACGAACTAAGTTTTTAGAGCATTTATAGCAAGTATGTACTGAATTAAAAAATACCTCTTCCTAATCCTCTCTTTATATGAAAGGATTTAGGGGTAATTTTTAATAAGATATTGTAATTTATATAATTTACTGTATTTTATTCGAATTTATATAATCAGGGGTATGATATGGATTTATCAATTTCAAAAATATATCTGAAAAATTTTAAAGGATATGAAGAAGTAACTATCCATCCTAATCCTGATTTCAATATTATTATTGGGGAAAATAATATTGGTAAATCAAGTTTATTTGAAGCAATTCACCTATGGGAAAAATGTTATTCTTTATTCATCCAAGCAAATAAAGGTTCATTTTATCAGTCAGCAAATCATAGATATTTGAATTATAAAGATTTGGATTTTTTAAGAATTCAGAGCCAGTCAGATATTTTCTTGAATGATAGTGAGGATATACAGCTCATTTTAACTATTTCAAATAATAATGAAGATGAATATGAGCTAGGATTTAAAATTCAAAAACCGACCAAAATTGAAAATGCATTTTTAAGAACGCAGATTTTAAAAATTGATGAATTTAATAAGTTTGCAGAAGATTATAAAAATATCACGACAAAAAGAGATTTGTCAGAAGTAATTTTCATTTACCAGACTAGACCTATTTCTAGTGTGAGCCAAAATGAACCATATTTTAATTTAGCTCAAGTGGATCGAAAAATATTGCGTGGTGCTTCTCAAGAAGCTCTTCGTAATAAATTAATTTTAAAAAGAGATATGATAACAGCTCTTAATAGCTCACTAAGCAATATTTTGGAATGTCCAGTTGAGTTAGAGCTACCCAAAAAAGTTGATGCACAAAAAAAAGAATATGTGCATATTGATGTGAAAATTGGAGACAGAATTCCTAAAGAATTATACTTACAGGGAAGTGGATTTCTTCAAATTTTGGAAATTTTATCAACTATAGAATATATAGATGCACCTTTAAAAATATTATTAGTAGATGAACCAGATTCACATATTCATAGTAAATTACAAGTGAATCTTCTTAGAGAGCTTCGTAATCAAACATCTAATCAATTTTTTATTATTAGCCATAATGATCAATTTGTAACAAGCTCTAATGAAGGTGAAGTTTTCTTTTTGAATAAAGAGGATTTGTTATCAAGAGAATTAAAACCACTTAATTTTGATGCTTTTAAAAGAATTAAAGATGAGTTAGGTGGAGTTTTAATCCCTTTAGAATTATTAAGCTGTGCAGAATACATTATTTTCGTTGAAGGGAATGATGATCAAAAATATATTGATAAGTTATATAAAAAATATTGTCATTTATTCAATAAAGAAAATAAATTCAAGAAATTATCTTTTTTCCCTCTAAGAGGTAAAGATAATATCTTAAGTAAAATTGAATTTAACCAAAGAACACTTAGTGAATTATTTAAGAATAAGACGTGGATAACGTTATTTGATAGAGATTTTACCCGAGATATACATGATGTAGAGACAAAGACGGCACTCAAGGCAAAGATGAATACACGTGGTATTACTACGTCAAATGCGATTAGTCATTCAGGATATTGTATTGAATCCACAATGTTTTGTGATTTAGTAAAGTTGAAATCGATATTATCAAATTTTTATGAAAATGATGTGAGTGCCTTTGTTGATTCTTGGGTTTCTACGCTTGACGCAGAGTTAGCAAATTTCAGGTCAGAAACTTTCATTAAGCTGAATGAAAGCTTTGAAGGACAAAAGCAAAATCGACAAAATTTATGTACTACAACATTAGATTTTAATTCGATTGTTGGTGAGTGGAACGATAATCGAATCACTAAACCGAATAGCTGTGCACAGTATATGAATAAATATTTAATTGATAAGTTTGTTAGGGAATTAGAGTTACATCTTGGTATTAATAAAATTATAGATCCAATTAGACAACAGAAATTGGATGAGGTTACTAGTAAAATTTTCAATGCGTTTATTTGTTCAATTAATGAACAATGTGAGTATCCTCAAGAATTCTTAAATCTAATTAATGTTTTGGATATCTACTAAAAAATCCCCTCATTAAGAGGGGATTTTTTAAATCAACCTACAGCATTAAAGCGCCGCAATCTGCTCCATATTCGCTTTAATCTTCGCTAACTGATCAGCAAACTCAGCAAGTTTAACTTTCTCACCTTCAACCACAGCAGCAGGTGCTTTCGCGACAAAACCTTCATTGCCAAGTTTAGTGGCAATTTGGTCATGTTGCTTTTGAACCTTGTCTAAGTCTTTTTGTAGACGACCCAATTCCGCTTTAGGGTCAATTAAACCCTTCATTGGAACGTATACAGACACGTGACCGACTACAGATGAAGAAGACAATGGTGGTTGTTCACCATCAGCCAAGAAGGTAATGCTTTCCACTTTTGCCAATGCTTTAAACAACGGTTCAATACGTGCGATCTGCGCTTTTTCAGCATCAGTGGTGTTTTGCAGAAGAACAGGCAACAAACGCGCATTACCTAGACCCATCTCACCACGGATGTTACGTACCGCACCAATCAAACCTTGCAGCCATTGCATATCAGCTTCAGCTTGTTCGTTAATCAATGCTTGGTCAGCAATAGGGTACTGTGCAAGCATAATCGTTTCACCAGAAATGTTCAGCTTCGGCGCAAGGGTTTGCCAGATTTCTTCTGTTAGGTAAGGCATCAACGGATGTGCCAAACGTAAAGACGCTTCCATGACAGCAAGAAGAACACGGCGGATTTCAGCTTTACGTTCTACCGAGATATTTTCATCATTCAGAACAGGCTTAGTCAGCTCGACATACCAGTCACAGTATTCATTCCAAATGAACTCGTAAATCGCTTGTGCAGCCAAGTCTAAACGATACGTTGCAAATGCTGTTTGCACTGCTTGTTCTGCTTTTTGTAGACGGCTTACAATCCACTGTTCAGGCAATTCCCAAAGGTCCTGACGAACTTCTTGACCAATCACTTGTTCTTCGCAGTTCATCATCACGAAACGGGTTGCGTTCCAGATTTTGTTCGCGAAGTTACGGTAACCTTCAACACGCTTCATGTCGAACTTGATGTCACGACCTGTGTTGGCAAGCGCACAGAATGTGAAACGAACCGCATCTGTACCGTAAGATTGAATGCCTTCAGGGAATTCTTTACGCGTCGATTTTTCAATCTTCGCTGCTTGTTTCGGGTTCATCAAACCAGTGGTACGTTTTTGTACTAAAGTTTCAAGATCAACACCATCAATCAAGTCTAATGGGTCAAGCACGTTGCCCTTAGACTTCGACATTTTCTGACCTTCGCCATCACGCACCAAACCATGTACATACACAGTTTTAAATGGAACTTGCGGTGTACCATCTTCATTTTTCATGAAGTGCATGGTCATCATGATCATACGGGCAACCCAAAAGAAGATGATGTCAAAACCAGTCACAAGTACATCAGTCGGGTGGAAAGTATTTAAGAAATAGTTTTCTTTATCTTTGGCTTCATCGCCAGTCCAACCTAAAGTTGAGAATGTCCAAAGACCTGATGAGAACCATGTATCGAGTACGTCTTCGTCTTGGTCTAATTGAACATCGGCAAGGATATTGTTTTTCGCACGAACTTCAGCTTCGTCACGACCTACATAAACATTACCATCTACATCGTACCAAGCAGGAATACGGTGACCCCACCACAATTGACGCGAGATACACCAGTCTTGGATGTTGTTCATCCAGGCCATGTACATGTTGCTGTATTGCTCAGGTACAAATTTAATCTCGCCATCTTTCACCGCTTTAATTGCAGGCTCAGCAAGCGGGGCAATTTTCACATACCATTGATCCGTCAGTAACGGCTCAACGATGACCCCTGAACGGTCACCGCGAGGTGGTTTAAGCGTATACGGTTGGATTTGCTCTAACCAGCCTTCAGCTTCAGCTTGTTCAACTAATTTTTTACGTGCTTCAAAACGATCTAAGCCCACATATTCCGCAGGTGCAGGGATGGTTTTAGAAATTTGCTCGCCTGCTTTTGCGATGTATTCAAACTCAGCCAACACTTCAGCATTTTTGTTGAAGATGTTGATGATTGGCAATTCGCAGCGTTTACCCACTTCATAGTCATTGAAGTCGTGTGCAGGGGTGATTTTTACACAGCCGGTACCGAATTCTTTATCGACATATTCATCTTTAACAATTGCCACGCTACGACCGGTAATCGGCAAGATGATGTTTTTGCCGACAAGATGCGCATAACGCTCATCATCCAGGGCAACTGCAATGGCAGTATCACCGAGCAGGGTTTCAGGACGGGTAGTTGCGACCACGATGTAATCTTTGCCATCGTGCGTGCGCAATGATTTATCTTCAAAGAAATATTTCAGATGCCACAATGAACCTGCTTCTTCTTTATCAGACTCAACTTCTAAGTCAGAAAGCGCCGTTTGTAATTTTGGATCCCAGTTAACAAGGCGTTTACCACGATAGATCAAACCTTGTTCATGCAGTTTTACAAATACTTCTTTGACCGCGTTTGATAAACCATCATCCATAGTGAAGCGTTCACGTGACCAGTCTACAGAAGAACCCAAACGACGGATTTGACGGGTAATATTACCGCCAGACTGTTCTTTCCATTCCCAGACTTTTTCGATGAACTTTTCACGGCCCAAGTCATGACGGCTAATGCCTTCTGCACCAAGCTGACGTTCTACCACCATTTGGGTGGCAATACCGGCGTGGTCAGTACCCGGTTGCCAAAGCGTATTTTTACCTGACATACGGTTATAACGGGTCAATGCATCCATGATGGCATTGTTAAAACCATGACCCATGTGCAAGTTACCAGTGACGTTTGGCGGCGGAATCATGATACAGAATGACTCGCCTTTTTCAGAGGGCTTGAAGTAGCCGCGTTCTTCCCAAGTTTGGTACCATTTTTTCTCGATCTCGGTCGGATCGTAGGTTGTCGCGATATTTTGCGCTGAATCAGTCATAGTCTAAACAGATCAAAAGTAGATGAAAAATTGGATCTATTGTAGCAAAAAAAATAGTGCATGCGGCAGCTTAACCAAATGCAAACTTTAGACAATTGGCATGCAGAGCAACTCGTCGTATGATGCAAAGATAAAAAAACGCGACTCATCGCAGAAGATTAAAAAGGATAACAAGATGAGCTATAGCATTTCCCTGAAGATCCAGCCTGAAACCCATCAGCGCTTTATCGACCTTCATTCTAGATTAAATGTCGGTGATCCAGACAGTCTGGCTAAACCGCTCGGTGAAAATCTGGCCGATATGGCCTGTGAAATTATTGACCAGATTTTTGGTCAGATGGTGCAGATCGCGAAATCTCCCGACAGTGAATCTGAAAAAGTGATTCAGCACATTATTGAGACGACACGTAAATATATGCCTTGGTCGGTTTCCTTATTTGGCAATGAACGGCTCATGCCCATGGTGAATTATCTGCATCGTATGACCTATACGCATGACGGCGATGTTTTTGTGCGTTATCCGGTGGAAAAGATGCTGGTGATGGAGTTACTGGGTTGTGTGGATCAGATGAAAACCGGCAATCATCAGTATGTCTCGCCGGCACTCAAAGCCTTTACCCAGGTCGTTGATCAGGGCGTGACCTGTCTGATCCGTGAACCGAAAAACCTGTTGAAGTTTAATGTTGTGGTCGATAAAACCTTAAATGGGGTGATTCACCTAACCACCCAGCTCGGCTATAAACGTTTTGACAAGCTCGGTAGCATCTATGATGCTGATACGATGCGTTATTATTTCGAGCATTTACTGGCATTTCTGGAAGATGAAAGGCCGCACCATATTTATTAAAACAAAGGAAACAGGATTTCATGGCGAAAGTTGAAAGTTTAAATGGAAAAGTGGTCTGGATTACTGGCGCATCTTCAGGGATTGGCAAGGCGATTGCACAGCAATGTGCCGCACAGGGAGCGCAGGTGGTATTGACTGCGCGCCGTCATGAACAACTGGAAAATGTGCGCCAAAGCCTCACCAATCCGGATCAGCATATTTCCATCACGGCTGATATCACCGATGAAAGTCGGGTTCGCCATGCCTATGAGCAGGTTGTGCAACAAAAAGGCCGGATTGACTGGCTGATCAATAATGCCGGACTCAGTCAGCGTGCCCTGATTGCAGAAACCACCATGCAGACTGAACGCGCCATTATGGAAGTCGATTATTTCTCGCAGGTATTTTTGACCAAAACCGTACTGCCAACTTTTCTGGCACAAAAAACCGGCCGTATTGTGTTTATTTCCAGTGTTGCAGGTTTGCTCGGTACACAATATCGCGCGTCTTATTCCGCAGCCAAAGCAGCAATTCATATGTGGGCCAACAGCCTGCGTGCTGAAGTGGCAGGTCAGGGGATTGGCGTATCGGTGATTTTCCCCGGTTTTGTTAAAACCAATGTGTCCCTGAACGCTTTAAATGGTCAAGGGAAGCCGCAAGGGCATGCAGATGAAGCGATTGAAAATGGTCTGTCCGCAGAAGATTTTGCCCGTCAAACTGTACAAGCTTTGCAGAGCGGCGAAGAATATATCGTGATTGGCGGCAAGAAAGAAAAACTCGGGGTACTGGTGTCGCGTATTTCGCCAAAAGTCCTGTACAAGATGATTCGCAGAACCAAGGTGAAATAGATCATCCAGACTCAATAAAAAGGGCAGTATTGCCCTTTTTTGATCGCTCTTAAAAAGAAAATTATGAACAAACCTACAATTTAATTTCTGGAGGAGCTGACACAAAGTGTGCACAATCCATCACACAGATATGCAGAAAATTACCTTTTCACTCTGGTACTTAAGTCAAAAACCGCTATGTTAGTTAAAAATAATAGTGAATTGGAATACGCTCATTCGATGAAAACACCGGTGCCAGATTATCTCAAGCATGTTTTAAGCTCCTGCCAAGACAATGATAAAGGGGCCTTGGCCGACTATATTCCTGAGCTGGCAGCAGTCGATCCAGAGAAGTTTGCTTTGGCACTCTCCACCGTAGATGGCACGATCTATTCCACCGGTGATGACGAGGTTGAGTTCACCATGCAGTCCATGTCCAAGCCTTTTGCCTATGCCTTGGCCTTGCAGAAAGTTGGCCTGACCAAGGTCATGGAAAAAGTGGGCGTGGAACCTTCGGGCGAGGCCTTTAACCAGATTTCACTGGAGAAAGACACCAATATTCCGAAAAATCCGATGATCAATTCAGGTGCCATTACTGCCCATTCCCTGATTCCCTATAAACGCACAGTATCCCGGGCGGAACAGTTGCGCCGTTTTTTAAGCGGTTTGGCTGGACGTGAACTGAGTTTTGATACCGATGTATATACCTCTGAACTGAAAACAGCGTTTCGTAACAGATCCTTGGGTTATATGCTGCGTACAGTAGGAGTATTGGAAGAAGATCCAGAAGCGATTGTCAATGGTTATATCAAGCAGTGTTCAATCAAGGTGACGGTCAAAGACCTGGCGATGATTGCCGGAGTACTCGCCAACGGTGGGATTCAGCCGCAGACCGGTAAAAAATTATTGGATCGTTCTGTGGTGCGGCAAGTCCTGAGCGTGATGCTTACTTGCGGGATGTATGATGCTGCCGGTGACTGGCTGACCACGGTGGGCATTCCGGCAAAAAGTGGGGTCGCAGGCGGCATTATTGGCGTATTGCCTGGACAGGTGGGCATCGCCGTATTTTCTCCACGAATTGATGAACATGGGCATAGCGCGCGTGGGGTCGATATCTTTGAACGTATATCCCGGGAAATGGGGCTACATTTAATGGAAGGAACGCCGTCGGCACAAACCATTTTACAAAACCGTTATCTCACTGGAAAACGCGATCATGTGGTGGTGTATGAACTGCGTGGCGTATTGCAGTTTACTGAATCGGAAATGCTGCTGCGTATTTTGGAAGATGAACCGGAAGGCAAAAAACGAATTGTACTGGATCTGACCAATTTGACCCTAATTCATAATGTCGGCGCCCGCATGTTATTTGAAGGCGTGGCGCGTTTGAAAAAGGATGGTCATCCTGTTGTGGTGGTTGACTCGGAAGGAATTTTGAGTGAAGCACAGATGAAGGGCAATAAAAGAGTCGTGGTCAAAGAAAACCTGAACAAGTATCTAGAAAAATTTCAATAGACGCTTTTTCTGCTGTCTTGCTTGAGCACCAGCTGTATACCCGGAAATAAAAAAAGCCCCGATGATTTGAGGCTTTTTTAATAAATGATTTATTTAATATGTGCTGCAATGTCGCTAAAGATCACACCTAAACCATGTGCACCGGCATCCGGATAGCCTAAGCTACGGTCACCGACCGTACCGGCACGCCCCATACGTGCCACAATCTCTTGAGTCGATTCTGCACCTTTTACCGCAGCCGCTGCACCCAAGACAAAGTTTTCTTTAAAAGTCTTGCCGGTATTGGCAGACCATGAATCTGCACATGGTACTAGGGCATCAATCAGGGTTTTATCCCCCACCACGGCACCACGACCAAATGAACGCTCACCGGTCACTTGAATGCCTTTGACTGCCGCCTGCAACATTTCAGCAAAGTCAGTGACAGTTAAACTGGTTTTATCTTGAATGGCCTTACTCGCGGCACGGAAGGCTGAACCCCAGATTGGACCTGATGCACCGCCACAGTGTTCCATAATGATCATTGAGCAGTTCAGCATGAATTCATCCATATGCTGCGCTTGAATCAGACTTTGCCATTCACGTTTCAGCTGTTTAAAGCCTTTGGCCACGCTCATGCCAAAGTCACCATCGCCGGCATGGGCATCTAGCTCGCAGAAAGGCACTTCATTTTTAATAATGCAAGCCGCCATGACATCGACGACATAACGCATATTCTCAATCGTGAATTGCTCATTGCTGATTATTGCATGTTCAGGTTGGGTTTCAACTTCGGTATTGGCGCTGCGTTCAGCTGATGCATCTTTTGCTGCAAATTCAAAAGGTAGTGCAGGTGAACCATCCATTTTAAATGCAGGGGTATTGGCTTCTGCATCTAAATAGGTTTTCAGTTCAGCATCCAGCGCAAGTAAAGATACTGATGCACCGTTCATGTCGATACTGGTCATGTAGTTACCGACAAAAGTACGATAAATTTTGATGCCTTTACGTGCCAAATGTTCGCAAACATCGTTGTTAAAGACATACAGCTCCTGCATTGGCGTTGAACCAAAACCATTGACCAATACCGCTACTTCAGTCAGGTCAGGACGGTCAAGAAACAGGTCATCAACAATACGTTGTGCCAGTTCTTTTGATGGCAATATTTTTTCACGACGAATCCCCGGTTCACCGTGGATGCCCACGCCGTATTCCATTTCATCATCGGCAAGAGTAAAGGTTGGTGTGCCTTTGGCAGGAACGGTACATGAGCTATAAGCAAAACCAAGACTAATGACATTGTCCGCAGCTTTTTGAGCCACAGCTTTGACTTCCGCAAGCTCTAAACCTTTTGATGCAGCTGCACCGGCAATTTTATGCACCAATACTGTACCGGCAACACCACGACGACCGACAGTATATAAGCTGTCTTTGACTGCAATGTCATCTGCTACTTTGACGTAATCCACGTTAATGCCGTCATCTGTTGCAAGCGCTGCACCATTCTGGAAATTCATCATATCGCCAGAATAGTTTTTAATGATCATCAGCACGCCTTTGTCTGTTGCAACATGCTGCAATGCTTTGTAGACCTGAATTTGTGAAGGTGATGCAAATACGTCACCACAAACGGCTGCGTCTAACATACCTGCGCCGACAAAGCCTGCATGTGCCGGCTCGTGACCGCTGCCGCCACCACTGATCAGTGCGACATTATTATGTTTTGCTTTTCTTGAAATGATTTTGTGTGACTCGGTAAATGCGAGTTCTGGATGAGCGAGGACAAAGCCTTTGCACATTTCGACAACCAGGTTTTCAGGGTTGTTGATGAGTTTTTTCATTGGAACACCAAGAGTGATTGATTTGGGAGATAAATTTATTGCTCTATTATTATAGAAAGTAATGATTTTTGCAGAGTTAAAAATGTAAAAGCAGGTGGTTTTGGGTTGAGAGGTTAGAAAAGGGGCACATATTTGATAAATTAAATTCCTCCCAACCTCCCTTTAAAAAAGGAAGGAGCTGTCACGTAATTTATTTGTTTACGTGAAGTCCCCCTCTTTGGAAAAGAGGGGGTTGGGGAGATTCAAAAAAAGAGAATAAAAATGAAACCCTATAATAAAAACTTAAAACAAGTCTCTCGTGATTTACGTAATAACATGACTGAGGCTGAAAAGCTGCTCTGGTCAAAACTCCGTGGCAAACAAATTTTAGGTTTGCAGTTTTATCGGCAAAAACCAATTATGAATTACATCGTGGACTTTTATTGTCCTGCTGCCAATTTGGTCATTGAATGTGATGGTAGTCAGCATTTTACTGATGAAGGTTTAGAAGCCGATCGAATTCGAGATGAAGCTTTAGCTCAACTTGGTTTGAAAGTTTTGAGATTTGATAATGGGCAGGTGATGAGGCGGATTGATGATGTGGTGGAGAAAATATATTTATATATAAGTATCTATAAAAAAATAAAGTTATGATAAATTTAAGCTAATTAAGAAACAAAAAAACGATTATGGATATTTTTGATTTTGTAGGAAGTTATAAGAATCATCCTGTGCTATTTATTGGCAGTGGTTTTAGTCTTAGGTATCTTAATAATTCATACAATTGGCCTGACTTGTTGGAAAAAATTAGTGTTGATTTAACAGGCTCTGATGAGTTTTATTTAGATTTAAGACAAGCTAACTTTGATGATCAAAAAGACCAATGTAATTTAATGCAATTGGCTACTACACTGGAAAGAAAATTTAATGAGCAATTAATAAATGATAGGCATGGAGAATTTGAATATATAAATGACAAATTCTATGAATTGAGTCGGAATAACAAAAATGTGAGTCGTTTCAAACTTTATATATGTGAATTACTAAAAGAAATAGCTTTTAGAGAGCGTATAGAAGATGAAATTAGCCTTTTTAAGCAAATGTCCAAAAATATTTCATCAATAATTACGACAAATTATGATCTTCTTTTGGAAGAGTTAGTGGATTTTATACCATTGATTGGTAACGAAATTTTGCTTAGTAATCCATATGGCACTATTTATAAAATACATGGCTGTATAAATAATCCTAACTCTATAATTTTAACAAGCGAAGATTATGAGCAATTCAACGCTCGGTATGATCTCATCCGTGCTCAATTAATTTCATTATTTGTACATAATCCTATAATTTTTATTGGGTATAGCGTTCAAGACGAAAATATACAGAGTATTCTTAATACCATTTTTAAATATGTACCTATTAATTCAGACCAAGCGAAGAAAATTAAACGAAATTTCTTATTGGTAGAGTATGAACAAGACCTAAAAAGTACGGAAATCTCTGATCATGACATTTATGTAGATGGAAATTTAATAAGTATTAATAAAGTTAAAACGGATAATTTCCTAGATATATACAAAGCTATTAATGAGTTAGCGCTGCCTGTATCTGCAATGGATATACGTAAAGTCCAAGAAGTAGTTAAAGAAATTATTTCGGGTGGAACAATAAAAGTAACAGTGGCTGATGATATAGAAACGCTTAAAAATTCAGATAAAGTATTAGCAATAGGTTCAACTAAAAATATTAAGTATGAAATTAAAGAATATACGGAACTATGTGTAGAGTATTTTGATTTAATTGATGAAAAAAATACTGATGTAATCAAACTTATTGATTCTATGAAAATTGCTTCACGTAATTGGTTTCCAATCAATGGATTTGTTGCGATTGTTCCAAACTTGAAGGCAAAAGCTAGATTAGTCACACAACTAAATAAACAGATAGCTGATGAAATGAAACGCTTACGGAAGATTAAATTCCCAAATAGCATTTCGACTATTAAGGCTATTTATGATTCAGATGAAATTGTAGCTAGTAATAAACTTAAAGCTATAGCATATCTAACTTATCTAGATAAGTTAGCCTTAGATGATCTCAAGAAATTTTTATTAGAATTCGAAGATAAAAACACTTCTGATTTTAGGAAGTTATTATCATTTTACGATTCTAAAAAATTTAAGGTTTAATCCCTCCCAACCTCCCTTTAAAAAAGGGAGGAGTTGTCACGTAATTCATTTGATACGCGACAGTCCCTCTTTCTTAAAGAGGGATTTAGGGAGATGAAAAATCTAAAAACAAAAAAATCCCCTCAATCGAGGGAATTTTCTCTAATCTAAACTAGATGACTCTTAAACAATCGAATCATCCAAATTCGGCGCTAACCAACGTTTTGCTTCATCCAGCGTCCAACCTTTACGCTTCGCATAATCTTCTAACTGGTCGCCAGAGATTTTACCCACGTTAAAGTATTCAGTTTCAGGATTTGCATAATAGAAACCGCTGACTGACGAAGGTGGCCACATTGCAAAACTAGAGGTTAAGTAAGTTCCAATCTTGTCAGTTGTACCTAACCAGTCAAAGAGTGGCGCTTTTTCAGAATGTTCAGGACACGCAGGGTAGCCCGGTGCAGGACGAATACCGACATACTTCTCTTTAATCAAATCTTCATTCGACAATTGTTCATCTGCTTGGTAGGCCCAGAATTCTTTACGGATACGCTGGTGCAAATGTTCAGCAAATGCTTCCGCAAAACGGTCACCTAAAGCCTGCGCCATAATTGCAGAATAATCATCGCCTTTGGCTTTGTATTCTTGCGACAGCTCTTCTGCACCAAAGATTGAAACTGTGAAACCACCCAAGTAATCCTGAGCCACATCTTTCTGTGCAATAAAGTCCGCCAAAGAATAGTTGGCTTTGCCTGTCACTTTATCCGACTGCTGACGTAGATGTTCAAAAGTATGGGTCACATTGCCATTTTCATCTGCCACAGCAACAGTGTCGCTTGCCACACGGTTGGCAGGATAAATGCTGAAGGTGGCACGCGCATCGAAACGTTTATTCTCGATGATATCTTTCAGCATAATTTGTGCTTGTTCAAACAAGTCACGTGCTGCTTCGCCCACTACGTCATCTTCCAGGATTTTCGGGAATTTACCCGCCAGACTCCAAGAAATAAAGAACGGTGTCCAGTCAAAATATTCCACCAAGGTTTCAAGTGGATAATTGGTGAAAGTTTCCGAACCAATGAAGTTAGGTTTTACTGGAGTGTGTGCACCAAAATCAATTTTAAAGCCATTTTCAATTGATTTTGCATAAGACAGTTTGGCGGCTTTCGGCTGCTTATTGGCTAAACGTGTACGGATTTTTTCATAATCCGCCGCATAGTCCGTTGCCAGTTTTGGTTTCATCTCGGCAGAAAGCAATTGTGTTGCCACACCGACTGCACGTGAAGCATCAGCTGTGTAGTACACACCATCATTTTGATATTGCGGTGAAATCTTCACAGCCGTATGCGCTTTAGAGGTAGTCGCACCCCCAATCATTAGTGGAATGTTAAAGCCTTTACGCTGCATTTCTTTGGCAACAAAGACCATCTCGTCCAGAGACGGCGTAATCAAACCAGACAAACCGATAATATCGACTTTTTCATCAATTGCGGTTTGCAGGATTTTCTCGCACGGCACCATCACGCCCAGATCCACGATGTCATAACCGTTACAGCCCAGCACCACGCCGACAATGTTCTTACCGATGTCGTGTACGTCACCTTTTACCGTCGCGAGCAGGATTTTACCTTTGGCTTCAGCTTGGGTTTTCTCAGCTTCAATAAACGGATTCAGCCAAGCCACTGCCTGCTTCATCACACGCGCAGATTTTACCACTTGTGGCAAGAACATTTTACCGGCACCAAACAGGTCGCCAACCACGTTCATACCTGCCATCAATGGGCCTTCAATCACATCCAGTGGACGGGTTGATTTTAAACGCGCTTCTTCAGTATCCTGATCGATATACGTTGTGATGCCTTTGACCAGTGCATATTCAAGACGTTTCTCAACAGATTCATTACGCCACTCAAGATTTTCTTCGGCTTTTTGCGTACCACTTTGACCACGATATTTTTCAGCGACAGCTAGCAGCCGTTCTGTTGCATCCTGACCACTTTCGCCTTGATTCTGGTTTTGAACCACATCTTCAACGGCAGCTTTTAATTCTTTATCAATGTCATCATAAATCGCCATTTGGCCGGCATTCACAATCCCCATGGTCATGCCTTTTTGAATGGCATGGTACAAAAATACTGAGTGAATCGCTTCACGTACTGGCTCATTACCACGGAATGAGAACGAGACGTTAGAGACACCACCTGAAATCATGGCATGGGGCAGATTTTCTTTAATCCAGCCAGTCGCTTCAATGAAATCAACCGCATAGTTATTATGTTCTACAATCCCTGTCGCAATCGCAAACACGTTCGGGTCAAAGATAATATCTTCAGCAGGGAAGCCCACTTCATTGACCAGCACATCATAAGAGCGCTTACAGATCTCTTTTTTGCGAGCGGCTGTATCGGCCTGACCATCTTCATCAAATGCCATCACAATCACTGCGGCACCGTACTGACGGCACAGGCGGGCACGTTCGACAAACTCGTCATAACCTTCTTTTAAGGAAATCGAGTTCACCACGGCTTTACCTTGCACGCATTTCAAACCTGCTTCGATAATCTCCCATTTAGAAGAATCGAGCATGATCGGCACACGTGAAATATCCGGCTCAGACGCAATCAGATTCAGGAAGTGCACCATGGCACCTTGTGAATCCAGCATGCCTTCATCCATGTTGATATCGATAATTTGCGCACCGGCTTCAACCTGCTGACGGGCAACATCGAGTGCTTCGGCGAAGTTTTCTTCACGAATCAGACGCAGGAATTTTTTCGAACCAGTGACGTTGGTACGCTCACCGACGTTCACAAACAATGAATCCTGGGTGATGTTAAATGGTTCTAAACCGCTTAAACGACAAGCTGGCGCAATCTCAGGAATTTGACGCGGGCTAATGCCTGCAACAGCATTTGCAATCGCGCGGATATGATCCGGCGTAGTACCACAGCAACCACCGGTAATATTAATTAAGCCACTTTCAGCAAATTCTTTAATGAAAGCTGCAGTTTCTTCCGGCGTTTCATCATATCCACCGAAGGCATTTGGCAAACCAGCGTTTGGATGCGCTGAAACAAAGGTATCGGCAACGTCAGACACGGTTTTCACGTGTGGACGCATCGCATCTGCACCTAGGGCACAGTTAAAGCCGATAGATAATGGCTCTGCATGGCGCATCGAGTTCCAGAAGGCTTCTGCAGTTTGACCAGTCAATGTACGACCTGATGCATCCGTGATCGTACCTGAAATCATGATTGGCAGTTCATAGCCCAATTCTTTAAAGACTTCTTTCACCGCAAAGATCGCAGCTTTGGCATTTAAAGTATCGAATACGGTTTCAATCAGGATGATGTCGACACCACCTTCAATCAGCGCTTTGGTTGATTCAATATAATCCACTTTTAAGGCATCAAAAGTGATGTTGCGGAAGGCTGGATCGTTGACGTTTGGAGAAATAGACGTGGTACGTGATGTCGGACCAATCACACCTGCCACAAAACGTGGTTTTTCTGGGGTTGAATATTTGGCACAGGCTTCTTTGGCCAGACGCGCGGCTTCACGGTTAATCTCGGGAACCAGATCTTGCATATGATAGTCAGACATCGAAACCCGCGTACCGTTAAAGGTATTGGTTTCAATAATGTCGGCGCCAGCTTCCAAGTAAGCTTCATGAATACCTTGAATGATTTGTGGTTGTGTCAAAACGAGCAGGTCGTTATTGCCTTTCAGATCATAAGCCCAATCAGCAAAACGCTCGCCACGGTAATCGGCTTCTTCCAGTTTATGGCGCTGGATCATGGTACCCATCGCACCATCGATAATTAAAATTTTCTTGGCAAGAAGTTCTTTTAAGGTGGCAAGTGTCGACATTCAAACTTTCTCAGTAGAAATCAAAAAACATCGGCCATATTAGCAGAATTAATGCTTGAATTCTGCGCCTCCTTTCTCAGAATGATGGATATACATGATATGAAAATTTGATAAGTCAGTTAGAACAAGACAGGTTTTTGTTATCCGGTCTATGCAGTATTCAGCTTTAAAATGGGATCTGGCTAAAACTGGCAAAAATATATTTGAAAAATTAAGCTGATGCTTTTATTCATGAAATTGTCATATTTATTGACTATGCTCTGTACATAGAAATTATGGTCATCTTAAGCGTAGATGGAGTTTCAAAGCTTTAAGCGCAAAAACAGGACACGTTTTTGAGTTCTGAAAAGCTGGAATTTTATCTTAAGTTGATGATTTATTGAATCAAACAGCAGTGTTTTACTCGGGATTAAACAGGACGAACAGCAGCAAGAAAATCTAAATTATTGCTTCATATGACAGCAGTTTGTCATATAATTGTCACAATTTAACTGAACAATAGGGGAATTCTTGAATCCTCTATTCCTGCTTGCATGAATCCTAATCAAACTCCCATAGATTCAGCACACGAGTCGGCTTCGCACAAGTCGACCAATGTTCACGTGCCGACACCAAAATTCTTTATGCCAGTTTTTCTAACTGTCATTATCTCTACTCTTATTTATATCGGTTTTCAATTGTCTGCCGATTTAGCGCATGTTCCTGCACTGGGTTTATATTCAATTATTCTCCTGGCGACGGCATTGTTTATTGCGCTGGGCTTTGAATTCGTCAATGGCTTCCACGATACTGCCAATGCGGTTGCCACGGTCATTTATACCAATGCACTTTCTGCGCCTGTCGCTGTAATGTGGGCCGGTTTCTGTAACTTCCTTGGGGTTATGGTGGCCAGTGGTGCGGTGGCTTACGGTATTATTGCACTGTTACCTGTTGAGCTGATCATGAATGTCGGCTCCGGAGCAGGTTTTGCCATGGTGTTTGCCATGCTGATCGCTGCGATTGTCTGGAACCTGGGAACATGGTTTCTTGGTATTCCTGCATCAAGCTCACATACCCTGATCGGTTCGATTCTGGGGGTGGGCATCATGAACTACATTCTGCACGCGAGCAGCGGTGCATCGGGTATAGACATGGAGCAGGTGATGAAAGTCGGTAAGGCGCTGTTATTTTCGCCTTTAATCGGTTTTGCATTTGCCGCTGTGCTGTTCTTGCTGGTGAAAAAAATCTTCAAGAAACAGGTGGAGCTGTTCCAGCCACCTGAAGGTAATAAACCGCCACCCCCTTTAATTCGTGCCATTTTGATCTTTACCTGTACCGGTGTCAGCTTTGCGCACGGTTCAAATGATGGTCAAAAAGGCATGGGGCTGATCATGTTGATTTTAATTGGCTGTGTACCAATGGCGTACTCACTCAACAAAAACTTAGATCAACAGCATATCCAGACTTTTGGTCAATTGTCTGCGCAAACGGCCAATGCGATTTATCCAGACCATGCGGATATTGAAGATGAAAAAGCGCGTCAGATCATCACGACTTATATCCAAACCAAAGAAATCACCCCTGAAGTGGTGCCTGCATTGGCGAGCCTCACAGATCATTTAGGTGAAAAAGTCGGTAGCTATAGCAGCATTAGGGAAGTGCCTGAAGCACAGGTTTCAGAATTCCGGAATGACATGTACTTAAGTACCACAGCTTTCAAGCGTTTGGACAAAGCAGAAGCTTTACCAGCAATGACGGCTGAACAGGACAAAACGGTAGATCAATACCGCGACAGTCTGGATTCATTCTTGCAATACATCCCGACCTGGGTGAAAGTGGCCGTTGCTCTGGCGCTGGGTCTGGGTACTATGGTCGGCTGGAAGCGTATTGTGGTGACAGTCGGTGAGCGTATTGGTAAGCAGCATATGACTTATGGTCAGGGTATGTCTGCTGAACTGGTGGCGATGTCGACCATTGCGGCTGCGGATGGTTTCGGGATGCCGGTATCGACCACTCATGTATTGAACTCTGCGGTTGCAGGTACCATGGTGGCGAATAAGTCAGGTCTGAACTTCCAGATGGTGAAAACCATTCTGTCTGCCTGGGTTTTCACTTTACCCGCCACAATTTGTTTATCAGGTACTTTGTACTGGTTGTTACTTAAAGTTTTCTAATATTATTAGATAAGTAAAAAACGCTGCTTCGGCAGCGTTTTTTTATGAAGTTTTTTAAAATCCTCTCCCTTGGAGAGGGTTGGGGAGAGGGGGGAGAATTTTGAATAAAAATAATATTGACTCTAGGAGAAGGGTAGAGTCAAGGAAATCAATTACTTCTTAAGCTTACTCAATAATCCCTTGGGTAACTTCTCTGTCGCAAAACCATACAGGGCAGCAAAAGGTAATGCAGTTCGCGCCAGATAAGCCACTCGCCACAAACCACCATGATTCGCACCCTGCATCATCAATTCCAGTGGATGATTCAGCTTCACTTCAGGATTGGCCACAGAGGTAGCATTACGCAGATCATGAATCCACAGGGCTGCCATCAGTGCATTTGTGGTTTCAGGTGCAAAAGCTTCGACATCAAACAGACTGGCACCGTTGAACGCGGCTTTTAATAGCGGATTCTTGGTGACTGAATACGTGGTTGTAGATGGAGCGATATTGATGCTGACACGTTGACCCTGAGCGCGAGCTAAAGTAGCACGCCATTGTTGAATGCGTTTGGCTAGTGCATAGTTTGGACCTTGTTCTACCACCAGACAGTCACAAATCCCATAAGACTGGTCACCAGATTGAATCAGCTCATGCGCATTTTTCTGAAAAAAGTGTTTGCGGCTTACAGTCGATACACCTTTGGAAATCAGTGTCTGTGCTTTCGAGCGCTCCGCATATTTCACTTTTGATGCTTCAATCACTTCACTTGGAACCGCATAGACATCGGTCGGGGTACACATATACATCAGGCTGGTATTGGCTTTTTGTTCGCTGACATATTTCATGATGGCATCCATCGCCATCGAAACACGGACATGCTTCTCGCCATCCAGATAGGCAATTGCGGCCAGATCCAGATCCGGCTCAAACTGTAATAGCCATTTAGCAATCTCGGGAATCTGAGTCAAAAGATTGGCACCGAGTTTTTCTTTTAGAACATCGTCAGGCGTATCTTCTGCAAGTGCTTCAGTACAGGGTGCATACAGCGTGGCATTGCCTTGGCTGATGGTATCGACAATCTTGCCCCAGACCCGGGTGCTGGGCAGGTCAATCGCCACAATATTGGCTTTCCATTTTGCCAGCCAGGTCAAAGGGCCCGCTTCAGATGCAGCACCAAACAGCACCATGGTTCGATCTGACAAATCAAACCATTCTGGGCGCGCCACACATTCACGCAGGGCATTGGCATGGCTGCTTTCCATAATACCTTGGTTTTCCCAACGTTCAATCTGCTCCAATAAGGCATAGCCTTGCAGCTTCTGGCCGTGGTAGGGCACATACCATTCTGGTGCAGCCTGACTGCTTCCCGTCAATTTAAAGCTATGTAGTTGATCGGCGGGCAAGGTAAGGGCATCTTTCAGTAAATGCTTCTGGCCATCACGGTAAAATTCAAAGGTCTGATGCGCCTGTGCCAGACCATCTTCAGCAATTTTCAGGCTGGCTTCAGGCGAGCTTAGCCCTTGCTCGACCAGTTGCTTAAAATGCACGGTATATTGTTTGCGCCAGTTTTTTTCTGATTGTGCCTGTGCAGCACTGTGCTGATTCACATTGGCCAAAGCTGCTGCGATGATCGCGCGTCCTGTTTTTGAGCTACTTGGTTTTTGTTGATTGGACTGAAGCGGAAATTGAAGACCGTCTGGTGTAGTGGACATGCAAAATATCTCGTAAATGACAGTAATTAATATACAGATGTATACATTATCGCTGCAAAATTCACTCCAAGATTGGCAATAAGTGACATCATGACTTTTTAATATATTACGAGATGTTTCAAATAAATAAGAGAGCCATGGCTCTCTTATTTATTTTTAGCGGAAATATCAGACTTATCTTATATGTAGCCTTATTTCTCTAGCCTTCAATAACCCTGATTAAAACGGAACCTGCATCAGTTTATTCAGGAAATGCGGAATCAGGCGTGGCTCCAGAATAATGGTCATGATCACGCCGTAGGCTGCTCCCCACAAATGCGCGCTATGATTAATGTTGCTATTGCCTTTTTTGCCTGACCAGATGCTATAAGCCACATAGAGCACGGCAAAAATAATTGCAGGAACCGGTATAAAGAACACAAAAATCAGCTTCCACGGCTCAAACAGAATATAGGCAAACAGCACCGCAGAAACTGCACCTGATGCACCAAGGCTGGCCCAGCGCGGATTATTTTTATGGGTCAGATAACTTGGAATAATAGCTGCAATCAGACCGCCCAGATAGAACAGAATAAAACCCAGATCATATAAATACTGACGATAAAAGCTCTCGATCACACTGCCAAAAAAGAACAGGGTAATCATATTGAATAGCAGGTGAGTTCCATCGGCGTGAATAAAACCATGGCTAATAAAGCGGTCATATTGTCCACGTTGCAGTGCCGGTGGCCAGAAAATCAGGCGATTCATCACCGTCTCTTTAGAGAAGGCAATAAAGGACACAATACAGGTGATCAGAATAATGGTAACGGTGTGATTAAAAGGTAAATCAAGCATATAAAGTAATTCTAATGGTGCCTATTTGCCAATTATCATGCCATTAAAATTGCACTAAAGTTGTACTTTTATAATAAATCCGACAATTTTAGTTGATTTTTAAAAATTCCCCCCGATCTTCAGTTAAAATAGCCGTCTGAGCTTGAGGAAATTATTGTTATGTCGACTGAGAACAGCAGCACTCCAGTTGTTGGTGAAATTCCCAACTTATTGATTACACCAACAGCACAAGAGTATTTAAAGGATTTACTGGATAAACAGAACACCCCGGGTATTGGTGTGCGTGTTTTTGTAGAACATCCGGGTACTCCTCGCGCTGAATGTTGCATGGCCTATAGTGCACCTGATGAAGTTGTGCCGACAGATTATAAGCAGGAATATCCTGAGTTCCCTGCTTTTATCGACTCGCCATCTATTCCGTATTTACTTGATGCCGTGATTGACTACAACAAAGACCGTTTTGGTGGTCAGCTGACCTTCCGTGCACCGAACTCTAAAGTGCCACGTGTGGGGCCAGATGCATCGGTAGAAGAGCGTATTACCTATGTATTGCAGTCTGAAATTAACCCGGGTCTGGCAGGCCATGGCGGTAACTGTGCCCTGGTTGAAGTCAAAGAAGACCCAGAGCATGGCTTAACAGCGGTGCTTAAATTTGGCGGTGGTTGCCAGGGTTGTTCAGCGATTGATATCACCTTGAAACAAGGGGTAGAAACCACGCTAAAGCAGCATATTCCTGAATTGATGCATGTCGTTGATGAAACGGATCATAGCCAATCTGAAGGTGCGTATATGAAATAAGCTGTTCTATAGAATAGTTCATTTATCGCATTCTAAAAAACCTCGAACTTTCGAGGTTTTTTATATGAATAAAATTAATGATAATAATTATCGATAACAATTGCATTTAGAATTATATTGATTACAATGCGTGACAATTCAAGCAATATTTCTTCATAATTCACCTGCGGGGCACCTTCGGATATGAACAAGCCGTTTATGAAATCGACTTTAGCTTTTGCTATACTTTCAGCTTTGGCAGCTTCAGTACAAGCACAAAATCAGTTAGTTGAAGAACAAAAGGCAGCAATACAATCTGAAGCTACTAAATTACAAACTATTGTGGTGACCACAGCGGGCGGTTTTGAACAAAATATTGCTGATGCACCTGCTTCAATTTCAGTCATTACGGCAGAAGAATTACAAAAAAAATCATATACAGATGTCATTGATGCTGTAAAAAATATGCCAGGTGTATCCGTTCAAGGTGGCGGAAACAACAAAGAAATTACCATTCGAGGTATGGGCGCAGCTTATACAAAGTACCTTGTTGATGGCAGACCAGTAAGTGCGGGTAGAGCAGTTAATGGCAATGGTACAGACGGCGGGAAAATTGGTGCATATTTACCACCAATTGACATGATTGAACGAGTAGAAGTCGTGCGTGGTCCAATGTCATCACTTTATGGTTCAGATGCCATGGGTGGTGTGATCAACATCATCACTAAAAAAGCATCTTCTAGTCATTGGCATGGAAGTATTTCTCCTGAATATACGAAATCTGATAATGATTACGCAAATGATAGCTATGGCGTGAGCATGTATGTCACAGGTCCATTAATTAAAGATAAATTATCTTTAAGTCTAGATGGTAATTTCCAAGGCAATGATGAAAGTGACTATATTGGTGGAGAAGGGCAAAAATCTGGTTCAAGTGAATCTGAGAAGAAAGTGAGAAAGCTTGGTACTGAACTAGTTTGGAATGTCGATGAACATAACGACATTGGTTTGAGATATGACTATATGGGTCAACAGTACACAACAACACTGGGTAAAAGTGTGGATGTTGCAACTCAAGCATCAATTAATGAAAACGAAAAAAATCTATATACCTTAACGCATAAAGCACGCTACGATAATTTTACCCTCGATTCGTATTATCAAGATGAAACGACTAAAAAAGTTTATAGTGGTGCTGTCGCCGACGAAAAAAATGAAGAACTAAAAGTCTTTAATACACAAGGTTCTTTCTTCTTGGGCAATCATGCTTTAACAGTGGGTGGCCAATATCAAAAAGAAAAAATTACCGATACCACCAATGGATTAGCCAGTATTACAGGGCTGACGACTCTCGATCGATGGTTATTTGCTTTATACGCAGAAAATGAGTGGAGTCTTACCGATAATTTCGCTTTAACTGTGGGCGCTCGCTACAATAAAGACGAATATTTTGGTGGTGAAATTACACCGCGTGTCTATGGTGTTTATCATTTAACTGATACTTTCACCTTAAAAGGTGGCGTAAGTACAGGCTATAAACAACCAACGATTAGCCAAATTTCAGAAGGATTTGGTAGCAGAACCGGAAAAGGCAGTGCTGTGATCATTGGTAATCCTGATTTGTCTCCAGAGAAAAGCACCAGCTATGAATTTGGATTTAACTATTCAGCCCCTGAGCTTGGTTTAACGAGCAGTTTAATGGTCTTTAAATCTGATTTTAAAGACAAAATTGTAGAAGATCGTTTATGTGAAACACCGGGGACCGATAATAGTTCTCCTGTTGAACTATGGAAATGTTCTGCAAATGGCAAGCCATATCGATTTGTAAGCCAAATGAAGAACGTTTCTGAAGCGGAAATGAAAGGTGCTGAATTCACTTTAGATTATGATTTACTTGATAATTTTCATGCGAGTACAAGTTATACCTATACAAAATCTGAGCAAAAAAGTGGTGAATTTAAAGGTCAGCCTTTAAATAAAATGCCAAAACATATGCTAAACATCGGTCTTGATTATGAGGTTTCAGATACTTGGAATACTTGGATGGACTATAATTATCGTGGCAAAACAAGTGATTATTTAAGCCGTACTGCTATGGATAATGGAACACCAGGATATGGTACTTTTGATGCAGGTGCCGTATTTAAAGCAACTGATAAATTAAGTCTTATGGCTGGTATTTACAATATTGCCAATAAAGAAATTACCAATGGTGACCATGATATTGTACTTGATGGACGTCGTTACACTGTTGGTATGAATATCAAATTCTAATTTATCGTGAATAAAAAAGCCGCCTTAAGCGGCTTTTTTTATGCCTTTTTAAGCTCCTATCAGAAATCATGATGAAAATAACAATAAATGCTAATGATAATAATTATCAATAGTAATTGCATTTGTGGAAATCCCTGTTACACTTCGCAACCGAATAAACATGATCTCTTCATAACTCTTAGGACGTGCAAGGTATGAATAAGCCCTTCTTAAAAACAACTTTAGCTTTCGCAGTATTTACAGCAATGACTGTTTCAGTCCAAGCGCAAGACCAAGTTACTGAAGAAAAAGAGGGAATCGTACAGGCTGATGCGACCAAATTACAAACGATTGTGGTGACTGCGAGTGGACAGGCAGTTGATGTTAAATCTGCGCCAGCTTCAATTAGTGTCATTACGGCAGAAGACATACAGAAACAGCCTGTTTCAAGTCTGGCCGATATCTTGAAACGCGTGCCCGGCGTAACAGGGGGCCTAAGTTCAAATGGGGCAGGTTCAAAAATACAATTACGCGGGATGCCTGACAATTACACGCTGATCTTAATTGATGGTAAACGTGTGGGCTCTTCTCGAGATACCAATTATCGTGCAAACCTAGGACATCAAGATCTAAACTGGGTGAGACCAGAAATGATTGAACGTATTGAGGTTGTACGTGGACCCATGTCTTCTTTATATGGCTCTGATGCGATGGGTGGAGTGATCAACATCATTACCAAAAAAATCCCTTCAGAATGGGGTGGCTCATTGACCTTAAACCATACCATGCCAACGACATCTTCGGATTTAGGGCGAACCATTCAATCAGGACTCGTGGGATATGGCCCTTTAACCGATACACTAGGTATGCGTGCCACAGTCGGGATCACTGAACAGGAAGCGGATCAAGGCTATCAAACCTCTGACCGTAATCTTCCCGGAATGGCAGGAAGTAAAGCAACCGGACAATCGGGTAGTCGTGATCAGAATGCGAACTTAAAGTTTGATTATACGCCGAACGATATTCATAGCTTATCTTTAGAGCTGGGTTATAGCTTGCAAGAGAATAATGCCTCGACCACGCCTCAGGTGGTGGATGGTAAAGAACAGGCTTTATTAGCATGGGGTCCATCTGAGTTAGAACATCGTTCAGTGTCTCTATCACATGATGCTCAATGGGGTTTCGGTGATTCAAAAATTACGGCTTACTACAATGATTATGATCAAAGTCAGGTGACAGAGACTGGGCCGACCACACAAAAATCCAAGGAAAGCATTGTAGAAGCTAATCTCAATATTCCGTTTAAATTAGGTGTGGAGCATGTTGCGACAGTGGGAGGTCAATGGAAATCAGAAGAACTGGTTAATACCCGTAATATTGGGCTGGCTATTCCAAGTTATGACGGCAAAGAATATGGTTCAGAGCTAGAAGGAGATACTTGGGCATTGTTCGTTGAAGATAAAATTGTTTTTAATGATCAAGTCAATTTGACCCTTGGTAATCGTTTTGATCATCACGATAAATTTGGCACACATAATAGTCCACGTGCTTATTTGGTGGTGCAACCAAATGATGCATTGACCATTAAAGGTGGTGTTGCTCAGGGCTTTAGAGCTCCTTCACTCAAAGAGAATACTGCAGGTGCAGCGACGCGTTCAGGGGGGAATGGATGTACATCCTTGAAACCTTTAGGCTATGTATCGGGCGGATGTTATATGGCGGGTAATGCAGACCTGCAGCCTGAAGAAAGTACCAACTATGAACTTGGATTTAATTTTGCTCAAAATGATTTTGATCTCGGTTTAACTTATTTCCACACAGATTTTAAAAATAAAATTGAATATCGTGCTTTAGGAGAAATTAATGGGGTGTGGTGGACACAATATCAAAATGCTGAAAAAGCGCGTGTACGGGGCTTGGAAGCAAGTGTGGCATTACCACTCTTAGAGAATTTAAGCTGGAAGACCAATGCAACCTATTATTTTGAAT
The DNA here is from genome assembly GCF_022869025.1 of Acinetobacter sp. F-1. Lineage (NCBI taxonomy): Bacteria > Pseudomonadati > Pseudomonadota > Gammaproteobacteria > Moraxellales > Moraxellaceae > Acinetobacter > Acinetobacter sp. F-1. The sequence continues at coordinate 319,024 of NZ_JAJKFX010000001.1, read as the reverse complement.
CAAAAAACTTAGTGACTGGCAGAAATCTTTCAACGATTCCCGAGTTATCCGTTTATAGTGCACTCAACTGGACCCCCACTGATCCACTTTCATTGGAACTTGCAGCGCAATATACCGGTGAACAATATACGGCAAGTATTGAAGATACGGTGGTGATGCAAAAACCACATACGGTATTTAACTTATCTGCGAATTATGAAGTGAACGATCAAGTGACTGTTAGAGGTGGTCTCAATAATTTATTTGATAAAAAATTAGTAAATGCTTCAAATGATTATTATCTGGATCGTCAGGAAGTCTTTGTCGGACTGACCTATAACTTCTAAACAATTTAAAAAGCCGCTCTCGAGCGGCTTTTTAAGCTTTATACTTTAAGAATCTTCAAAGTATCTTCTGAATAATAAAACTGTTCCAGATATCTGCGTGTACGTTCACGTAAATGACCTTGTGAAACCATCTGTTGAATGATCGGGTTCAACAATTGCTGTAACTCATGCTGGATTAAGGCTTCATCAATATTCAGATCACGCAGCAAGCTGTCAAAAGTATGTTCCTGATTGCGTACATACCAGGTATGAACTCCATCATGAACTTGCTGTTTTAGATAATCCGTCTGACGCAAATGATCCCAGATCTCATGTCCTAAACCGACTGTCTGATTTAAATCCTGAAGCTCAATATAATTTTTCAATACCGATACCGGCATATCTTTAATTTTATGCCAGAGATTGGCCTGAAAATGATAGAGTTTTTCATCATCAAAGTGCTGGTTCAGCACATGTTCACTCATCTGGCTCAGTTTTAAAATATTCTTTTGCAGATAACGCGCAATAGTACTGTCCAGATCCGTATCGGTGACATTTTCCAGTACCGACTTGCCCATTTTCATAAAACGGGAAACCCCGGGCACGCTTTTAGCGATGACAGAATTATCCAGATAATCCTGAATGGAATGCTGGATCAGTTGCGTGATCATGGCCGAAAATGCCGGATTATTCACGACGGTCTTAATCAGACGCTGACGATGGCCACTTTTACTGGCAACATATTGTGCGATTTTATCCACGGTCAGGACTGGAATCACATCGGCAATTTTGGTCGTATCGTTGGCCGGATGTACCAGTGAAAAACGGATATGCTCAGCAATCTGCTCAATCAGAAAGCTGCTGGCAGCAGTATCCAGAATCTGTTTTTGTAAAAGCTGATGAATCAGATCACAGCTCCATAGATCTTTCAGGTTCTGTTTACGCAACCACAGATAAAACGCATGAAACTCAGTTTGAATCGTTTCAGATTGAGAAAATGCCTGATCGAGAAAATCAAGTTGAGCATCGATCAACTGCTCAATCATCGGGTGTTTCTGCATAACGGCTCTGAAACTTAATTTAAAGGAATGAGTTTATCAGCAAGCGGGTTTTTTAGGGTCTGGGTCTTGGCCAGAAAAGGCAAATAATGTTGTGCCACCTGTTTTTCTGCTTCCAGAATCGGCATATGCCCGACATTGTTCAGAATCACCGGCGTTTCGGCACGTTTCAACAGGGCATGCAGTTCTTTAACCACTTCGACATTGATGATCCGGTCCTGTCTGCCCCATAAAATCAAGGTCGGTGCTTCAACTGTGCGGGTCAGGCGGGCAAAGGTTTCTGGTGTATAAATCCGGTTCAGCATCACGACCTGATCAATCGATTTACTGGTCTGCTCAGAACGTGAAATTAGCAGTTTTTCCTGTGCATACTGGAGCTGATAAGGAATCACCGGCGGGTTCTGCATCAGCTGTCTGGAGACATCTTGCAGATCACCGGGCTTGCTGACGATCAGGTCTTTTAGGGCTTGCGGGTCTTTGGTATAGGGCGTATTGCCCATTTTATACAGGCCGGCACTATTGATTAAAAACAGGCTTTGCGTATCGAATGGATATTGTGAGGCATAGACCGTGGCAATCGATCCCCCCAGGGAATGTCCGGCAATATGTAAATTCTCGTCTACATTTAAGGTTTCAATGAATAAACGTATCTGAGAAGTCACATTGGGCACAGAAACATCGAAACTCTCTGGAACCTTGGTATCGCCGTTGCTCGGCAAGTCAGGAATAATCACATGATAATGTGGAGTCAGAAACTGTGCGACCCGATTCCAGTTATCTCGCGTTCCTGCCAGACCGTGAATCAGCAGAATTGAAGGCTTGTTCTTGGCACCACCTTCACTGTAGCTCCAGGTCACATCACCGATTTTAAGTGTCTTGGATTGAAGTCCAGCTTGTGTTCGTTCCTGCAGCAGATGTTGTTGTAATATTTTGGCAGGCTTTTCATTCGGCTGGCTAAACATATATTGACTATGTGCAAAGCTCGGCAATGCCATCGTAAACGCGACTAAGGTCGAGCAGATTATTTTCGAGCGCAACTTTATTATTTTCTTCATTGGCACATTCCCCAAAAAATATACAGCGAGCAAATTGCTCAAATACTTCCATGTTGTAAATTTGCTATTTCAGTCAAATAAAAACATTATTCTTCATTCTATTTTAAATCAATCCTGGCGCTTGTCACCCATTAGTTTTTTGCTGAACAGCATTGAATGATTTGAAAATGTGATGTGCTGCACATAAAACCCCTGCTGAAATGAAATTAGATAAATGTTAAAAATTTAAGCAGCTAAGATTTTTTGCAAGTGACATTCAAAAAAACTGGCAGTAAAATATTGCAACTAAAACATCGGTGATAGAAAAGAATGCTCACAGCTCAAGAAGCTTTAGAACGTCTTAAACAAGGGAACCAACGTTTTGTCAGCGGTGATACCTCGCATCCAAAACAACTGAGCCACCAACAGCGCGCAGAAATGGCAGAGGATCAGAACCCATTTGCAATTGTACTGGGCTGTTCAGATTCGCGTGTCCCGGCTGAAATGGTTTTTGATCAGGGTCTCGGTGATCTTTTTGTGATTCGTGTTGCAGGCAATATTGTCGCTCCATCACAGGTCGGGAGTGTTGAATTTGCGGCGGAACGCTATGACTGCGCTATTGTTGTAGTATTAGGTCATAGTCATTGTGGCGCGATCCAGGCCACCATTGATACCTTAATGTGCCCAGATTGCCCGCCGTCGGCAAACCTGATGTCGATTGTGAATCGAGTACGTCCTTCAGTTGAAACCTTAATGCAAACTGAACTGAAAAATGACTTGGCAAAATTGTCCAAGCATGCCGTGCGTTCTAACGTATTTGCATCGGTTAACCAACTACGTCATGGTTCAGCAGTATTAGAAAATCTGATTGGTCAAGGACAACTCAAAGTGGTCGGTGCTGAATATTCACTGGAAACAGGTGAAGTATTGTTCTTTGATTTTTAGGCAAAATTTATTTAAATACAATCTAAAATAACTTAAAGGCGCTTTATAAAGCGCCTTTAATGTATGGATAGGCATTATTTAGCAGGATGGTTTGTGCCTTGGCATTTGGATGAATCAGATCCTTTTGCATCAGGGTTTTATTGCCGGCCACACCCTGCATAAAGAACGGTAACAATTTCACCTTATATTGCTGGCTCACTACCTTATAATTATTTTCAAAGGCCTTGCTATAGGCCTGTCCATAATTAGGCGGCATCTTCATACCAAATACCACGACTTTGGCCTTGGCTTTCTGGCTTTGCTGAATCAGGCTGGCTAAATTTTTTTGAATCATTTGCGGCGGCTGTCCACGCAAGCCGTCATTACCCCCCAACTCAATGACCACAAGGTCTGGACGATGCGTCTGCAACAGTTTCGGCATTCTGGCCAGCGCTCCACTGGTGGTTTCTCCACTGACACTTGCATTGACCACTTTATGCTGTTTCGGATACTGTTGCTCTAAACGCTTTTGTAATAAATGTACCCAGCCTTGTTGTGGCTGAATACCGTAACCAGCACTTAAACTATCACCTAAAATCATAATCGTCTTTGCTGATACTCCGAGCGGTAACAGGCACAGACTGAGCAAAAACAAGTAAGACAATACCCGAGTTTTCTGATTAAGATCTTTCATATAGGACACGTATGATTCAAAGTAGCAACGATTCGAACATCATGCCACAGGCGATTATTTCTGCCCAGAAATTGACACAAAAGATACAACTTTCACAAAAACAGCTGACTATTTTTGAGGATCTTGATCTGGAGATTATGGCAGGCGAGCAGGTGGCAATTACCGGTCGTTCCGGCTCGGGGAAATCCACATTGCTAGGCATTCTGGCAACGCTGGATCAGGCCAGTTCAGGCCAGCTCATCGTCAGTGGCGAGTCGGTTTCTACCTTGAATGAAGAACAACGTGCGTTGGTGCGCCTGAAAAATATCGGGTTTGTGTTTCAGTCTTTTCAGCTCTTGCCACATCTGACTTCCCTTGAAAATGTCATGCTGCCACTGCGTTTACAGCCCAGTTTCAAATATGCAGAAGCTGAACAAAAAGCCTTGGCGCTACTGCATAAAGTTGGTCTGGATCGGCAGGCACAACAAACCCCGAAAGTCCTGTCTGGCGGGGAGCAGCAGCGTGTCGCGATTGCCCGGGCACTGGTCAGTGAACCGAAAATTATTTTTGCCGATGAACCCACAGGCAATCTCGACGGTGAAACTGCCAAGGAAATTGAACAGCTTTTGTTTCAGTTGAATCGGGAACTGGGTACGACTTTAGTTCTGGTGACGCATGACCGTAAACTGGCACAGCAATGCCAGCGACATTTTGAACTGCTGAATGGCCAGTTGATTGAACATCCGAGTGGAGGATGAGATGAACCCTCTATTTCGTCCTCTACTCACACAAAGTTTTAAAAGTACCGGAATTTATCTGTTAATTATTGCCTTAACTTTGGCGATTAGTGCAACAACAGCGCTCAAGTTTAGCAATGAACAGATTCAGAATGCAGTGGCCTTGCAGGCCGCAGAAATGCTGGCCGGTGATCTGGTACTTTCGGACAATGAGCCTCTACCAAAAGAATGGCGTGATCAGGCCAAACAGCTGGATTTACAGCAGTCAGAAGTCACTTTCTTTAGCACCATGGCCTATACCGATGAACAGTTTGTCATGGTCAATGTTAAAGCCATCGATCAGGCTTTTCCCTTGCGTGGCGAGCTGCAGGTGCAACCTGCAAAAACGAAGATTCAATCGGGTGAAATCTGGCTCAGTCCACGGGCTATGGACCTGCTCAAAGTCAAACTGGGCGATCAGCTGAATATTGCCGATGCGGCGTTTAAAGTCACAGCCAAGATTGAACAGGATTCCAATCAGGAGCTCGGATTTTCTGGCTTTTCGCCAACGGTGATTATTTCTCAGGCGGATGTGGCACGCACCAATGCGATTCAGGTGGGTAGCCGGATAGAATATCGCTTGCTCATGGCTGGCCGTCCAGACGATACCCAACAATATGAAGCTTTATTTAAGCAGCAGCTCAAGTCCGAAAACGGCTCGGCTGAAACGCCAGCAGAAGTGCAGGGACAGGAATTTGAGGAGCAAAGCAGTCTCCGGTTACGCAATGCCAGTGAAGGCAATACCCGCTTGATGAAGCCAATTGCCAATCTGGACACTTTCCTGCAACTGGCCAATATTCTGACCATTCTATTATGTGGGATTGCCATTGCCTTAACTGCACAGCGTTATGTGCAGCAGAATCAAGATCATATTGCCTTGATGCGTTGTATCGGTGCCACCAAGCAGCAGATTCTGTCGGCTTATCTGGCTTTACTCGGGATGGTGCTGTTAATTGCCATGTTGATTGGCACTGTGGTCGGGATCAGTCTGGGTTATGGCCTGTTACAGTTGATGTTGCAGCTGATTCCCAACTTAGAAATTGAATTCTCTGCTATGGCGATGCTGCTCGGGCCATTACCAGTCGCGATGCTGACCAGTGCGGTGGTGCTGTTGGGCTTTGTCATGCCAAGTCTATTGCAACTGTTGAACACGCCACCAATTCGGGTAATTCGCCAGCAGGAAAAATCAGTGCAATCCATGCTGTGGATGCTGCTGACCGGAACGCTGAGCCTGATTATTTTTAGCGTGATTCTAACCGAAAATCTGCTCCTGACTGCCTGGGTGATTGGCGCGATTATTGTGTTATGTGCAGTGTTGTATCTGACGGTATGGTTGATCTTAAAACTGCTGCGCAATCAGAAATTGAATCTGTCAGCCTATGTACGAACACCATCTCAAACAGCCTTACAGATTACCGCTTTGGCCTTGGGTCTCAGTCTGATTACAGTATTAGCCGTATTGCGCACAGACCTATTAGAGCGTTGGCAGCAACAGTTGCCGCAAGGTACACCAAATCAGTTTGTGTATGGTTTGCCGCCGTTTGACATGCCAGACCTAAAAGCTCAAATTGAGCAGAATGGCTGGAAAAGTACACCGCTTTATCCGAACGTTCGTGGGCGTCTGGTGGCCAAAAATGATCAGCCTTTTGCTCCAGAATTAGTCAAAAGCAATAATACTTTAAAACGCGAGCTGAACCTGACCCAGTCCGACAGCTATCCACAGGATAATGTGATTATTCGTGGTGACGCAGTTTTGCAACAGGTCGGCACGGTATCGGTCGAAGCCAATACTGCTGAAGAATTAGGTATCAAGATTGGCGACAAGCTCAGTTTCAGTCTGCCTGAAGGTGTGCTGGAAGCGAAGGTCATCAATTTAAGAACGGTCGAGTGGGAAAGTTTTAGTCCGAATTTCTTCTTTATTTTTGCCCCGAATAGCATGGATGCCAATGCCGGAAGTTATCTGGGCAGTTTCTATGTGCCGGAACAAGATAAGGACAAACTGGTGTCTGTGATCCAGCAATTTTCCAATACGGTATTTATTGATGTCAGCCTGATTCTGGAAGAGATCAAGCGTATTGTGAATGTACTGGTGCAGATCGTGACGATTCTGGCCGTGCTGGTTAGTATCTCCGGTTTTCTGGTACTGATGGCTTGTCTGAACCTGCTCATGGATGAACGCAAACGTGAAGTGGCCTTGCTACGGTCATTTGGCAGCTCCAAACAAAAACTGAAAACCATGATGAGTCTGGAAATTGGTTTTATCGGACTGTTTGCCGGAGTGGTTTCCTGTCTGTTTGCCGAAGTGATTAGCGCAATCGCCAGTTATCGTATGGATTTAATGATTCAGCCACACTGGGAAATCTGGATTATCCTGCCGATTTTCATGACTGTGTTATGTGCGCTGATTGGCCGTTATCGTCTGAGCTATCTGTCGGACATTCCGCCCTTACAAAGCTTGCGCGAGATGAATCAGTAAGATTCATCTCCATGGCTTTTTAAATTCGCTGGTATTTAAAGCGGCAATGATTTAAAGCTGCAATTGTTGTCGCATCAGGTCGAGAATCTCTTGCCACAGTGGGCGAATTGCTTCGATCAAGGCCAAGTTATGTTGATAAAGCAGCACACAGAGGCCAAAACCAATCACTAAAGCGATCAGGTTGATCAGGCGGCTACGCTGCATTTTTTGTCCGGCATACCACAGCAAGGTTAAAAAAGCGCCCATCAACATGCCACCAATATGTGCGGCATTGTTGATTCCGCTGATCATAAAGCCCATGGCCAGGTTCAGACCCATCACCATCACCAAGGTCTTTTTATCTAGAATAAAACGTTGCTGGGGCAGCATCGGCAACAGGGCCAATACCGTCAGTGAAGCGCCGAGTCCCATCACCGCACCGGATGCACCGGCACTGACCGCCGGCAATAAACTTGGGTTGGCCACACCCCCTGCAATCAGATCATAGCTGTCCTGAATGTTCATATAGCCACTGAGCAAACTGCCCATTAAGCCGGCACACAGGTATAAGCCAATAAAATACATCCGGCCAAACAGTTGTTCGGCAACACTACCAAAAATATACAAGGCCCACATATTCAACATCAGGTGAATCAGGCCAAAATGGAAAAACATGCTGCTAAACAAACGCATGGGTTCCGCTAAATAGGTTAAAGGTGCATAATCGGCACCCCAGAGAATCGCATCTCGGGTACTCGGCTGGCTGATATCCATACCATTGATGGCCTGCCAGCCAAATAATCCGACATTAATCGCGATTAAAATGGCCGTGATCCACCAGAGCTGCATTTCAAGTTTGCGGTGTACGACAGGGGGAGCGTATTTAGACATGCTATTTTTTTTGCTGTGATTGTATATTTCGAATAAGCTTAACACGAAAAATCAAATTTTCAGGAGTAACGCACTGACATGAAAGCCTTTCTGATCCGCACGATATTAGTCATCGTCAGTGTGATTTTACTGATTCAATTGTGGATCTTTGCCAGTCTGGCCTGGTGGCGAACCAATCCGGTCAATACCACCATGATGATGCGGATTGATTACTGGACGGAACCTTCCAAAGCCATTCAACATCAATGGCGTCCCTATGATGAGATCAGCCTGAATCTGAAACGTGCCATTGTCACTGCAGAAGATGGAAAATTCATTCATCACCATGGTTTTGACTGGGACGGCATTCAAACTGCGCTGAATAAAAACCGGGATCAGGGCCGGGTGGTGGCTGGGGGGTCTACCATTTCCCAGCAATTGGCGAAAAACCTATTTCTGGTTAATAAGCGTTCATTTGTACGTAAAGGCCAGGAAGCGGTGGCCACCTGGATGATGGAACGCATGTGGTCGAAACAGCGGATTCTGGAAGTCTATTTAAACTCGATTGAATTTGGTGACAATATCTATGGCGTAGAAGCCGCAGCCAAACATTATTTTGGCAAAACTGCGCAAAGCCTGACTCAGGATCAAGCGATCTTTCTGGCGGCCATTCTGACCAATCCAAAATATTTTCAGGATCATCGCAACTCCTCTGCCTTAAATGCACGCAAGCGCATGATTCAGCGTTATATGCGTTATGCAGAATTGCCTTAAATAATTATTTAAAGAAAAAGCCCAGTTTTTGGGCTTTTTTTTATGAAATTGTCATCAATTTGAAGCATACTTGAACTGATAAGCACAATTTTAAATCCGCATAGGTTTGATATGAATACGGCAGCCAGCACTACTTCAGCACAGCCCGAATATACATATAATGATCGTTATATAAATCGTGAACTGTCTATTTTAGACTTCCATTTACGCGTCCTGGAACAGGCTGTCGATCCTTTACATCCCTTGCTTGAACGCATGAATTTCCTGTTAATTTTCTCGCGTAATCTGGACGAATTTTTTGAGATTCGGGTCGCAGGAATGATGGAACAGTTAGATTTGGACAATGAAAGTCGCAGTCCGGATGGCCTGACCCCAAAGCAGGTGCTGGAACAGATTTCCAAAACTGCACATGCTGCGATTGAACGCCAGTACCGTATTTTAAATGAAGAAATTTTGCCAAAACTGCGTGAGGAAGATATCTGTTTCTTGCGCCGTGGTGAACTGACTCCGGCACAATCGGCCTGGGTGAAAAAATATTTTCAGGAACAGGTTGCGCCCGTCCTGACGCCAATTAGCCTAGACCCTGCACATCCGTTTCCACGTCTGGTGAATAAATCACTGAACTTTATTGTGACTCTCGAAGGTAAAGATGCCTTTGGCCGTCAGATTGATCTGGCTGTGGTGCCAGCGCCGCGTTCGTTACCACGCGTGGTACGTCTGCCAGATGAATTAACCGATGGCAAAGAGCATCATGTGATGCTGTCCGCGATTATTCATGAACATGTTTCGGATCTGTTCCCAGGCATGACAGCGACCGGTTGCTATCAGTTCCGTGTCACGCGGAATGCCGATCTGGCCCTGAATGAAGATGTTGAAGATTTGGCTAAGGCGCTTAAAGGCGAACTCAGTTCACGCCGTTTTGGCCGTGCTGTACGTCTGGAAGTGACAGAAAACTGTCCGCAGCATATTTATGAATATCTGCTGAATGAATTTGATCTGGAAGAAGAGCAGCTTTATAAAGTCGCAGGCCCAGTTAATCTGGCGCGCTTATTGTCTAATTTCAAGCGCCCGCATTTACGCTATGATTCACATACCCCGATCATTCCCAAAGTACTAAAAAAATCTGAAAATATTTTTAGTGCCATGCAAAAACAGGATATCTTGCTGCATCATCCGTTTGAGTCTTTTGCACCGGTCATTTCATTGTTGCGTGAAGCTGCACGTGATCCACAAGTGCTGGCGATCAAACAGACCTTGTACCGCAGTGGCCCGGATTCTGAAATCGTGCAGGTGCTGGCGGAAGCTGCCCGCAATGGCAAGGAAGTCACGGCCGTGATTGAATTGCGTGCACGTTTCGATGAAGAATCCAATATCGAAGTGGCCAATGTCCTGCAAGAAGCCGGTGCGGTGGTGGTCTATGGCATCGTTGGCTATAAAACCCATGCCAAAATGATTCTGGTGGTACGCCGGGAAAATAATAAACTGGTGCGCTATGTACATCTGGGAACCGGCAACTATCATGCCGGTAATGCGCGAATCTATACTGATTATGGTTTGCTCACCACGGATAAAGACCTGTGTGAAGATGTGCACCGTATCTTTCAGGAGCTGACCGGTATGGGGAAAATGGCCAAGCTGAAAAAGCTGTTACATGCGCCATTTACCTTACATACCCAACTCATTAATTATATTGATAATGAAATCGTGAATGCCAAAGCAGGCAAGCCGGCGCAGATTATTGTCAAAGTTAATGCGCTGACCGAGATGCAGTTGATCAATAAACTCTATGAAGCTTCTCAGGCCGGGGTACAGATTGACCTGATTATCCGCTCGATTTGTAGTTTGCGTCCGGGATTGCCAGGTTTGTCTGAAAATATTCGGGTACGTTCGATTGTCGGGCGTTTCCTAGAACATACCCGCGTGTATTATTTCAGCAATAATGGTAATGCACGGGTTTACTGTTCAAGTGCAGACTGGATGGATCGCAACCTGTTTAACCGGGTCGAAGCCTGCTTCCCAGTAGAAGATGAAGCGTTGAAAAAACGCATCTATCAACAGGGGCTACTTAACTATCTGAAAGATAATCAGCAATCCTGGTTATTACAAGGGGATGGAACCTGGCTGCGGGCACAGCTGCAAGAAGGTGAAAAGCCACATAATGCTCAACGCATTTTATTGGACTTGTTTAAATAAATGCTCTCAAGAGGCTGAAAATTCAGCCTCTTTTCTATCCAGAAAATAGCATTCAAGGGTTTTAATCAGAGGATATCAGCATTTTGCGATAGATCTGTTTGACCTGGGCATACATTTGATAATCAGTCAGCTGGAGCTGGTGCTGTATGTCTACTGGGGGTTTTTGCTGGCTGAGTAAGCGTAAGAGCTGCAATTCGGTTACCTTGAGACAGGGTTTCCCAGTGAGCTGGTACAGGATATGTTCTGCCAGTTCAGCATGGATATAGGCACCGCCGCGCAAGACAATTTTCAGGCTTTCAGCAAACTGGATGAATGAAGCCTGAGGTTGGATATAGCTATTTGCACCAGATAAGATTGCTGAATAAATGAGTGCTGTGGATTCACTCTTGAGTACGGCAACTACAGGTGTACTTGGGGTATGCCGTTTCATCTGGCCGATGAAATGAATCTGTGAGGCTTCTGTCAGGTGATAAAGAATCAAGTTAGGCAGATGTTCGGCAATCATCTCTTGTGCAGATTGGAAATTGTCTGCATACAGCAGCATATCTGGTTGATAGCCCAGTTGTTGCAGTACAGTCTGAGTTTTGGACAGGTTCAGGTCAGTAAATGAAGCGATGACTAAAACCGGTGCAGGCAAGAGGGCAGCCAATAAGCTCAATCCTGTTGATTCTAAGAGAAGGCTATACTGTGGATGAAGCAAAATAAAATGAATATCCCAAAAAATAGGGATTTAACGATAATCACCTCATCTTCGTCTTAAATAGCATTTATTACAGATTAAAACCGATGACATTAACAGTCAGCTTGAGACTTTAGCAGGTCTATGATGGTTGGTTATATCCACTTTGAGATATAAAAAAAGGAGCAACGGGTGTGCTCCTTTTAATCATCTAAAATTTTAGCTCAAGCAGCATTGTGCTGAGTGATTTTTTGGAAAATCTGTAATAACACATCAAACTCGCTTTGTAGCGGCGTACTTTTACGCGTCACCAATGCCAGGGTGCGACTTGGCGCAGAGTTGATTGGCTTGACCAGAATCTCAGGGTTGGCTTTGATCATATTGGTATAAATCGCAATTTCTGGCAATAAAGTAAAACCAAGATTTGCAGAGACCATTTCGATTAAAGTCGGCAAAGAGCTGGCTTTTAAACGATGATCATTTTTACGCTCACCAATCGGGCAGGCACTCAGGGCATGATCACGTAAGCAATGACCTTCCTCAAGTAACATCAGGCGAGACAGATCAAGATCTTCCAGAGAATTCGCTTGTGCAGCGTGTTGGTCTGATTTTTGATAAACCAGATACAGATTCTCTTTGGCAATCTCGGCCACTTTCAGGCCACGTGTATCGAAAGGTAGCGCCAAGGCCACCATATCCAGGTTGCCATGTTCCAGTTTTTCTACAATTTTCTCGCTTTGTGCTTCATGCAGATGCAACTGGATTTTTGGTAATTGTTTATGCACTTCTTCTAGCAGCTGTGACAGCAGGAAGGGAGCAATCGTAGGAATCACGCCAAGATGTAAATCACCGGTTAAGGGTTCACTCATCTCACGACTTAAGCGCATCAAGTCCTGAGCATCAGCCAGTAGAACACGTGCGCGTGCAACCACTTGTTCACCAAGAGGCGTTAAACGAACATTCTGGCGGTCGCGTTCAACAAGTACGCCACCGAGTAAACGCTCCAGCTCCATAATGCCGCCAGACAAAGTTGACTGGGTGACAAATGAGCGGCGAGCAGCTTCTGTAAAATGTAGCGTCTCTGACAGTGTTACGAGGTATGACAGCTGTCTTAAGGAGGGTAGTGCAGCCATAGTGTCCTAATGTTTATGATTTAAAATGATCAGCAAATAATTCGCTAAGATATGGAATAAAATGCGGTGGGATATCATGCCCCATTCCATCAATTAATTCAAATTTAGCCCCTGGAATCGCTTTTGCAACGGCCTTGCCATGACTAGGAGGCAGCAATCGATCACGAGCACCATGAACCACCAGGGTCTCTTGCTTGATTTGCTTGTTCAGTTGCAGCAATGAACCTGTACATAATATTGCTAAAAACTGTTGAAGTACACCGGCAGGATAGTAACTTCGTTTATATAATTTACGTGCGGTCTGCACCGCTTCCAGATGATTGACATAACCTGGCGAACCGATGATGTTAAACAGTTTTAGACTATGATCTACAATACCATCTTCATCTGTTGAAGCCGGTTTGTCAATCAAACTAAAGAGTTGCTTGGGAAAGGGCGGTGGCAACAGCGGCTGATTGTTGCTGGTAAACAGTAAACCCAGTTTTTTGACTTTGTCCGGATAGCGTGCCGCCAGAATCTGGGCAATCATGCCACCCATGGATGCACCCAATACATCAACCTGATCCAGCCCCATTTTTTCAATCAGCAGACTGACATCTTCAGCCATATCATACAGGTCATAAGGTGCACCCTGATTGCCCAGACCGAGCACAAAACGGCTCATCATTTTCAGGGTGTTCAGGCGTGGACCCTTGTTATGGATTTTTGAAGACAGGCCAATATCGCGATTATCAAAACGTACCAGATGGAAACCTTGATCAATCAGCGATTTACAAAAAAAGTCAGGCCAGTACAGCACCTGCGCACCCAGTCCCATAATCAGGAGCAGCGTAGGATGTTCCGGATTTCCGCCCACCTCGACATGTAATTCCACACCATTACCCAGATCAACTCTGGTTTCACGCATGAAAGAACTATATGGAGAAAGATTAAACTGTAATGCGCTGTGCATAATTGCTGTCCTAATTAAAGGATATTTTGTTTAAAAAATATCCTGAGTATTAAACCTCTAAACCACAGCAGGAATCAAGTCAGGAACCTGCTTGGTCAAAGACAGACGTTGTTTGCCCGCAGTTGCACCCAAGAGTACAAAGCCACGTAAAGTGCCGCTACCGTCGATGGCTTTGGCCAGCATGCCATCTTCCAGCTCTTCAGTTTCCCAGGTGACCTCAACATCGACTGGTGCAGGCAGGACAGTTAAAGGTGCAGCAGGCGTTTTCACTGCCACTGGCATAGCCGGATAATGTACAGCCGTATGTTCGCCATTCAGGGTTTTTGCCAGCGCGCGCGCCTGTTGCATGATGGGCATGACATAAGGCAATAAGGTACCATTCACTTCAGCACAGTCACCTACGGCATAAATATCGGCATGATTGGTTTCCAGTTGCGCCGTGGTTAAAATTCCACGACTGGTATGAACATCTGCCTGTTTGGCCAAAGAAATATTCGGCTGTAGACCTACCGCAGACAAAACCACATCAGCAACGAGAGACTGACCATTGGCCAGCATGACCAAATAGTCACCATTTTCAGCACGAGAGACCTTCTCGACCGTGGTGCCCAAGACGAAATGAATGCCGGTTTCTTCAAGGTTTTTCTGGAAGGCCGTTGCAACATGTTCAGGTAATAAACGGCCCAGCGGTTGAGGTGCCAGATCGATCACTGTGACCTGATGCTCGGTATTTTGCAGGTCATTGGCAAATTCGCAACCAATCAGGCCTGCGCCTAAAATCACCACGCGTTTATCTTCACGTGCCGCCAGATTGCTGCGGAACGTCTTATAGTCACTTAAATTATTCACCACATGAATGTCATCACTGGCATCACCGGAAATGGCTAAACGTACCGGGTTGGCACCGACCGCCAAGACCAGTTTGGAATAATTCTGTGTGCTTTCCTGACCATCTTTCTCAAGTACCAGCTGATGATCTTCCGGATGAATGGCTTTGACCCAAGTCTGCTGTTCAATCCGCATATTCAGTTGTGCCGACATTTTTGCAGCATCGCCCAATGCAATCTGTTCAGGCGCTTTTTTGCCAACCAAAGCATTGGAAAGGGTAGGTTTGGCATAATTTATCGCATCATCCGCGCAAATCATCAGCAGTTCATGCTCTGGATTAAGTTTGCGAAATTCACGTGCTACAGCATAACCTGCTATACCTGAACCAATAATAACGATAGGATGCATAGTCGTTTCCATGCTGTAGGGCTCTCCATGCTGTTTTATATGAGGATAAAAAGGACATAAAAAAAGACCATATCGACATGGTCTTTAACTGGGCGTGCTCAGACTTCGATCATTTCGAAATCGACTTTAGACACGCCACAATCTGGACAGGTCCAGTCATCCGGGATATCTTCCCATTTGGTTCCCGCCACGATGCCGTCTTGAGGCCAACCTTCCGCCTCGTCATAAATCCATCCACAAACGATGCATTGATACTTTTTCATGTAACTCTCCAAAACTGAGCAAGTGTAACCGTCAGCTTAAAATCCATAAAATGGCAAGACTCTAAAAGAATATGACTTTTTAACAGTGAACATATTTGGCTAAATTTTTACGCAGTTCTATTCAGAAAGTAAAGTGAATAAAAGCTTAATCAGCGAAATTAGCAGCAGAATGACTTTGGGATTCAGTATTTCTCTGAAAATGAGTCAAATCGGCTTTGCTGGCAAATGCTGTGGAGTGATGAAGCGGCTGCTGTGGCAAAATTTAGCTTAAATGAGGCGTTATAGACCAAAGTCGTGCAGTAAAAACTGAGGTTTTTATATAATTTAGAATCAGTAAAGTCTGGATTAAATATTTTTATAATAAATGAATTTAATAAAATCAATAACTTGTGCTTAAATATTGAGTTTTTATTATACAGCTCGGCTTGTTCATTGGCTGGAAATAGGTTTAAAATTCGCATATTCCTTTTCTTTTTTTAAGATCTCCCATGAGCAATTTATCTACTTCTTTGTGGTCTCACATTCGTACGGTCCAAGATTTTCCAAAACCAGGAATTTGCTTTTATGATTTGACCCCACTTTTCATGAGCAATATTGGTCCATTGACTGATGCCCTGATTGCCAGCATTCCTGCTGACAAACTGGCAGAAGTAGAAAGCTTTATCGCAGTGGAAGCACGTGGTTTTGTGTTGGCGAGCCTGTTGGCACAACGTACTGGAAAAGGTTTGTTATTGGTGCGTAAAGCAGGAAAATTGCCGCCTCCAGTCGTGGGTGTCGGTTATAGCCTGGAATATGGTCTGGATCGTTTAGAAATGTCTGCGGAAGTTCAGTCTCAGAAAGTCATCATTGTTGATGATGTTCTGGCAACAGGCGGAACTTTAAAAGCGGTAAATGAATTGGCACTCAAATGTCAGCATGAAGTACTAGGTGCAAGTATCTTTCTTGATCTTCCTGATTTGCATGCTGAATTAGGTCTGGATATCTGGTCAGTACTGGATGATAAATCTCAGCCTGAAGCTGCGGTTGCCTAAATTGTAGATTTAAAAAAAAGCTCCTCAATATCGGTAATGCCGGTCAGTTAAGAAATTGACTGGCATTTTCTTTTTTAAATTCATGATCATATTTGACAAGTAGAAAAGTCATCCGCAACTGTTTGAGGCAGGACTAGATTTAAAAATGATTGTTTCTGCGACAAATTTACTAGTCGATGGTGGCTGACGAGTTTTGCGGACGACAAATGCCTTTGGTTACTTTGGGCGAAACCAAAGTAACAAATTATTTTCAAGTATTTGATTTATAAAGTTAAGACTCCGCCGTGAATGACTAAAAAGTTAAAGAGTCTATTTCTAAACTCCTTAACTGATCAGCATTACCTCAATATCGGGGCTTTTTTATTGTCTGATAAAATGATGTTCAATTTCCTGAATCAGCGTATTAATCTGTTCAGGATGTTCTAGTCGATGATGGCCGCCATCAACTGCCTGAATTTGCATATAGTCTTCAAGCTGTGCCTGAACCGCATGCATATCCAGAATTTCATCGCCCAGTTCTAGATAGGCAAACTGCGGAATATCATGCTGTAAATCGCCATGACAAATTGCCGGATAATCATCTCTGAAATTGGGTTGCAAAATGGGATTCGCCACCACACAGGGAAGGTGATAAGCCTGCGACATTTTCAGTGCCCAATAGCCGCCAAGATTATGACCCACCAGAATATCCGGTTTGATGGTTTCAATCATCTCATGATAAAAACTGGCGACCGAATTATAGCTCAGATTACGATAATCGACATCAATACAATATTTATGCACGACATTAATTGCATGAAACTTGGTGGATTCTCTGGAGGAATCTAAGCCATGTAAAAACAAAATCTTAGACATAATCTTACTCATTTTTATGGGGCATGCCATATTGGTATTTATTGATTGGCACATCATCTTCAATCTGAGCATCATTGTAGAACGTGTGGACATCCAAGGCAGTTAGCTATTGGTCTAAGCCAGCATTTTTTTGTGCAGTGATTGGCTCTACCTCGTCACACACTAGGACTTTCATCTAAGTAATCGCATAATCGGCTCCAAATCGAGCTGAATTGTATTGGTAGAGTGGATTAGATTGAGGGGATAAGGTTGGGAAAATGCCGAGATAGTGGATTTTTCCAAAGAAAAGCCGCTTCCTGAGAGTGTTTAAGCTACGATTTGGGTAGGATTTCTGCTATTCTATGCAACTTCTATTTTTTAACTAATCTTATTCGAGGCAGAGATGACGCAAACTAACGCTCAATCGACTTCTGAACAAATCATTTCCGAAAACGATTTAATTGCACAGCGTCATGCCAAGTTAAAGCAAATCGAAGCTCAGGCACAAGAAACTGGTAAAAGCCCATGGCCAAATACCTTTAAGCGTGAGCATTATGCCCAAGATTTACAAGACCAGTTCGCTGATAAATCTAAAGAAGAAATTGAAGCAGGCGAAAAGGTCTACGTCAAAGTTGCCGGTCGTGTGATGTTAAACCGTGGTTCATTTATTGTGATCCAGGACATGACAGGTCGTATCCAGCTTTATGTCGCCCGTAAAGAACTCGCTGCAGATGTACTTGCGACCATCAAAGGTCTAGACCTTGGCGACATTATTGCAATCGAAGGTTATATCGGTCGTTCAGGCAAAGGCGATCTGTATGTACACATCGAACATTTTGAATTATTAACCAAATCATTGCGTCCGCTGCCAGACAAGTTCCACGGTCTGAATGATACTGAAGTAAAGTATCGTAAACGTTATCTTGATCTGATCGTGAACGAAGAAACCCGTAAAACGTTTGAAATTCGTGCCAAAGTGGTTGCAGGTATTCGTGCCTTCCTGACTGAAAAACGCTATATGGAAGTTGAAACGCCAATGATGCATGTGATCCCAGGCGGTGCTTCTGCGCGTCCGTTTGAAACGCATCATAATGCACTGGACATGCCATTGTTCTTGCGTATTGCGCCAGAGCTTTATTTAAAACGTTTGGTGGTGGGTGGTTTTGAACGTGTGTTCGAAATTAACCGTAACTTCCGTAACGAAGGGGTATCTACGCGTCACAACCCAGAATTCACCATGATTGAATTCTATCAAGCCTATGCAGATTATAAAGATCTGATGGAATTGACCGAGCAGATGCTGGAAAAACTGGCGCTGGATATCTTGGGTTCGACCGATGTACCTTATGGTGATGAAGTGTATAGCTTCAAAGGGCCATTCAAGAAAATTTCAATGTTTGATGCAATTCTGGAAAATAACCCGCAATTTACTCCGGAAAATGTCAATGACCGTGAGTTCCTGGCAAAATTCCTTCAAGAAGAATTGAAAGAGCAAGTGAAGCCAGGTTTTGGTCTGGGTAAACTGCAAACGATTGTGTTTGAAGAAACAGTTGAAACCAAACTGCGTCAACCAACATTCATTACGGAATATCCAGCGGAAACTTCTCCATTGGCACGTCGTAATGATGATAATCCGCACATCACCGACCGTTTTGAATTCTTTATTGGTGGTCGTGAACTGGCAAATGGCTTCTCGGAATTAAATGATCCAATCGACCAGGCGGAACGTTTCCAGGCACAGGTTGCGGAAAAAGATGCGGGTGATGATGAAGCGATGCATTATGATGCAGACTTTGTAGAAGCACTGGAATATGGCCTACCGCCAACAGCCGGTGAAGGTATTGGTATTGACCGTCTGGTGATGATCTTTGCTAATGCAGCAAGTATCCGTGATGTGATCTTGTTCCCGCATATGCGTCATAAAAATGCATAAGTGCTGAATTTTAGAAAACCCGCTTAGGCGGGTTTTTTTATGCTTTAAATCGCTATACTAAAAAATTAAAGACAAAAAAAACGCAATGATTGGGGTGATCATTGCGTAGAAAAAGGAATGTTTTTTCAAACTACATCAAGCTTAACTGTGGAGAGAGTTAAATTTGATTCCTTACTGTATGTAGCTATAATACGACCCGGTAAGGCTTGACTCAGCAGTATTCATGTTAATAGATGTTAATTAAGGTTAAAACTATGGAGATTCTATGGGCGAGTTTGCTGCTTTATCGTGCATAAACACCTCGCAATAAAAAAGCCCTTCATATGAAGAGCTTTAGGTGGTCATTTTATGTTTAGAAACGGAATACACCTAAACCGGTTTTCACCTCATCTAAAGTCGCCTGGGTAATATCACGACATTTATCTGTTCCGGTCTTTAAAATATCCATAATATAGTCAGGGTCTTTAGCAAGCTCCATACGGCGCTCACGGATTGGACCAATCAATTCTTTGAGAATGCCTTCCAGACGTTTTTTCACTGTACCATCGCCTAAACCACCACGACGGTAGTATGCCTTAAGCTCTTCCAGTTCTTCTTTGTTTGGATCAAAGGCGTCCAGATAAGTGAATACTACATTGCCTTCAACCTGACCTGGGTCTTCCACACGAAGATGATTCGGATCGGTATACATGGCATTGACGGCTTTTTTAATATCTTTATCTGTCGCATCCAGCACAATGGTATTGCCCAAAGATTTTGACATTTTCGCTTTGCCATCAAAACCAGGGAGGCGGCCGACATTAGACAGTAGCGCTTTACATTCTGGTAACAGGTCATGACCGATTTGACGGTTCAGACGACGCACGATTTCATTGGTCTGTTCGATCATTGGAATCTGATCTTCACCCACAGGAACAACAGTGGCCTTGAATGCTGTAATGTCGGCAGCCTGAGCCACCGGGTAACACAAGAAACCTGCTGGAATATCGCGCTCAAAACCACGCATCTGGATTTCAG
This sequence comes from Acinetobacter sp. F-1, assembly GCF_022869025.1. Classification (NCBI taxonomy): domain Bacteria; kingdom Pseudomonadati; phylum Pseudomonadota; class Gammaproteobacteria; order Moraxellales; family Moraxellaceae; genus Acinetobacter; species Acinetobacter sp. F-1. The sequence continues at coordinate 298,884 of NZ_JAJKFX010000001.1, read as the reverse complement.
ATTTAATGGTCGGATTACGCTCAAGACGTGAAACAGTCACGAAATTGAGGTAAAGCATCGTCAGTTCGTTTAAGGCAGGTAAACATGACTGAACACAAATTGTAGTTTTAGTTGGATCAATACCGACAGCCAGATAATCCGTTGCCACTTCAATAATGTTACGACGTACTTTTTCAAAATTATCGGCATTATCGGTGAGTGCTTGAGCATCAGCAAGTAACAAGTGTTGATGGTGAGAATCTTGCAGGCCTACACGAGAGCGTAATGAACCGACAAAGTGGCCGAGGTGAAGTTGTCCGGTAGGACGGTCGCCCGTCAAGATCACTGGACGATTATCTTGATTACTCATTATTTATTCCAAAGGGTAGTCAGTACTACAGCTGTATTTTAACGAATGGCAACATTGTACGGTATTCTGTTTTTGATTGTCAGCCAGAAAAAAAGCTGTATTAAAAAAATCTTATTAATTAAACAAGTGAATACAATATTTTTAAGAATTTTGATTAAAATAAACTGAAATATGATAAGGATAATAAGTATGGCGAGCAGTTTATTACTATTATTAGATGATATTGCGACGGTCTTGGATGATGTGGCTGTGATGAGTAAAATGGCAGCCAAAAAAACAGCTGGTGTACTCGGTGATGATCTGGCTTTAAATGCACAGCAAGTGTCAGGCGTACGGGCAGATCGTGAATTGCCGGTAGTCTGGAAAGTGGCCAAAGGTTCTTTTGTCAATAAGCTGATTTTAGTGCCGCTGGCCTTGTTAATCAGCTTTATTGCCGGCTGGTTGATTAACCCCTTATTGGTGCTGGGTGGTTTGTTTCTGTGTTATGAAGGTGTGGAAAAAATCGTACACACCTTGTATACACCGAAGGCCAAGGATGCTGAACAGGCCCGTGAGCAACTGATCCAGACTGAAACAGATTTGCACCAGTTTGAAAATGAAAAAGTCAAAGGCGCGATTCGCACCGACTTTATCCTTTCGGCTGAAATTATCGTGATTACCTTGGGGACGGTGGCAGCAGCCTCTATGCTGACCAAAGTTACCGTTTTAAGCCTGATCGCGATCGTGATGACCATCGGGGTCTATGGTTTTGTTGCCCTGATTGTCAAACTGGATGATATCGGTCTGCATCTGACCGAGCAGCAGTCCGATTTTAAGCAACAAATAGGACGCGGCTTGTTGGCATTTGCCCCGATTCTGATGAAAATTTTATCAGTTGTTGGAACTGCTGCGATGTTCCTGGTCGGTGGGGGAATTATTAATCATGCTATTCCTGTTATTCACCACTTTACTGAAGATAGTGTTAGCTATGTACAGGATATTCCCAGTATCGGAAATATTGTAGGTGCCCTGACACCGACCTTGATTAATTTCGCCGTGGGAATTTTAGCGGGTCTGCTGGTGATGCTGGTCATCAGCCTGATTAAAAAAATCTGGCCCAAATCATCAAAAGCTTAAGATGCAAAAATATCTGCAAATTGAGCAGATGAAGAAAAGGAAAAAACTATGCGTTGGAAAGGTCGTCGTGTCAGTAGTAATGTAGAAGACCGTCGCGGTGGTGGTGCCAAAGCTGGCGGAATCAGTATTGTCGGGTTGATTGTGGCTTTTGTGGCCTGGAAATTCTTCGGCGTCGATCCACAGCAAGCTTATCAAACCACCAAACAGGTCACCCAAGGCGTATCGGGTGCGGCGGAAACACGGGGTCTGGAAAATCCTACGCCGGAACAGCAGGAGTCGATTGATTTTGTCGGCACCGTACTAGCAGATACTGAAGATACCTGGACTCAGGTGTTTCAGCAGCAGTTAAATCAGCAGTATGTTCCCCCAAAACTGGTTTTGTTCAATGGGATTGTGAATTCGGGTTGTGGTACGGCTCAGGCGGCGATGGGGCCTTTCTACTGTCCGGCAGACCAGAAAGTTTATATCGATACCGCATTCTTTAAAGATATGCGTACTCAGATGGGGATTGGTGGAGAACAGAATGCCACCGAACTCTCCCGTAATGATCAGGCCGGAGATTTTGCGCAGGCTTATGTGGTGGCCCATGAAGTAGGTCATCATATCCAGACGATTTTGGGGATTTCCTCTCAAGTACAGCAGGCACGTCAGCAGGCAAGCGAGGTACAGAGTAACCAGCTTTCAGTGCGCCAAGAATTGCAGGCAGACTGTCTGGCTGGAGTCTGGGCCTACCATAATCATCAGCGCACCCAGTTTCTGGAACAGGGAGATGTGCAGGAAGCTATGGATGCCGCACATAAAATTGGTGATGACTATTTACAGAAACGTGCTCGCGGGCAGGTGGTACCGGACAGCTTTACCCATGGCAGCAGTGCGCAGCGCGTACAGTGGTTTAATACCGGCTTGAAATCGGGTCAGGTTTCGAATTGCGATACCTTTAACCAAAATATTTAGCTTGTTTCCAGATAAAAAAGGAGCAGGTGCCACTGCTTCTCATCATTTTAACTTTGGTTATAGTTTGAATCTATGACGTCATGAAATCCTGCTTTTGACAGGTCAAAAGCAGGCAAAAGTCTTTTGTTCGCCATACACAACATGCTTGTCGTGATGGCTAAGGTGTGACCTCCTTGTCACACTCGCATCTCCAAAATCTACTTAATTCAATTGTGGGGCAGCTGTGGAGCAGGCAATCCTTTTTTATTTATGCAGAAAACGCCGGAAATTTCTTAATATCTTGATACTGACAAATAAGGCGGCCAAAGCAAACAAGGCAATGGCAAAGACCGTATATTTGAGATTGTTGATGTCATTTTGATAGAACTGCTGCATATCATGGTTGGTATATTCGAGAGCCGTGACTTTGCCAGTCCGGCTATCTCTAAATTGAATTTTTTCAATATAAAACAGATTTCCCGCTTTAATTAGGTGGACGCTCTGGATTTGACGGGTATGTGATTGATTGTCCTCATCACTACATAAAGCACTGTAATGCTCACAATTGATTTTGGCCACATAACCATTTCCTGCAATCAGAATAAAAATGGCATTGTCCGGTCGCTGGTTATTAGATACCAAAACATACTGTTCGCCAGTTGTACTTTTCAAGGGAATACGGGTTGCCTGCTGATAATGCTGTTCTGCCTGCAGAATCTCCTGAATTTTAGCGAAGCAGGTAAAACATAAGGATAAGGTGATCAGAAAAATCACGCTCGCAAAACAAAGACGAAAAATGGTTTTGACAGTTTGGTGCATGGGAGAAAAATTCAAAATAGAAAGATGGGAAAGCAAAAGCCGAGTGCTGATCTGTATGTTAAATCATCATTCGGAAATACTGAAAAGAAACTTAACTCAATTCGATAAAAAGAGGATTAAACTTGTTTTGCTAGAATGCCTTTTTATTAATGCTCTGCTATTCAAATCTCTATTTTGACCATGCCGCTCGGCGCATATTGCTCCATCTCGCCCGACTTTAGGAAACCGAATGGGAAATTTCTTTTTTCTTCAGCTACTCACGGTGGTCTTTGCACTTTCCATTGCCACCACTATGTTTAATAAGCGTGTTTTAGGTTTTCCGCAAGCGATCGGTGTTCCGATTGTTTCGGCCATCTTTGTTTTTATTTTGCAATGGGGCGCCAGTTTATTACAAGGTAATCCATTCTTTAGTATTAATATTGACAATATCGAGCAGGCTGTTCGTAACATCGATTTTTATGACTTTCTGATCAATGGGGTGATCTGCTTTATTCTGACCTCATCTGCACTGAAGTTTAAGGTTTCAGATTTACGTAATCATTGGCGACCGATTGGTATTTTGGCAAGTTTAGCGCTGGTCTTTTGCGCGGTGTTCTTTGGTGCAGTTTTATATGGCTATCAGTTCCTGATTGGTAATCATGTGGATTTACTGGTGTTGTTATTACTTGGTGCGGCTTTAGGTGCGACTGATCCGATCGGCATTAAAGGCGTATTGAGTTCAGTTCGCGCACCGCATCATCTGATTGTCAAGCTGGAAGGCGAATCGTTATTTAATGATGCCATGTGTATCGCCTTATTTATGACCTTGCTCAATGTTCTGCAAGGCGAAAACTTTACGGTACTGGCTGTCATGCAAACTTTATTGTATGAGATTGTGGTGGCCGTACTGATTGGTCTGGGATTTGGCTTTGCAATATTAAGAATTTTGCGTGGCAAGCATGAAATGGAGTCACTGATTCTGACCACTGCTTTATTGGCATGTGGCTCTTATCTTATTGCTTTATTGGCCCATGCTTCAGCGCCGATTGCCTGTGTCATTGGTGGCTTAATTGTCGGTAATAAATGGAAAGAAATTCTGGCCGATGCCGATATTGGTGATGTGAACCATTTCTGGCATACGGTTGAAGGGATTATTAACTCCTTCCTGTTTACTCTGATTGGTTTGGAGTTGTTTATTCTTGACCTGAGTACCAGTCTGGTCTTGGGCGGGATTGTGGCATTTATTATTTTACATTTAGCCCGCTTTGCTGCCAATCACTTGGCATTTGCCATGTTCCCCAAAATACGCCGAAAAAGCTATAACGGCAGTTTAACGATTTTGTCCTGGGGCGGTGTGCGTGGCGGGATTTCCCTGGCGCTTATTCTGGCGGTGGCCAATATTCCTCAGCTAGAGGCTTATAGCAGTATCTTGGTGGGCTATACCTTTATTGTGGTGCTCTTGTCGGGTCTGGTGTGTGGTCTGGGCTTACCTGCGGTGATGAATGCTTTTTACTATAATCCCGAGGAAGACACACAGGGCTTTAAAGGCTGGTACCAGCGTATGTGCCACAAGCTGAACCGTAAGGGTTTTCAATATATTGTCGGAGAAGATGTCAAAGGAAATGAAACCATCACTATTTTTCAGCCAGAGATTCTGATTGATCAGAAAGATATCGATGGTGTTGCTACCGTACATCATCCAGACAAAGTTCAAGAGGTAAAACGGCTGGAAAATCCAGATAATTTCTAAAGATAAAATCCAGAAGATAAAGCGCTACTGGATTATGTTTAATAGTGAAATGAGATCGCTTGAATCAGCATTTAATCAGGCGTGATTATTTTCCTATAGCTGTTAATAGGGGGATCAGGGCGTGATCTTTTATTTAAAGGTACTATTGAACAGATGAAATGCAGCAAGACAAGTTCAGCCAGTCAGGAAATGGCAGAGATGATTTTGACTGTGGTCAGTCAGATCCCTTATGCAAAAGTTGCAACCTATGGGCAGATTGCCAGACTGGCCGGTTTACCTCAACATGCACGTTTAGTGGGTCGGGTTTTAAGCCATCTGGAAGAAAATACCGACATTCCCTGGTATCGGGTGATCAATGCACAAGCTAAAATCAGTCTGAACAAGCTTGATTCATCTGGCCAGAATATTCAGCAACAAAAGCTGATACAGGAAGGGATTGTACTTGACGGTGATCGTGTGGATTTAAAACGCTATCAGTGGGATGGTTGGGTCTAGATATAAAAAATCCCCGCTTTTAGAAAGTGGGGATTTTAAGTTTGATGCACGGATTACTTGCGAATAACCATCACTGGAATATCGGCCTGACCTAGAATGCTTTGAGCTACGCTGCCCAGGAACAGTTTCTTGAAGCCAGTACGGCCATGTGAACCAATTATGATCAGGTCAGAATTTAAATCTTTCGCTGCTTTGACAATCTCGCTATAAATCACCTGGCCTTCAAGTAGCTGGGTATCTACTTCAACACCTGCACCAGAGAATTTTGCTTTAGCTTCATCCAGAGTTTTTAAGATCGAGGTGCGGGCACGTTCAATCAGGTCGTTGGTTTGCGCTGCAGAGATATATTCCGCAGCAATATAAGGGTCGAGTGTCAGTACCTGTACCACTGTCACTTTACTGTTAAATGCTTTGGCAACTTCGACTGCTTTATCAACGGCAGCATAAGATGTTTCCGAACCGTCAATAGGAACTAAAATATGTTCAAAAGGCATTAGAATTCTCCTGTTGGGAATTAAGTGTTATAAAAATGATGACGCGTTAAACCGAGTACGAATAGTTGTTTATACTTTGATCATAGCCTGTATTGTATAAAAATAAAACCAAGTAAATACATAGGTATAATGTCTAATAGATTAAACAGTTAAACGCAGGTTTCTGAGTTTTAAGTTTCATGGTTTATTGATTTTAAATAATTGAATTATATGGATTTATAGAAATATTCAAGCTGATTGTCAATCACATTGAATGGATGCCGGGTCCAATTTGATTTGTGGTGCCAGTTGTTCATATTGATTTAAAATCGAATGCGTCTCAGGTGCGAAAATTTGTTGTTGCAGTTGCTGGATTTTATGTTCGTTCACATGCAAACGTGCACAATAGAATGCAATCTGATTTTCTTTGGCAATGGCCAGTCGTTGAGTCTGATCATATTCCGGATAACGCTTGATTTGCTGTTGAGCCCGACTTAATTGCGCCAAGGTGCGTTTCTGTTGCATGCTCATGAATTGTTGATGATTAATCCACTGTGCCACATCGCGACGTACTCCATTGTAGTTGACAAAAATAGGAGAAATCACTTGGCAGGCGGTGATTGCTAAAGTGCTGAGCAAAAGAATCAGTATGTTAATTTTGTACATCGGTGAAAGCTCCAAGCATTAAAGTTCTTCATAAGAATATGTGAAATACCAAATAAAAAATCTAATATTGTTTAAAGTTTAAGAGTTTATTCTTCATTTGCATAAAGACTGAACATTTGTGTTTTAAAATGCTTGACGATAGCACCTGAAATTACGATAATGCGCACACAGTTTACGGCTATGTAGCTCAGTTGGTTAGAGCACCGCACTCATAATGCGGGGGTCACAAGTTCAAGTCTCGTCATAGCCACCATTTTAAAAGACCAAGCTCTCAGCTTGGTCTCTTTTTTTGTCTTTTAAAAAGTATGGCGCATGATAAAAATTATTTGAAGCATCCAGTAAATTTTCAGATATCTCCAAAATAATTTTTCTGTGATCGTTGATTAATTTTCTACTTTTAGCGTTGATATAAAAAAATCGCCCCAGTATTCACTCAGGCGATTCGATTTAAATGACTAAGAAAAGGGCTTAGTTACCAGCTTTCCAGCCATTGACGATTGGATAACGACGTTCGCGCCCATAAGAACGTGAACTGATTCGTGGTCCAATTGCACCTTGGCGGCGCTTGTATTCATTCATGTCGACCAGACGGATGACTTTTTTCACCACCTCGGCATCAAAACCTTTGTCAATAATATCGTCTTGACTCATGTCTTCTTCGATGTATGAATACAGGATGGCATCCAGAATGTCATACGAAGGTAAAGAGTCTTGATCGACCTGATCTGGACGCAGTTCTGCTGATGGTGGACGAGTAATAACACGTTCTGGAATCACGGGTGTTTCTGAAATACTGTTACGATATTTCGCCAGTTCAAACACAATGGTTTTGTACACATCTTTCAAGACGGCATAGCCACCGACCATATCACCATACAGCGTGCAATAACCCACAGCCAGTTCAGATTTATTTCCGGTCGCAAGCACCAGATTGCCGAACTTGTTGGAAAGCGCCATTAATAAGGTGCCACGCGAACGTGCTTGCAGGTTTTCCTCAGTCGCATCTGCCGGGGCGCTTCCAAAGAACGGGAAGAGTACCTGCATAAAGCCGTTTACTACCGGATTGATTTCGGCAATACCAAAAGTTACACCCATATTTTTTGCTTGTTCAGCCGCATCTTCTACGCTGATTTGCGCGGTATAGGTATAAGGCATCATGACCGCCTGAACTTTGTCTGCACCAATGGCATCTGCAGCAATCGCAAGGGTCAGGGCAGAATCGATCCCACCCGATAGGCCCAGAATCACGCCGGGGAAGCCAGAACGCTGTACATAATCACGGGTTGCCATCACCAGGCTCTGATAGATCTCAGCCATGGTGTCCAGCGCAGGTGTAATTGTACCTTTGCTAAATTGAAGCTGTTCAGCATCATATTCTGCGATAGAAAGGCTTTCCTGGAAACTTGGGGCCTGTAGCGCGACTTCGCCAGATTTATTTAACACAAAGCTGGTACCGTCAAAGATCAGATCATCCTGACCACCGACCTGGTTACAATAGACCAGATTGATATTCAGCTGTTTCACCAGAGCTGCCATGGTCTCAATACGGTGTTGTGGTTTACCCACTTCATATGGAGAGGCATTCAGTACCAGAGCAGTTTCGATATTGAGTTTTGCCAGCTGCTGTACAGTAGCTAAAGACCATGCGTCTTCACAAATCAGCACACCAAATTTGTGTCCGAGATATTCAAATACCAGATGTTGATGACCTTCACCGAAATAACGCTTTTCATCAAATACACCATAGTTTGGCAACACCTGTTTGTTATAAATACCCAGCACCTCACCATCTTTCATGACGGCTGCTGAGTTATAACGCTGGCCATCTTCAGTTTGATTTACAAAACCGAAGACCATCACAATATCTTTGACTTCAGTCAGTTTTTCAAAAGCAGCTTTGGTGCGTTTGGCCAGACTTGGACGAATTAATAGATCTTCTGCAGGGTAGCCCAAGATTGCAAGCTCAGGGAAGATAATCAGATCAGCCTTATCTTTTTTAGCCTGATTGGCCTGATCAATCATTTTTTGAGTATTTGCATCCAAATTGCCCACATGTGGAGAGAACTGAGCAAGCGCAATTTTAAAACTTTTCATTCCAATTAAATCCTATTCCTATAGGTTAATACACTAAATCACTGATTTTTATAATTCTAATTATCCAGCTGAGTGCATTTTGATACTTAAAAAAAATGCCAAATGGCAAAAGAAAAAACGTCTTTATCACATGATCGTTAAATCTTGATCTGCGAGCTAAAATATCATACTTGGGTTATTTTATCGAAATTTAATCCAGAAGCTAGAGCTGTTTTGCGAGAATGAATGTTGAAATGAAAAGTTATTATCCAAAAATAAAGAATATGTAGATTTTCTGCACATGAATAAATCTCAGGATTTAAATCATTTATTCATGGTCTTGATTTTCAAAATGCCAAATCAAGATGATATTTTGAATAAAAATTATTATATATCAATTGATTGTTTGACTATCTAAAATAATATTGGGTATTTTTTTAAGAAAAATATCTCGGGCAATATCACCTTGTTGTTCAATATTATACTGTGAAAATGATTTGTTGGGATTAAATTGATATTTGTAAGGATTATATTTCCCTAAGCTTAAAAAATAAGCACTTTGTAGAAATGCGCCCTTTAAAACCACATTAATCTGCTGTTGGTATTGATAAATATGGGTCATCTCATGAATAAACAGTGCCTGATAGGCCAAGCTTTCACATGAATAGTCTTCCCGATAATTTAAATTTCGTGCATGGATATAACCACTGGGCGCCATAATCACATGGCTGGATTGCCAGGGTAAATAAGGGTGATTCATGATTCTGACTGCCGAATAGTCAATCAGATTGCCAAATACCTGCTGACAGATTCTGATTTCACCGGCCGTTAAGTTACGGCACTTAAACTGTTCAAAACGGATGAATCTTAAAATAAACGGTAGGGCATACAACAACATCAAGCACAGATCCTGTTCAAGTTTTCAATCTATGAATATGGTCGAGGTTCATGCATTTTAAAAGGGATTAAAGAGGCTATATGTAGGATTTTGTCAGCACTAAAAAAACCACCCCAAAGGGTGGTTTTCTGTCTTGCAACGCCGTTCGAATTAACGAGCGATATCGCGTTGAACTTCACCAGTATAAAGCTGACGAGGACGACCGATCTTGTAAGGACCGCTGTGCATTTCTAACCAGTGGCTGATCCAGCCAACAGTACGTGCAAGCGCGAAGATCACAGTAAACATTTCTGTCGGGATACCAATCGCTTTAAGGATGATACCTGAGTAGAAGTCTACGTTCGGGTATAGGTTACGTTTGATGAAGTATTCGTCAGAAAGCGCAATACGTTCAAGTTCCATAGCCAAAGCAAGTTGTGGATCGTTGATGCCAAGCGCACCAAGAACTTCGTCACAAGTTTCTTTCATGACTTTCGCGCGTGGATCGAAGTTTTTGTAAACTCGGTGACCGAAGCCCATCAGTTTAACTTCTTTAGTCTTCACTTTTTCCATGAAGCCAGCAACGTTTTCTACAGAGCCGATTTCATCAAGCATCTTAAGAACAGCTTCGTTCGCGCCGCCATGAGCAGGGCCCCAAAGTGCCGAGATACCAGCAGCAATACATGCATACGGGTTAGCACCAGTAGAACCAGCTAAACGTACTGTAGACGTAGAGGCATTTTGTTCATGGTCAGCATGAAGCGTGAAGATACGATCCATTGCTTTTGCAAGAATCGGATCAACTTTATAATCACGATCAGCAGGAGTCGCGAACATCATGTGAAGGAAGTTTTCAGCGTAGTTCAAGTCGTTACGTGGGTAAACAAACGGTTGACCGATTGTGTACTTGTAGCTCCAAGCCGCTAAAGTAGGGATCTTCGCAATTAAACGGATCGCTGTGATTTCACGGTGATCAACATTTTCGATGTCCAGATTGTTGTGGTAGAACGCAGATAACGCACCAACAACACCCACCATAATCGCCATAGGATGCGCATCACGACGGAAACCGTTATAGAAGCGGCTAACTTGGTCGTGAACCATTGTGTGGTTACGTACTTTAGCGTCGAATTCTTCTTTTTGCTCAGCAGTCGGAAGTTCGCCATTAAGAAGTAAATAGCAAGTTTCTAGGTAATCAGCTTTAGTCGCCAATTGATCAATTGGGTAGCCACGGTGTAAAAGTACACCTTTGTTACCGTCGATGAAGGTGATTTTAGACTCGCACGCCGCTGTTGCCATAAAACCAGGATCAAAAGTAAAGTGACCTGCAGCCAACACATCTTTAACGTCGATTACATCTGGGCCCAATGTGCCGCTGTAAATTGGTAGTTCAATTTCTTTGCCATCAAGCTGTAAAACGGCTTTCTTGCCAGTTGCTTCAGACATTCAATAGATCTCCTGTCCTGGTGAATGTATATCCGAGTTGTCTATCAATCTTTTAATGCACAAAACGGATGGATCAAAAATTTGCTATAAGATTAGTGAGTACTGAAATTTTGTCAATTATACTTATGGATGAAAAAATGACGCTTGCACAGCGGCTTAGTCACACCATCTTGGTATAAAAAGTTCAGTAAAATCACAGCATCAAACCTCTATAATAAGTCAAATTTAAACAGAGGTGCAGAAAAAAATAGAGGGCCTGAATTATTTGTAAGCATTTTTTCAGACTAAGAAATGCTGCGAAAAAGTATCGCTGATCTTATTGGGAGTTGTTAAAACTATATAAATCTCATAACTTACATGGTTTTTACTCATTTCCTTTGCACATGCAGAATTATAAATAAAAGCAATTAATTAAATTTTTGACTTGATTCAATTGATTAAAAAATAGCTTAATAAATGGCCAACTTTGTAGCAAAGGTCCCCAGTCTAAAAATAAATGAGTGATTTTTCGAATCCAAATCCTCTAAAGCGATCAAAAAATCCATCATCGAGTGCAGTCTAAGTGACTCTTTAAGCTCAGGTTATAATTATACCTGAAAGCAGACCCATCTTAATAACTGCTGCACTACCTGTATGAGCTTGATTTCCATTTAAATTAAATCGAGATTTTAAATAAGATTTGTGCTGCAACTGTGCATCTTTAGTCTAAATAGCGGTAATTGGCTTTAAAAAGAATAACAGAGTAAATTGATCAAGTTAATTATTTAAAAACAATTATATAGATGAAAGTTAGTGGATTCTTAGTCACTAAAGAACCTCATATGTTGTTGTTAATGATTCTTATTTAAAGGGTTTTTCTTGAAAAAGCCAAATCCATCTGTTTGTGTTTTAATAGTTGACGTTTTATAATTCAGTGTCGTTTTGATTTTAGGCATGTATTTGCCTAAGAATGCCAGCTTTCCTTCGAATTAATTCCAACAAACTCCGGATGGAGTTTTTACTTACAGGATGCCCGCTGTGAAAAGCAACAGACCTGTCAATTTGTCCATGGGTCAAGTTTTAGAAGTAAACTTAAAATCGCCCGTGGCTATTGCATCAATTCTACACCGTCTTTCAGGTGTTATCGTATTCTTACTCGTACCGGTCCTTCTCTGGATTTTAGACAAATCACTGTCTTCACCTGAAGGTTTTGCGCAAGTTCAAGAAATCATGAATGGTTTCATTGTTCGCTTCATTGTATGGGTATTTGTCGCCGGCTTGATTTTTCACTTTATTGCGGGTGTTAAGCATTTACTTGCTGACATTGGCGTTGCTGAAGAATTAGAAAGTGGCCGTGTCGCATCTACTATCGCATTAATCTTGTCTGCAATCGGTATTGTTGCAGCATTTGTATGGATCGTACTCTAATGAAAAGCGCTACTGGTTTAACAGGTTCAGGTTCTCGCGATTGGTTTCTCCAACGTGTTAGTGCTGTTATTTTGGCTGTTTATACCGTTGTTATTTTGGGTTGGATCCTGTGTAACAGTGGATTCAGCTATGAACAATGGTATGGCTTCATGATGACAACTCCAATGAAGATTCTATCTTTATTGTCAGTCTTATCTCTTGTTGCACACGCTTGGATTGGTATGTGGCAAGTTTTCACAGACTATGTGACGACTCGTCAAATGGGTCCTTCGGCGAATGGTTTGCGTATTGTACTGACTTCAGCAGTGATTATTGCTGTGTTGGCATATGCAATCTGGGCGATCCAGATTTTTTGGGCGAATTGATAGGAAACAATCATGGGCGCTATAAACCCTAAAGAAGATTACACAAATATTCCACACGAAACCTTCGATGCAGTCATCGTGGGTGGTGGTGGTTCAGGTATGCGTGCATCTTACCAACTTGCTCAAGCTGGTTTGAAAGTTGCGGTACTGACCAAAGTTTTCCCAACCCGTTCTCACACTGTGGCAGCGCAGGGTGGTATTGGTGCATCTCTTGGTAATATGCAAGAAGATAACTGGCACTACCATTTCTACGACACAGTAAAAGGTTCGGACTGGTTAGGTGACCAAGACGCAATCGAATTTATGACGCGTGAAGCACCTCAAGTGGTATACGAATTAGAACACTTGGGTATGCCATTTGACCGTAACGCTGATGGTACAATTTACCAGCGTCCATTCGGTGGCCACTCTGCGAACTACGGTGAAAAAGCGGTGCCACGTGCATGTGCTGCTGCCGACCGTACAGGTCACGCACTTCTTCACACGCTTTATCAAAGCAACGTGAAAATGGGTACACAATTCTTCGTAGAATGGATCGCACTTGATTTGATCCGTAACGAAGCAGGCGACGTACTTGGTGTCACTGCAATTGACCAGGAAACTGGTAAAATTGCTGTATTCCAAGGTAAAGCCACATTGTTTGCTACCGGTGGTGCGGGTCGTGTTTACCGTGCATCTACCAATGCCTATATCAATACTGGTGACGGTCTTGGCATGGCGGCGCGTGCAGGTATTCCATTGCAAGATATGGAATTCTGGCAGTTCCACCCTACGGGTGTTGCGGGTGCAGGTGTATTGTTGACTGAAGGCTGTCGTGGTGAAGGTGCAATCCTTCGTAACAAAGATGGCGAACCGTTCATGGAGCGTTATGCTCCAACTTTGAAAGACTTGGCGCCACGTGACTTCGTATCACGTTCTATGGACCAAGAAATCAAAGAAGGTCGTGGTTGTGGTCCTAAAGGTGACTATATCCTGCTTGATATGACGCATTTAGGTGCGGATACGATCATGAAGCGTCTGCCATCGGTATTCGAGATTGGCAAGAAATTCGCGAACGTGGATATCACCAAAGAACCAATTCCAGTAGTACCAACAATCCATTACCAAATGGGTGGTATTCCAACCAATATTCATGGTCAGGTTGTTGTGCCTGAGTCACGCGAAACTGAAGCGCTGGCGGCACATTACAACAAGGATACCGATGTTTATTCGACCAATGCAGCCGAACGTGATTTCACTAAGCCAGTGAAAGGTTTCTATGCAATTGGTGAATGTTCATGTGTATCTGTACATGGTGCCAACCGTTTAGGTACCAACTCACTGCTTGACTTGGTGGTATTTGGTAAGGCTGCGGGTAAACACATCATCGATTATGTGACTAAGCATCACGGTGATGAGTACGAGCCACTACCAACAACTGTACTTGAGCAAACGGTTGCGCGTATTCGTAAACTTGACGAATCCACAACAGGTGAGAATGCTCAGGAAGTTGCAGATGCGATTCGTGACATCGTTCAAGATCATGCAGGTGTATTCCGTACATCGGCACTACTTGAGGAAGGTGTAAAGCAGATTCTTGCAATTGAGCCACGTGTTCGTAATATTCATTTGAAAGACAAATCTAAAGTATTTAACACTGCACGTGTTGAAGCATTAGAAGTTGAAAACTTGTATGAAGTTGCAAAAGCGACCTTAATTTCAGCTGCTGCGCGTAAAGAATGTCGTGGTGCGCATACTGTGGTAGATTTCGAATTGTCACCGGATCATGCGGATTATCCATATGGTCGTCGTGATGATGAGTGGATGAAGCACACATTATGGTTCTCTGTGGACAACCGTCTTGAGTACAAGCCAGTTCGTTACCGTCCATTGTCGGTTGACGCGATTCCACCTAAACCACGTACATTCTAATCAGGAGAATTCAGATGAGTAGAGGTACTCGTACATTTCATATCTACCGCTATGATCCTGACAAGGATAAAGCACCGTACATGCAGACTTTTAAACTGGAATTGACTGACAAGCACCGTATGTTGCTTGATGCACTTCTAGCATTAAAAGTACAAGACGAATCTTTAACGTTCCGTCGTTCATGTCGTGAAGGTATTTGTGGTTCTGATGGTGTAAACATCAATGGTAAAAATGGTTTGGCGTGTCTTTGGAACCTGAACGATTTACCAAATGAAATTACTGTTCGTCCATTGCCTGGTCTTCCTGTAGTGAAAGATCTGGTGGTTGACATGAACCAGTTCTACGATCAGTACAACAAGATCCATCCATTCTTGATCAACAACCAGCCTGCGCCTCCAAAGGAACGTTTACAGTCTCCTGAAGAGCGTGAGCATCTTGATGGTCTGTATGAATGTATTCTATGTGCATGTTGTTCAACCTCATGCCCGTCATTCTGGTGGAATCCGGACAAGTTCCTAGGTCCTTCAGCATTGTTGAACGCTTACCGCTTCATCATTGACTCGCGTGATACTGGAACACAAGAGCGTTTGGCTCGTCTTGACGATCCATTCTCATTGTTCCGTTGTAAAGGCATCATGAACTGTGTATCTGTGTGTCCTAAAGGTTTGAACCCAACTAAAGCAATCGGTCACATCCGTAATATGCTTTTAGATATGGCAGGTTAATAGGCTGCTGATAGCAGTTTGGAAAAAAGCACACCACAAGGTGTGCTTTTTTTGTGCAAACCATTGAAGCAAAATAAAAAATCATCGGATAAAAATAAAGATACTATACTTAAAATGTATAAAGTTGAGTCAGGTAGTCAGGAAATGACGGGTGATGTTAAGTGCCATAGAACAAGAACATGTAATTATTTGGGGTATTTATGATTTTTAGCTGTAAAACTGACCTGAAAAATAACAAGAACGATGTTATTATATAACGGAAATTTAAGGAGGGAGTGGATTGAAAGGTTTGCTCTCTTTTTATTTATCGGAAATGCTTAGGACTTAAGTCTACATTGAATCTATTTTTGAGATAAAGCACCATAGGTTAGAGTAAAATATCTGAACTGTATTTAGCCAATTTATGAAAGGTATGTGTCAAAAAAATCAATTGAAAACTTGAGAACATGTTAGCATTTAGCCTATGACTATCTTTAGAAAATGCCATTTCAGGTACATTTTTTAAACATTGCATAACCAGGGACTGGTATATAAAGGTAGGCTTGAGTCGCTTTAGAAAAAATCTTTGTTCCTACTTGTTTTTTTCTAAGTCGATTTGCAAAAAATTGCCCGGTTTCGATCGGGTATTCAATGAGTAATGATACCGCTGAGGGGTGTTATTGTTCATTAAACATATCAAGATTTTCTTGGTGTGGTGATAACGCCTCATGGCTTATGCCTTATGGGGGACTAGTGTCATATTACCAATCTGACGCTAATAATCCTGGGTTTTGCTTAAAAAGCATCCTGAAAATGTTTTTGCAATAGGAAATGGGTCCACAAATGCAAGAAGTTGCTGACGCTCTGCGTCTTGACACTGAACTTAGCGCTGATAGTGCAGCGTATATTGAAGAACTTTATGAGCAGTATTTGACGGCTCCGGATTCAGTAGGTGCTGACTGGCAAGAATACTTCGGTAAATTCCCAAAAGGTGATCAACCACACAGTAATGTACGTGAGCAATTCCTACTTTTAGGTCGTAATTCAAGCCGTATTCAGCCTGTTGTTCAATCAACTGTCAGCTCAGAGCATGAACGTCGCCAAATTGGCGTGTTACAGCTGATTGCTGCATACCGTAATCGTGGTCACCAGAAAGCAAAACTGGATCCATTAGGTTTGGCGAAACGTGAAGTTGTGCCTGATCTAGATCTTGCTGCGCATGGTTTAACTCAGTCGGACCTAGATACGGTATTCAATACTGGCAACCTGGCGATCGGTAAAGAAGAAGCGACTTTGGCTGAGATGGTTCAGGCAATGGAAGCCACTTACTGTGGTTCAATCGGTGCTGAATACATGCACATCGTGGACACCAAAGAGAAACGTTGGATTCAACAACGTCTGGAAAGTGCACGCGGTCAATATGGTTTTAATGCTGAACAAAAGAAACATGTCCTTGAACGTTTAACCGCAGCTGAAGGCCTGGAAAAATATCTAGGTAATAAGTTTGTTGGCGCAAAACGTTTTGGCGTTGAAGGGGGTGAATCATTCATCCCGATGGTTAACGAAATTATTCAGCGTGCAGGTTCTGTTGGCTGTAAAGAAGTTGTAATCGGTATGCCTCACCGTGGCCGTTTAAACCTTCTGGTTAACATCATGGGTAAAAACCCGGCTGACCTGTTTGGTGAGTTTGAAGGTAAATCGATTCACAAGAAAGGTTCTGGTGACGTTAAGTACCATCAAGGCTTCTCTTCAAACGTGATGACCCAAGGTGGCGAAGTTCACTTGGCATTGGCGTTTAACCCGTCACATTTGGAAATCGTTGGCCCTGTGGTTGAGGGTTCGGTACGTGCACGTCAAGTACGTCGTAAAGACATTGGCGGCGATGACGTATTGCCATTAATCGTACATGGTGATGCTGCATTTGCAGGTCAGGGCGTCAACCAGGAAACTTTCCAGATGTCACAAACTCGCGGTTATACCGTGGGTGGTACAGTGCACATTGTGATTAATAACCAGGTGGGTTTCACCACTTCTGATCCACGTGATGCGCGTTCTACAGAATACTGTACTGATATCGCGAAAATGATTCAGGCGCCGATCTTCCATGTCAATGGGGATGATCCTGAAGCTGTGGTGTTCATTTCACAATTGGCACATGACTTCCGTCATACTTTCCGTAAAGACGTTGTGATTGACATGTTCTGCTACCGTCGTCGTGGTCATAACGAAGCGGATGAGCCAGCTGCAACTCAACCAATGATGTATCAAGTGATTAGCAAGAAAGCGACCACGCGTACGCTTTATGCGGATCAACTGGTACAACAGGGTGTTCTTGATCGTGCAAATGCAGATCAAATGGTTGAAAATTACCGTGCAGATCTGGAAGCGGGTAATCACGTTGCCAATGCGCTGGTACTTGAACCGAACAAGAAAATGTTTGTGGACTGGACGCCTTACTTGGGTCATGACTACACAGACGAATGGGATACGACTTTCCCGATCGAGCGTCTAAAAGAACTTGGCGCGAAAATGCGCGAACTTCCTGAAGGCTTCGTGATGCAGCGTCAGGTTGCGAAAGTGATCGATGACCGTCTGAAAATGCAAACGGGTGAAATGCCACTGAACTGGGGTGCTGCTGAAACTCTGGCGTATGCAACTGTACTAGATGATGGTTACTTGCTTCGTTTAACCGGTGAAGACGTAGGTCGTGGTACCTTCTCGCACCGTCATGCAAAATTGCATAACCAGGTCGATGGTTCAACTTATCTTCCGCTGTGTAACCTGAAAGAAAACCAGCCGCGTACTGCAATCTATGACTCATTGTTGTCAGAAATGGCGGTATTGGCATTTGAATATGGTTATGCGACGACTCTTCCTAAGAGCTTGATCATTTGGGAAGCGCAATTCGGTGACTTCGCGAACTGTGCACAGGTTGTGATTGACCAGTTCATCTCGTCTGGTGAAACCAAATGGGAACGTGTCTGTGGTTTGACCATGCTTCTTCCACACGGTTTTGAAGGTCAGGGTCCGGAACATTCATCTGCACGTTTAGAGCGTTTCTTACAGCTATGTGCTGAAGACAACATGCAAGTGATCACACCGACCACACCTGCACAGATTTATCATGCTTTACGTCGTCAAGCGATTCGTCCAATCCGTAAGCCATTGATCGTGACTTCACCGAAGTCTCTTCTTCGTCACAAACTTGCAACGTCTACGCTAGAAGAACTTGCAAACGGTAGCTTCCAGACCGTGATTGATGAAGTGGACAACATCAACAAGTCAGATGTAACCCGTCTGGTTCTGTGTGGTGGTAAGGTGTATTACGACCTGATTGAAAAACGTCGTGAAAAAGAATTGAACAATACTGCGATTGTGCGTATTGAACAATTATATCCATACCCAGAAAAACGCCTGACAGAAGTCCTTGCACAATATCCAAATGTGAAAGAACTGGTTTGGGCACAAGAAGAGCCTAAAAACCAAGGTGCTTGGTTGTTCATCGCTCCGCGTCTATATGACGATGTGATGAAAGCGGATAAACAAGTCCGTATTAGCTACGCTGGCCGTGAAGCATCTGCTGCACCGGCTTGTGGTTCACCATATTTGCATGCAAAACAACAAGCTCAGCTCATCAACGACGCGCTTGCGATCGACGCTGAATAATCCAGGAGATTCTAAGTAATGGCAACCGAAATTAAAGCACCGGTATTCCCAGAGTCAGTTGCGGACGGTACGATCGCAACTTGGCACAAACAACCAGGTGAAGCAGTATCACGTGATGAAGTGATCTGTGATATTGAGACTGATAAAGTTGTTTTAGAAGTTGTTGCTCCTGCAGACGGTACAATTGCCTCTATCATTAAAAATGAAGGCGACACTGTACTTTCAGCTGAAGTCATTGCACAGTTTGAAGAAGGTGCTGTTTCTGGCGCTGCTCAAACTCAAGCAGTTCAGTCTGAAGAGAAAGTTGAACAAGCTGCGGCGAATACTGAAGCAGGTAATTCACCAATCGTTGAACGTCAGCAAGTACAAGACCAAGCGCCAGCAGTGCGTAAAGCATTGACTGAATCTGGTGTTGCAGCAGCTGATGTTGCGGGTACAGGTCGTGGCGGTCGCATCACCAAAGAAGATGTGGCAAACCACCAAGCGAAACCAGCTGCTCCTGCTGCTGCGCCATTAAGCGTTGCTGTGGGCGAACGTATCGAAAAACGTGTTCCAATGACACGTCTTCGTAAGCGTGTTGCTGAACGTTTACTTGCAGCGACTCAAGAAACTGCAATGTTGACCACGTTCAACGAAGTGAACATGAAACCAATCATGGAAATGCGTGCTCAATACAAAGATGTGTTTGAAAAACGTCATGGAGCACGTCTTGGCTTCATGTCATTCTTTGTTAAAGCAGCAACTGAAGCGCTAAAACGCTATCCGGCAGTGAACGCATCAATCGATGGCGATGACATTGTTTATCACGGTTACTATGACATTGGTGTTGCAGTTTCATCTGAGCGTGGTCTGGTGGTTCCTGTACTTCGTGATACAGACCGCATGAACTATGCCGAAGTTGAAAACGGTATTCGTGCATACGCTGCGAAAGCGCGTGATGGCAAATTAGGCATCGAAGACATGACTGGCGGTACATTCACGATTACCAATGGTGGTACTTTCGGTTCATTGTTATCTACTCCGATCTTGAACACGCCACAAACTGCGATTCTGGGTATGCATAAAATCCAGGAACGTCCGATGGCAGTGAATGGTCAAGTAGAAATCTTGCCTATGATGTACCTTGCATTGTCTTATGACCACCGTCTAATCGATGGTAAAGAAGCAGTCGGTTTCCTTGTAACAATCAAAGAATTGTTAGAAGAGCCAGCGCGTCTTATCCTTGATCTGTAATTTATTTATTAAGAATCTTCCCTAATCCCTTTTTAAAAAGAGGGCTTAGGTCTCCCTTTTGAAGGGAGATTAAAGGGGATTATTTGGAGATAAACATGTCTCAATTCGATTTAGTCGTAATTGGTGGTGGCCCGGGCGGCTACGAAGCAGCAATTCGTGCAGCTCAACTTGGTTTCAAAGTTGCGTGTATCGAAAAACGTATTCATAAAGGCAAGCCATCTTTAGGTGGCACCTGCTTAAACGTGGGTTGTATCCCGTCTAAAGCTTTGCTTGATTCTTCTCACCGTTACGAAGATACAGTGCAGCATCTAGATGATCACGGTATTACCACGGGTGAAGTGAAATTTGATCTTGCTAAACTTTTAGCGCGTAAAGACAAAATCGTTGACCAATTGACCATGGGTATTGATGGCTTGCTGAAAGGCAACGGCATCGAATGGTTAAAAGGTACAGGTAAATTACTTGCCGGTAAAAAAGTTGAGTTCGTTTCTCATGAAGGCGAAACTCAAATTTTAGAACCAAAATACGTGATTCTTGCGACTGGTTCTGTGCCAATCAATATCCCATCTGCACCTGTTGATCAAAACATTATTGTTGACTCAACTGGCGCACTTGAATTCCAAGAAGTACCGAAACGATTAGGCGTAATTGGTGCGGGCGTTATCGGTCTTGAATTAGGTTCAGTTTGGCGTCGTCTGGGTGCTGAAGTTGTTGTATTTGAAGCAATGGATGCATTCTTACCAATGGCTGATAAAGCCTTGGCAAAAGACTACCAAAAACTGTTGACTAAGCAAGGTCTTGATATTCGCGTTGGTGCGAAAGTTTCTGGTACTGAAGTGAACGGTTCTGAAGTGACTGTGAAGTACACTCAGGGCGGTGAAGACAAGACTCAAACTTTCGACAAGTTAATCGTATGTGTAGGCCGTCGTGCTTATGCTGAAGGTTTATTGGCGGATGATTGCGGCATTAAACTGACTGAGCGTGGTCTGGTTGAAGTGAACGATTGGTGTGCAACGTCTGTGGACGGCGTATACGCAATTGGTGACTTGGTTCGTGGTCCTATGCTTGCGCATAAAGCCATGGAAGAAGGCGTAATGGCCGTTGAACGTATTCACGGTCATGCCGCTCAAGTCAACTACGACACGATTATTTCTGTCATCTATACCCATCCGGAAGCGGCGTGGGTTGGTTTAACAGAACAGCAAGCCAAAGACAAAGGTCACGAAGTGAAAACCGGTCAATTCGGTTTTGCTGCAAACGGCCGTGCAATGGCTGCTGGCGAAAATGCTGGTTTTGTGAAGTTTGTTGCTGATGCGAAAACAGATCGTCTATTGGGTATGCACGTGATTGGACCTGCTGCGTCTGACATCGTACACCAAGGTATGATTGCACTTGAGTTTGTATCTTCAGTTGAAGATCTACAGTTGATGACTTTTGGTCATCCAACTTTCTCTGAAGTGGTACACGAAGCTGCACTTGCGGTCGATGGTCGTGCGATTCATGCGATTCAACGCAAACGTAAATAAAATTAAAAAAAGAGCGGCTTAGGTCGCTCTTTTTACATTTCATGGTTGTTTTTATGGGAACAATCATCTAAAAATAAAGATAACGATTTTAAGAAATGCTGGTACTGCTTTGACGGACGTCTGGGTACTGGTGGGTTTATAACAAGGCAAAGAAGTAATAAAAGGTTATTGAATGAATTTACATGAGTATCAAGCAAAAGCGCTATTAAAAAAATATGGTATGCCGGTACAGGAAGGGATACTTGCCACCAATGCCGATGAAACGGTACATGCTTTTGAGCAGTTAGGTGGAAAGTTCGCAGTACTGAAAGCTCAGGTGCATGCAGGTGGTCGTGGGAAGGCCGGTGGTGTAAAAGTCGTTAAATCGGCTACCGAGGCTGCTGAATATGCCAACCAGATCATCGGTTCAAACCTGGTAACTTATCAGACCGATGCCAATGGTCAGCCGGTAAATAGCATTTTAGTATCTGAGGATGTTTATCCTGTTGAGCGCGAACTTTATTTGGGTGCGGTGGTCGATCGTTCAACCCGCCGCATTACTTTTATGGCATCGACTGAAGGCGGTGTTGAAATTGAGAAAGTGGCCGAAGAAACCCCTGAAAAAATTATTAAAGTTGAAGTTGATCCTTTAGTGGGGCTCATGCCATTTCAGGCTCGCGAAGTGGCTTTTGCCCTAAAACTCAAAGATGGCCAAATTAATCAATTTGTTAAAGTCATGACTGCTGCTTATCAGGCATTTGTAGACAATGATTTTGCACTTTTTGAAATCAATCCGCTGTCGGTACGTGAAAATGGCGATATTCTGTGTGTGGATGCCAAAATCGGGATTGATTCGAATGCACTGTACCGTTTGCCTGAAGTGGCTGCGCTACGTGATAAGTCTCAGGAAAATGAACGTGAACTCAAAGCATCTGAATTTGATCTGAACTATGTGGCATTGGAAGGGAACATTGGCTGTATGGTGAATGGTGCCGGTCTTGCGATGGCAACCATGGATATTATCAAGCTTTATGGTGGTCAACCTGCCAACTTCCTCGATGTCGGTGGTGGTGCGACCAAAGAGCGCGTGATTGAAGCTTTTAAAATTATTCTGGCAGATCACTCTGTGCAGGGTGTGTTGATTAATATTTTTGGTGGAATTGTACGTTGTGACATGATTGCAGAAGCAATTATTGCGGCGGTTCAGGAAGTAAATGTGACCGTTCCTGTGGTTGTTCGCCTCGAAGGCAACAATGCGGAACTGGGTGCAAAATTACTGGATGAATCAGGTTTGAAATTGATTTCTGCAAATGGTCTTGCTGACGCTGCAGAAAAAATCGTTGCTGCTGTAAAAGCTTAAGGAGTATCAATCATGAGCGTATTAGTGAATAAAGACACCAAAGTATTGGTACAGGGCTTTACAGGAAAAAACGGCACATTTCATACTGAGCAGGCTTTGGCTTACGGCACCAAAGTTGTCGGTGGTGTAACACCGGGTAAGGGTGGTCAAACCCATCTGGAATTACCAGTATTCAATACCATGCGCGAAGCGGTGAAAGAAACTGGCGCAGATGCTTCGGTGATTTATGTTCCTGCACCATTTGTGCTGGATTCTATTGTTGAAGCGGTTGATTCGGGCATTGAGTTAATTGTGGTGATCACTGAAGGTGTACCGACCATCGACATGCTTAAAGCCAAGCGTTATCTGGAAACCAATGGTAATGGCACGCGTTTAATCGGGCCAAACTGTCCGGGCATTATTACGCCGGGTGAATGTAAGATCGGGATCATGCCCGGTCATATTCATCAGCCGGGTAAAATTGGAATTATCTCGCGCTCAGGGACTTTGACCTATGAAGCCGTAGCGCAGACCACCAAGCTTGGACTGGGTCAGTCGACCTGTATCGGGATCGGGGGAGATCCGATTCCGGGCATGAACCAGATTGACTGCTTGAAACTGTTCCAAGACGATCCTCAGACTGAAGCCATTATTATGATTGGTGAAATTGGTGGTACCGCAGAAGAAGAGGCAGCGGAATATATTCAGGCTCATGTCACCAAGCCTGTGGTCGGTTATATTGCAGGTGTTACCGCACCTAAAGGCAAGCGTATGGGGCATGCGGGTGCAATTATTTCAGGTGGTAAAGGAACTGCTGAAGAAAAATTTGCTGCCTTTGAGCGTGCGGGTATGGCATATACCCGCAGTCCTGCGGAACTTGGTTCAACCATGTTGCAAGTATTGAAAGATAAAGGTTTGGTTTGATTTATAGATTAAACATGCACTAAAAAGCTCCCAGTTGGGAGCTTTTTTATATCTCATTCTATTTTTAAGTTTTAGCCTTCAGACTCTGGGTCATACCATTAATATCACCACCCTGAATACCAAGTTCATTCATTAGGCTGTCAATTAAGGGTGCTTGGCTGCGATAACGCAGGGCGCTATTTACCACCTGATCTGACAGGGCAACATTGCCATTTTCATGATGTGCATCTGTCTGACAGGAACCGGCATGACTGCCATGCAGGCCATTGACCTGAAGAATCTTGATGTCATCAATATTTTCCATCGGTTTAACACTTTCCCGGATAATTTCAGGCAAGTATTTCAACATGGCTAGGCGAATCTGCATTTCGACCTGTTCAGGTGACAGCACATTATTGGCTTCGTTGACTGCACGGGTACCTTCTGCATCGACCTGATACTGTTTTTCCATCGCCTGAGCCAGTAGAATTTTTGCGTCCGCTTCACCTTTGGCCTTAAGACGAACCTTTTCGGCTTCAGCTTCAGCAGCAATACGTACTGCTTCGGCATCATCTGCTGCGGCTTGTTTTCCGGCTTCAGCGGCAACCGTAATCGCAATTGCATCTTTTTCTGCGTGTTCTTTGGCTGCGACCAGCTCAACCGCTTTTTGACGCTCTGCCTGCTGGATTTGGCGTACAGTGATGACTTCTTCTTCCGCTTTTACCGCTTGAGCACGTGCCTGATCGGCTTGCGCTTTGGCTTCAGATTCAGCACGTGATTTTTCCGCAATAGCAATGGCGCGATCCTGTTCAGCCAGTTCAATGGTTTTCTTTTGCTCGACCTGTGCTTTTTGAATCAGCTGGGCCTTTTGAATATTTTCATTTTCGACATCACGGGCCGCTAAAATACGCTTGAGGTCGACTTCTCGTTCAGCAGCAATTTGTGCTTCTTCTGCTTCACGTTTTTTACCGGCTTCCTGAGCAGAAATTTCAGCCAGTTGCTCGGCACGGCGAATGGCAATTTCGCGTTCCTGTTGCAGCTTGGCATATTCTTCTTCACGAATGATTTGCAGGCGCGCCTGTTCTGCTTCCAGATTTTTAGTTTTGATCGCCAGGTCGGTATCCTGCTCGATATGATTTCGCTTGCGACGACGATCTTCAATGGTTTCAGTGAGCTTGGTCAGGCCTTCAGCATCAAAGGCATTTTGTGGATTGAAATATTTAAATCCAGTTTGATCCAGGCCAGTCAGGGAAACGGTTTCCAGTTCCAGACCATTTTTATGCAAATCTTCTGAAACCACTTGCTGTACTTTTTGTACAAAGTCGACCCGTTTTTCATGCAGTTCTTCCATGGCCATTTCTGCTGCTACTGCACGCAGTGAATCGACAAATTTGCCTTCGACCAGATTTTTTAATTCATTCGGTGACATGGTCTTTTGCCCGAGCGTTTGTGCGGCTGTTGCAATTGAATCAGCAGTAGGTTTGACCCGCACATAGAATTCGGCCATGACGTCCACGCGCATACGGTCACGGGTAATCAGTGCCTGATCATCTGCACGGCGCACTTCAAGACGCAGAGTGTTCATATTGACTTGAATAATTTCATGCAAGACTGGGAGCACGATTGCGCCTCCGCCCAAAATCACTTTTTCACCACCCCAACCGGTACGCACAAAGGAGATTTCTTTACTGGACCGGCGGTATAGACGCGCAATGATGAGACCGAAGGTCACCAGTGCTGCAAAAATAATTCCAGAAATAATTAAAATATTATATAAATCAAAAGTTAACATTGTTATAAAGTCTCAGTTTGGTTCTGGCTGAATAAAATTAGAGTGCAGTGGCTTGAAAGCCATTTTTGGTTTTATGGGTCAGTACGACATTCTGACCTTGATTTAAAATTTGATTGGTTTCTGGTTCGACTAAAACATAATGGGTCTGGCCATGCTGATCCCGGACTTTGGCTTGTGCAGGAGAGTTGACTTTGGCATCACCCAGAATAATGATTGCGGTACGCCCAATAAGCTCGTCACTATAAATGGCAGAAGTTTCATCTTGAGGCATAAGCTTGCTGGCAGCCATGGCAAGCCAGCGCACTATCGGCATACACAGAAACAGACAGGCTGGGGAAATTAGCCATACATTGAAGAGCTGGCTGGTCAGGCGTTCAAATATTCCCTGAATCAATAAGCCACTCAGGCCATAACTGGTCAGAAAAATGATGAGCCAGATAAATAAAGGCAGACGTCCCAGATATAACCAGTCAAATACTTTGGTGAAAAAGCCGGGATGTTGATCTGGATTAATTTCTGGTTGCAGGGGGTCTTCAGGCAAAAACTGTTCTAACATATTCTGCGAGCCGCCACCGAGCAGCAGTAATATGCATTCCAGTGCAGCAAACATCAGCATCAGACTCAGGCTGATACTAAATACGATATTTGACGGATGAGTAAACAGTTCCCACATTTTTTATCTCTATAATTATGTTTTAGGAAAAGTGTAAGGAAGCCTCTGATGCTATAACGATAGCAGTAATTATTAATTTTGTATGCAAAAAAATAACAAAAAACCTTATAAACAAGGATTGAATATATTATGTATTTAATAATTATTGAACTATTAAAGTTAATAGTAAACTATAAGTTTATTTAGGATCTGCTAAAAAATTAATTATTTTCAATATGTTGTGTGAATTTTAAGGTTGTGTGGATTGGTTTTTCTGAGAAATATAGAAATACTGTGCCTTAGTATCTCTATATTTCTTTCTTAAAGACTTAGAGTAAGGCAGTCTGAATCCGGACTTTCATATCCAGAGTCTGTTGCAGAATATAGTTTTTTATCCATGTGATCTGTTCACCCATCGGGTTCACCTTGATCGCAGTATCCAGAAACTTTAAATCTGGCTGACTGAAAAGTTGCTGTTCCAAAGTCTGCTCCAGCATCTGGCTATTGCTGGTTAAAGGCAATGCCACCAGATAGAATGCTTTAGGGTAATTGTAAAATGCATAGAGTAAGTTAAAGGCTTTTTGATCACCTTTAAGATTACCCGCACCGATTTCATAAGCTGCATTCTGGTTGCTATACGTCACACCCAATAAGAATTCCCAATGACCTTCTTGCAAACGCAGACCAAACTGTAATCCGATCTGGTCGGCAGTCAATTCATGTTGCAAATAGATATTTAAAGGCTTGCCGTCTTCACTGAAAGGTTCTTGTAAGACTAAAATGTGTTGCTGATGCTGATAAATGTAACCTGCAAGCTCTGCTTGTTCCAGGCGAGTTTTTAGAGTGGAGAGATCAAAAGCGCTATAAGCCATAAGCAAAATATATCAAAGGGAGAATTTAGCCTACTCTATTAATTTTTCAGCATCTTGGAAACCACTACTTTAGATTATTTATCTATACTTTTATGGGTGATTTTAAAAATTAATACAGCAAAAATAGTCAGATGTGGTGACGTTCATTATTGATTCATAAAAACTGATATTTGTTATTAGTGAATTTTTATATGAGCTTTTGATATATCAATATCATAAAACAAGCAATGGCTAAGATAAGTAAATCACTATAATGAATATAAATTTTCAAAAGTGTCATAAGTACACGTTTTTCTAAGCTGGTGTTGTCCATGTCGTTAAATGAGGAAAGACTTACTCATCTCAAACAGCTTGAAGCTGAGAGTATTCATATTATCCGTGAAGTAGCAGCTGAATTTGAAAATCCAGTCATGCTTTATTCCATTGGTAAAGATTCAGCAGTCATGCTGCATCTTGCACTGAAAGCGTTTTATCCAGCCAAACTTCCATTCCCGCTACTGCATGTAGACACGGGTTGGAAATTTAAAGACATGATTGCTTTCCGTGACAACATGGCAAAAAAACATGGTTTTGATTTGATCGTGCATCAAAACAAAGAAGGAGTCGAGGCAGGCATCAATCCTTTCGATCATGGTAGTTCAAAATATACTGACATCATGAAGACCCAAGGTTTAAAACAAGCCTTAAATAAATACAAGTTTGATGCTGCTTTTGGTGGTGCGCGCCGTGATGAAGAAAAATCTCGTGCCAAAGAGCGTGTCTATTCATTCCGTGATGATAAACATCGTTGGGATCCCAAAAACCAACGCCCTGAACTTTGGAACCTTTACAACGGTAAAGTGAATCAAGGTGAAAGTATTCGTGTATTCCCGTTATCAAACTGGACCGAGTTGGATATCTGGCAATACATCTATTTGGAAAGTATTCCACTTGTGCCACTTTACCTGGCTGCAGAACGTCCTGTGGTTGAGCGTAGCGGTACACTTATTATGGTTGATGACGAACGTATGCCTTTAAAAGAAGGTGAAGTTCCACAAATGAAATCGGTACGTTTCCGTACTTTAGGTTGTTATCCATTAACAGGTGCAGTTGAATCAACTGCAGATACCTTGCCGGAAATTATCCAAGAAATGCTCTTGGCAACCAGCTCTGAGCGTCAGGGTCGTATGATTGACCATGATGAAGCAGGCTCGATGGAGAAGAAGAAGCAGGAAGGCTACTTCTAATTTAATCTCCCCCTAAAAATCTCCCCAAACCCCTCTTTGAGAAAGAGGGGCTTAAAAGTGGAGGAAGTCTCCCTTTTATAAAGGGAGACTTAGAGGGATTCAAAACCGATTTCTAAAGAATATGTGGAGCTTTGGGCAATGTCTCATCAATCAGAACTGATTAGCCAAGATATTTTGGGCTATTTGAAACAACATGAAAATAAAGACCTGTTGCGTTTCCTGACTTGCGGTAACGTAGATGATGGTAAATCGACTCTAATTGGTCGACTGCTTTACGATTCAAAATTGATTTATGAAGATCAATTGCAAGCCGTCACCCGTGACTCGAAAAAAGTCGGTACCACAGGCGATGCACCTGACTTGGCACTTCTGGTAGATGGTCTGCAGGCAGAACGTGAGCAGGGCATTACCATTGATGTCGCCTATCGTTATTTCTCGACTGAAAAGCGTAAGTTCATCATTGCCGATACTCCGGGACATGAGCAGTACACCCGTAACATGGCAACAGGTGCATCGACCTGCGACCTTGCGATTATCTTGATTGATGCGCGTTATGGTGTGCAAACTCAAACCCGTCGTCATACCTTTATTGCAAGCTTACTTGGTATTAAAAATATTGTTGTTGCGATCAACAAGATGGACCTGGTGGACTTCTCTGAAGCCCGCTTCAATGAAATTCGGGCAGAATATGCAGCATTCGTTGCGCAGTTGGGCGATCGCAAACCATCGAACATCATCTTTACGCCAATTTCTGCATTGAATGGCGATAACGTGGTGAACAAGTCCGCCAATACGCCGTGGTACACCGGTGAAACGTTAATGGGTACGCTTGAGTCGGTAGAAATTAACCGTACTTCGGCAAAAGCAGATTTTCGTTTCCCAGTGCAATATGTCAACCGTCCAAACCTCGATTTCCGTGGTTTCTGCGGCACGATCGCACTTGGTGATATCAACGTTGGCGATACCGTAACGGCTTTACCATCAGGTAAATCATCAACAGTAAAAGAAATCGTTACTTTTGATGGCAACCTTGAACGTGCTGTTGCAGGTCAAGCTGTGACTTTAACGCTCAACGATGAAATTGATATTTCACGTGGTAACGTGTTAATTCGTGCTGATCAAGCGGTTCCAAATATTTCTCGTTCAGTTCAAGCGACTGTGGTGTGGATGGCGGATCAAGCGCTGGTGATTGGCAAGCTGTACAACATTAAGATTGGTACACAGACTGTTCCTGCAAAAGTGACAGCGATTCATTACCGTACCAACGTCAACACACTGGAGAAAGTTCAGGTCGAAAATCTTGAGCTGAATGCGATTGCCAATGTGACTGTTGAATTTGATGCGCCCGTGGTCTTTGATCGTTATCAAGACAGCCGTTATACCGGTTCATTTATCTTTATTGATCGTTTAAATAACGTGACGATTGGTGCAGGTATGGTGGAAGAATCAGTTGAATGGTCTGCACATGATGAGCCTGTGACTGCTGAAGTGCGTGCTGCGCGTTTGGGTCAAAAACCTGCTGCGCTGACTGTCTCGGCAAAAGCTTTGGAAAATGCTCAGGTACTTGAAAGTTTACTGATTCAGCAAGGCATCGTGGCAATTGCCAGAGCGGGTCTTGATGCTGCACAAGTTGCATTGCTTCGTGAAACAGGTGTGGTGGTGATTACCGATACTGCTGAAGGTACAGACACCACTTTAATTGTGGAAGCAGTCGAAGAGCTTGCTGATAAGATTGTTGAATTGGTTCGATTATAAGACTGAGTCGATTTAAAAAAGAAACCCGCTGTAAAGCGGGTTTTTTATTTGGATGCTTTTAAGTATGTAAATAATGTGCAGCCGTGTGAATGTTGAACTTTCACTTAAATTTCTTCTCGATATAATACAAATATTGAGGGGTGTTTATGAAAAAAATATTTATTTTAATCGGGTTGTGTTTGGCTTTTGGGGTGGACGCTAAACAGGCGACCAGTACAGATGCAATTAAGCAAAAAATTATCCAGCAGTCGATTGATCGTTATCCGGGGAATTGTCCATGTCCTTACAATACGGCCAGTAATGGCAGTCGCTGTGGTAAACGTAGTGCATATAATCGGGCGGGTGGGCATGCACCTTTGTGTTATCCGGAAGATGTCAGTGATCGGATGGTCAAAGAGTATAAAAGCCGTGGTTAATTACCAAGTCCGGATTTTACCGAGGGGTAAAAACGAAATTTTCTCTACAGTTTATCTTCAGATATGTATGCTTCAATTATTCAGAAAAATCAGTTAGGGATTGAGATAGAATCGTCTTTATCTCCGTTAGACTTTTTGCGCCAGCAATCCTTTTAATGATTGTGCCATTTTTAAAAATAAGCGTAGAAGGTAGACCATAAACATGATAGCGCAAGGTTAATACTGGAGATTGGTCGATATTTACTTTGCCAAATTTGATTTCGGGCTTGCTTTCAGCATATTGCGCTGCCAGTTCATTAAAGACCGGAAAATTCTGAATACAAGGCTTACACCATTCGGCATAAAAGCGAATGACTGCAAAACCTTCGAACCATTCAAAATTACTGTAATTATTCTCGTTATACTCAATGATCTCGCTCATATCCATCTCCTATCAATTTTTTGAATAGTGACTTGATTATACATAAGTCCGACTTGGCTTCATTCCTCAGCTTAACTATGTTCAAATAAAGCCAAGTATCTTGAATATTCAATAAGCAGGGAAATATATGTCACAAGCAAGCATGCAACAGGTCATTATTACAGAACCGGGCGATATCGATAAATTGGCTTATGAAACGGTTGCAATCCCCGAAGCCAAAGCAGATGAAGTTCTGGTGAAAGTCCATGCTTTCGGAATTAACCGTCCAGATATTTTGCAACGTCAAGGTTTGTATCCAATGCCAAAAGGCATAACACCAGTCCCGGGTCTTGAAGTCGCGGGTGAAGTGATTGCAGTCGGTGCTGAGGTAAGCCAGTTTAAAGTTGGTGATAAAGTCTGTGGCTTGACCAATGGTGGTGGTTATGCAGAATATTGTGTCGTACCAGAAAGCCAGACCTTGAATATTCCGGAAGGTGTAAGCTTTACACAGGCGGCAGCCATTCCTGAAACCTTTTTTACCGTGTGGGCCAATGTGTTCCAGATGGGGCAGGCCAAAGCAGGCGAAACCGTGCTGATTCATGGCGGGAGCAGCGGCATTGGCACTACTGCTTTAATGTTATGTAGAGCACTCGGAATCAAAAGCTTTGCGACTGTCGGTACGGATGACAAGGTTGCAGCTATTTCAGAGTTAACTTATGCGATTAACTATAAAACGCAAGACTTTGAGCAAGTGATTAATGAAGCAACTGACAATGGCGGGGTCGATGTCATTCTGGATATGGTGGGTGGGCCATATTTAGAGCAGAACCTGAGTTTGCTGCGTCGTGATGGACGTCTGGTGTATATCGCCTTTTTGGGCGGTCGTAAAGCCAAAGAGGTTAATTTAGGTCCTATCATGATGAAACGTCTGACCATTACGGGTTCGACCATGCGTGCACGTACTACGGCTGAAAAAGCTGAAATTGCACAAGGTCTCAAAGAACAAGTGGCACCGTTATGGGCGAAAGGTGAATGTCTGCCTATGATTTATAAAACTTTCAAGTTTGATCAAATCCAAGATGCACATGCAGCCATGGATACTGGGGAACATGTCGGTAAAGTGGTGGTTGAAGTAATTTGATCGAATGTGATCGAGTCAAAAAATACCAGTGATTTCACTGGTATTTTTTTGGTTTTAAATAAAAATTTAACAACAAAAAAATGTATAGAATTTTGAATAAAAGTTAAAAAACAACAACTATGCGACACAACCTGTCAAGAATGATAGGTAAATTGCACTGATAGATAATTCCGACTAAAAGATTCAACATTCACATGAATATGAGATGGAAAAATATATGAAAATTATTTCAGCACCTTATAGTCCTAAACATGGTTCAAAAGCGTTAGGGCGTATTCATAAAATGATTATACGCGGGACAATCACTTGGGCAAAACTACATGAATTATATGGTGCGATGCTGCATCTAGAGCGCTATGTGGAAAGATTAACCACCCAAAATAGTCATTCAGGTCAAAAGCGATCCAGAAAATCTAAATAAGCAGTGATATTTTTATAGTCAATAGATAACGAGGAATTTATATAGAGAAATGTCTTAGACTTTGTCCTAATATTACTCACTTATTGAAATTGAGTATAATTAATCAAATATTTAGCTATAAGTAAGTACATAACAGTGTATTAAGTGGGGATTTATGAAGCGCCCAGCTTCAACACATGAGCGTCTTGCAGAGCGTTTAGCCAGAATTTTGACCAAATTAAACGTCGGATATCAACTCCGGGCTACCGAATTGGCTGCAGAATTCCAGGTCAGCACCCGCACCATAGAGCGTGATTTCGATCGGCTAAGCTCTTACTTGCCTTTACTTCAGGATGAACAAAAAAGATATTATCTGGAACCCTCTTATTTGGGACGGTTTAAGCTACAAGATATTCAAAACTTTGCTCAACTTTCCGGGATCAGTGAGCTTTATCCGGCGTTGGATATGTCGTTTTTACGTGAATTGTTAGATGATCGTGCCAATCTGGTGTTTTCTGCAAAAGGCTATCATTTTGAAGACACCAAACAGTTTGCTGAGCATTTTAAAACTTTAGCCGCTGCTATTCATAAGCGTTATTATATTCATTTACGTTATCGTGAAGAATCCAGAAATATCCAGCCTTATCGTTTAATCCATCATCATGGCATTTGGTATCTGGCGGGTATAGATCAGGGAAAACTAGGCACCTACCGTCTCAGTCAGATTCAGCAAGTTGAATTGTTGCTTGATCTGAAGCCCTTTGAACATGAGGCTGAAATATTAAAAATTCTGGAGGATGAAGAAGGGATCTGGTTTGGGCAGCAGAAACAACAAGTCTGGGTAAAAATTCAGCCAGAAGTCGCCATGTTTTTTAAAGAGCGTCGTTTATTTCCGGAACAACAGATTGAGCAAGAGTCAGCATCGGGAGAGTTGTTAATCAGTTGTCAGATTCGCCATGAAATGCAGCTTTTACCTTTGGTGCGTTACTGGATGCCCCACATCAAGATTACTGAGCCTGTACATTTTCAGCAGAAACTGGAGCAAGATTTAGAACGTTATTTACGTTCTGCGGGATAAAATCGCACGTCTGTATAAGATGGCTTGATTGATAGTTTGACTTATTTTCTAAATTTCAGACATAAAAAAACCAGCTTAATGCTGGAGATTTTATTGCACCATTTTAACAAGGATTAAAATGGTGCCCGAGGCCAGACTCGAACTGGCACGCTTTGTGGGCGGGGGATTTTAAATCCCCTGTGTCTACCGATTTCACCACTCGGGCTTTAACAAGATGGAGGCGGAGGTCGGAATCGAACCGGCGTCCACGGAGTTGCAGTCCGCTGCATGACCACTCTGCCACCCCGCCGCGTCTTGTTGATGCGTATATTAGCAAGCTCAGAAAAAAAAACAATAGCATATTCATTTGTATGCGCATAAAAACATCATCTGGCGGAAAATATTTAAATTATTCATGTAGAATGTGCAAAATTGATTCATATCAACACTTGGGAGAAGTGCCGTGGCATTAGTTCTAGACGGTCGTGCATTGGCGAAGCAAATTGAAGCTGACTTGTTTACTCGCGTAGAAGCGCTGAAAGCAAAATCAGGTCGTACTCCAATTCTTGCGACGATTTTGGTAGGTGACGATGGTGCATCTGCAACTTATGTTCGCATGAAAGGCAATGCCTGCCGCCGTGTTGGTATGGATTCACTCAAAGTGGAACTTCCTAAAGAAACCACAACTGAAGAATTATTGGCTGAAATTGAAAAATTAAATGCCAATCCTGATGTGCACGGTATTCTGCTTCAGCACCCGGTTCCTGCGCAAATTGATGAGCGTGCCTGTTTCGATGCAATCTCGCTTGAAAAAGACGTAGATGGTGTCACTTGCCTGGGCTATGGTCGTATGGCAATGGGTGAGGCAGCCTATGGTTCAGCGACGCCTGCCGGGATCATGACGATTCTGAAAGAGAACAACATTGAAATCGCGGGTAAACATGCGGTAGTTGTAGGTCGTTCTGCAATTTTGGGTAAACCAATGGCTGCGATGCTGCTAGAAGCGAATGCAACCGTAACCATTTGCCATTCACGTACTCAAGATCTTGCAAGCTTTGTTAAGCAAGCAGATATCATTGTCGGTGCGGTAGGTAAAGCAGAATTAATTCAAAAAGACTGGATCAAACAAGGTGCAGTGGTTGTTGATGCTGGTTTCCATCCACGTGATGGCGGTGGGGTAGGTGATATCCAACTTGTTGGCATTGAAGAAATTGCTTCTGCTTACACACCAGTTCCGGGTGGTGTGGGCCCGATGACCATCACCACTTTGATTCGTCAAACGGTAGAAGCTGCTGAAAAAGCGCTTGGTTAATTAAATCCTCCCTGACCCTCCTTTTTCAAAGAAGGGAAGCTAATCATCAATTTTTAGATGGAAGTTCCCCTCTTTCCTAAAGAGGGGTTAGGGGAGATTTTTTGAATATATAGATATAAATTAAAAGAAAACCCAATGAGCTGTACCTTTCAATTGCCTAAAGCCCCTCAGCATCTGCTAAAAGCCTTACATGATGTGATTCCACATTGTGAATTACAGGCGCAGCAGCTTCCCGATACGCCTATTTCTTTATGGCTCATTCCACCGGTATTTCCAACAGATAAACTCGATGATGAAGTGATTCGTCGTATCTGGAATGATACGCCGTATTGGATCTTTTGTTGGGCGTCTGGCTTGTCTATGGCTCAATGGCTATTGGCTGAACCACAGCATGTCAAAGACAAGGTGGTACTGGATTTTGGTGCGGGTTCGGGTGTAGTGGCGATCGCAGCGAAAATGGCAGGCGCAAAACGGGTGATTTGCTGTGATATCGACCAGATCAGTCTGGATGCATGTCGTGCCAATGCAGAGCTGAATAGTGTCGAGCTTGAATATCTGGATGATCTGTATAAGGCAGAGCAGCTAGATATTCTGTTAGCCGCAGATGTGCTCTATGATCAATGCAACCGTTTTTTCTTGGATGAATTTTTAAAATTCGCACCTGAAGTATGGGTAGCAGACAGTCGAGTCAAAAATTTTAGTCATCCAAAGTATATAAAGCTGGATGAACGTAGCGCGACGACCTGGCCAGACCTGGATGAATCACCAGAATTTCGTAATGTCAGTTTTTATAAAACACGTTGAATTTGAAAAATAAAAAGGGCAATAAGCCCTTTTTATTGTGTTGCTTTGAATATATCGGATATTAAGAACAAGTATAACGAATGACACGCATCGTGGTTGGGCGGGCGTCTAAGGCTTCGCGTGCACCGAGATTCTCGCTATTATATAGATCTGGGGTGTTGCTTAAGCTGATTTGCGTGCGGCTATTACCTAATTGGCGGCCATATTGTTCCTGCTCCGCAAGTGGATTAGAAATTTCATTGGTGCTTAAAATCTGGATATTATAGGTTTTTGAACCGCCCAAAGTCTGTTGACAGGCTGCCTGCAATTTTCTTTCATCCTGATTGGGCCGTCCTGAGAGCGTATAGCTCAAGGTTGCTGTATTGCCTGAACGTTCCAGAATTTCATAGCCACTTTTTCCGTTGAACTGATGTGGTGCAGTCTGACACGCACTCAACATGAAGCTGCTTGCAGCCAGAGCTAAAATGACTGTTGTTCTTTTCATATTTATATTTCCTAAAGTCTTGCGCTAATTATGCCATAGTTTGCTTCAACTGCTGCTCTGGTCAATTGTGATCAATTGTTTATCCATTTAATAAAAAAGGCCGCTTACGCGACCTTTTTTAATCAAACTTTTAGATCAATCAGCAATTAAGCAGATTTAACCGCAGCAATTAATTCTGCTTGACGTTGTTTTAACGCCTCTGGCAAACGACCACCAAGTTTGTCGAACAATTCAGTGTGGCTTTCAAGTTCTTTGATCCATTGATCTTTATCTTGAGCAGTCACAAGGTCAAATTGTTCTTTAGTAAAGTCAGAACCAGTCCAGTTCAACTGTTCGTAAGTTGGAACGCGGCCAATTGGTGTGTCAACAGCAGTTGCACGACCTTCACAGCGGTCAATGATCCACTCAAGAACACGCATGTTTTGACCGAAACCAGGCCATACGAAGTTGCCTTCAGCGTCACGACGGAACCAGTTCACGTTATAGATGCCAGGAAGTTTGTTGCCAGCAGCTTCAGCTTTCTCAGCAACTTGCTCGCCCATTTCTAACCAGTGCGTGAAGTAATCCGCCATGTTGTAGCCAGCGAAAGGAAGCATCGCGAACGGGTCACGACGAACAATACCTTGTTGACCAACAGCAGCAGCAGTGGTTTCAGAGCCCATGGTTGCAGCTTTGTAAACACCATCAACCCAGTCAAATGCTTCTGAAATTAGAGGCACTGTGTCCGCGCGGCGACCACCGAAGATGAACGCAGAAATTGGAACACCTGCTGGATTTTCCCAGTCAGCGTCAATCGAAGGGCATTGACCAGCAGCAACAGTGAAGCGAGCATTTGGATGCGCAGCTTTTTCTTCGCCAGTGTGAGGTTGACCTTTCCAGTTGGTCAGGTTAGCAGGTACTTCTTTAGAAAGACCTTCCCACCATACTTCGCCGTTGTCAGTTACAGCAACGTTGGTATAGATCACATCTTTAGTTAATGTTGCCATACAGTTCGGGTTGGTCTTGGTATTTGTACCCGGCGCTACACCGAAGAAACCAGCTTCAGGGTTGATGGCATATAAGCGACCATCTTCACCTGGTTTGATCCAAGCAATATCGTCACCTACAGTTTCAATTTTCCAGCCTTCGTAGCCCGCTGGTGGAATCAACATCGCGAAGTTGGTTTTACCACATGCAGATGGGAATGCCGCTGCGATATAGTGTTTTTCGCCTTGTGGATTGGTCACGCCAAGGATCAGCATGTGTTCAGCTAACCAGCCTTGTTGACGACCCATAAATGATGCAATACGTAAAGCCAGGCATTTTTTACCAAGCAATGCGTTACCGCCGTAACCAGAACCGTAAGACCAGATCTCACGCGTTTCTGGATAATGCACGATGTATTTTTCAGGGTTGCAAGGCCATGCAACGTCTTTTTCGCCTTGTTCTAGCGGAGCGCCCACAGTATGTACGCATGGAACGTATTCGCCATCAGTACCTAGAACGTCATAAACAGCTTTACCCATGCGAGCCATTTTAGACATGCTTACAGCAACGTAAGGAGAATCTGTTAATTCGATACCGATGTGTGCAATATGAGAACCTAAAGGACCCATAGAGAAAGGCACAACGTACAAAGTACGACCTTTCATAGAACCATCAAACAAACCGTTGAGGCGAGCACGCATTTCAGCAGGTGCTTCCCAGTTGTTGGTTGCGCCAGCGTCTTCTTTGTTTTCAGAGCAAATGTAAGTACGACCTTCAACACGAGCAACGTCAGAAGGATCAGAATTCGCAAGATAAGAACCAGGATGAGTTTCTTGATTCAGTGCTTGCATTGTGCCGTTAGCGATCATCAAGTCGATATAACGTTGATATTCTTCTGCGCTACCGTCACACCATTCAATTTTTGCTGGTTTTGTTAATTTAGCAATCTCTTCCACCCAAGCAATAAGCTTAGGGTGACGAACGAATTCTGGTGCGTTCACTTGGGTCATGGTGAGGCCTATCTCAAATGTGTACAAAAAGGATGTACAAAGTACAATCCGAGCAATAAAAATGTTGCCCGGATGATATATGAAAAAAAGTGGCTGTATTAAAGCATAAAATGATAAAAAAAATAAGACCAAAGAAGCACTAGATTTCTTTTGGCATATAATGCTATTTTATTTGTAAATATAATGAAAACAATAAGATAAAACTAAATATTTGAATTGTCTTGGTTATTTATTTTAATTATGAATAGTATTTATTTTAAAAATTATTAATAAAATCAATTTATTAATTTTATAGCACGTCTCATATTCGTTATTGATTAAATAAATGGTTGCCATTTGAATTTTACATAAAGCTACTGTTAATTGTCTATGAATTGGACAAAATGCCAATAGGCTTCATAAAGTTGTGCGAAAAATGTCTAATCAATCTAAACCCTTATCGCTTATTTATAATCATAATGCTGGTTTTCGCATACAAGGGCCAGAAGGGATCTATGAACAACTGACTGAAATATTTTTAGCGCAAGGTTATCAGACTAAAGCCTATGAAATCAATGATTCACAGCAATTTGATCATGTTATGGCGGAGGTGTTGACACGACATTTAGCGTCGGATGAAGCAGGCATCGTGGTGGCAGCAGGTGGGGATGGTACTTTAAATACAGTCGCCAAGCATTTATTAAATACGCAAATTTCTGTCGGAATTTTACCCTTGGGTACTTTTAATTATGTAGCCAAATTATTAGATATTCCCCTGGATTTAATTGAAGCCGCTAAAGTGATTGCCACGGGACAATCTAAACGTATCAATGTAGCCCAAATTAATCAGGATATTTATCTGAATAATGCCAGTTTGGGCCTGTATCCCTTATTTATCAAAAAACGTGAAGATTATAACCGGCGGTTTGGTCGATTGCCGTTACATGCCTATACTTCCGCACTGGATGTGCTGATTCGCGACCGTAAGGAACTGAAACTGGAAATCTGGGTAGATCACAAGAAATATCCGGTAAAAACACCGCTGATCTTTTTTGGCAACAATCCCTTGCAACTGGCAGATATGAAAATGCAGATTGCCAAAGCAGCAGAGCAGGGTAAAGTCGCAGGAGTAGTGGTTTCTAAAAGTGATAAGCTAACTTTATTTAAGCTTGTGTATCAGTTGGTTCGTGGCAAGATTGATCAGGCTTCGGATGTTTACAGTTTTGCAGCCGATCAAGTCCGTATCGAATCTAGATCCAAGAAATTGATGGTGGCGATTGATGGCGAAATCGTAGAAATGGCGCCGCCCCTCAATATTTCTGTTTTAAAAAACAGCCTGAGTGTAAGGGTGCCGCATGATCCTGCATCTGTCTGATCTGCATTTTGGGACAGAAAAACCCGAGTGTTTAGAGGCAATTCGACAGTTCTGTCAGACTCATCCTCTGGAAGCGGTCGTCGTCAGTGGTGATCTGACCCAACGCGCACGTTTAAGTCAGTTTTTGGCCTGTAAGCGGTTTTTAGATCAGCTTGAGACACCTTATCTGGTAATTCCGGGTAATCATGATATTCCGCTCTATCATTTGTGGAATCGGCTGTTCAATCCATTTACCCGTTATCAGCTTTTTTTTGGTGAACTTGAACCCACACTTGAAACAGACAACTTTTATCTGGTGGGGGTGAACTCAATCCGGCGCCGCTATCACACCAAAGGGCATTTATCGCTTGAGCAGATTCAGCGTATTGATCGGAAATTAGGCCAAGCGCCTTCTTCCAAATTAAAAATTATTGTCAGCCATCAACCGTTCTATGTGCCTTTTCAAAATAAGCGCGGTTTTAAGGATAGTCCATTGATGGCCAAAATTGCTTTAGAGGCTTGGGCAGCACATGGCCTGTTTGCAGTCTTGCATGGACATCTGCATCAACCTGCGGTTTATGATTTGAACCTGATCTTTGAGTTGGGGGCAGATCATCCTGTTTATGATGTACATGCAGGTACTTCAGCCTCGCATCGGCTACATAAAAAAGAGCCAAATAGTTTTAATCTGATTGATGCATCAGGAAAAATTTCCCAGTATTTATTCGATGATGTGACCCAGTCCTTTCTGTTAAAGCCTGATATGTTGAATAAATAGACGAAAAATCAGTATTCGTTAAAAAAAAGCAATTTTTTTTCATTTTTGCCCTTGAAGCGTTTTATTCCATCTCCATAAAAGTGACATCAAAAATTTTTGATGATGACCCATGGAATAATTAAGTCGTCATCAGTGACCTAAAAAAGACTTAGTCTGATGGAGTTAAATATGAGCAACATTCGTCCATTACATGACCGCGTTGTTATTCGTCGTGTTGAAGAAGAAACTAAAACAGCTGGCGGTATTTTACTTCCTGGTTCTGCTGCAGAAAAACCAGCTCAAGGTGAAATCATTGCTGTAGGTAATGGTCAAATCACTGACAATGGTGTACGTGCGCTAGATGTAAAAGTTGGCGATAAAGTATTGTTCGGTACGTATGCGGGTACAACTGTGAAAGTTGACGGCGAAGAACTTCTTATTATGAAAGAATCTGACATTTTAGCGGTATTTGCTTAATTTCCGTTTAAAGTCGTCTTATGTTCATCAGAATTTAAAAGATATTAAAAGTATTTGGAGTCAAAAATGTCAGCTAAAGACGTAAAATTTGGTGATTCAGCGCGCAGCAAAATGATTGCTGGTGTGAATATCCTTGCAGATGCAGTGAAAGTAACACTAGGTCCTAAAGGCCGTAACGTTGTGATCGACCGTTCTTTCGGTGCGCCACACATCACCAAAGATGGTGTAACGGTTGCCAAAGAAATCACCCTAAAAGATAAATTCGAAAATATGGGTGCTCAGCTGGTTCGAGAAGTTTCTTCAAAAACCAATGACATCGCAGGTGATGGTACAACCACTGCAACTGTATTGGCTCAAGCAATTTTGAACGAAGGCATCAAGTCCGTTACAGCGGGTATGAACCCAATGGACTTGAAACGCGGTATCGATATCGCTGTTAAATCTTTGGTTGCTGAAATTAAAGCAACTGCTCAACCTGCGTCTGATTCTAAAGCGATTGAACAAGTCGGTTCGATCTCTGCAAACTCTGACACCACTGTAGGTAAACTGATTGCGCAAGCAATGGAAAAAGTGGGCAAAGAAGGCGTCATCACTGTAGAAGAAGGTTCAGGCTTTGAAGATTCTCTAGATGTGGTAGAGGGTATGCAGTTTGACCGCGGTTACATCTCGCCATACTTCGCAAACAAGCAAGACACGCTAACTGCGGAGCTTGAAAATCCGTTCATTCTTCTGGTTGACAAAAAAATCAGCAACATTCGTGAGTTGATCACAGTGCTTGAAGCTGTTGCGAAAACTGGTAAACCGCTTTTGATCATTGCTGAAGATGTTGAAGGCGAAGCGTTGGCAACTTTGGTTGTCAACAACATGCGCGGCATCATCAAAGTATGTGCAGTTAAAGCACCTGGTTTTGGTGATCGTCGTAAAGCGATGCTGCAAGACATTGCGATCTTGACTGGCGGTACGGTGATTTCTGAAGAAATTGGCATGCAGCTAGATCAAACTGCACTTGAACATTTAGGTACTGCACATAAAGTGACTGTATCTAAAGAAAACACAGTGATTGTGGATGGTGCGGGTAATGCAGGTCAAATCTCTGAACGTGTTCAGCAAATCCGTGCGCAAATTGAAGAATCGACGTCTGAATATGACAAAGAAAAACTTCAAGAACGTGTTGCTAAATTGGCAGGCGGTGTTGCAGTGATCAAAATCGGTGCTGCGACTGAAGTTGAAATGAAAGAGAAGAAAGACCGTGTAGACGATGCCCTTCATGCAACGCGTGCTGCGGTTGAAGAAGGTGTGGTTGCAGGTGGTGGTGTTGCACTGGTACGTGCAGCGAAAGTATTGGATAACGTAACTGGCGCGAATGATGACCAAAACGTAGGTATCAACATTCTACGTCGTGCGATTGAAGCGCCGCTTCGTCAAATCGTATCGAATGCGGGTGATGAGCCTTCAGTGGTGATCAATGCTGTGAAAAATGGCGAAGGCAACTTCGGTTATAACGCGGCAACAGGTGTTTATGGCGATATGCTCGAAATGGGTATTCTTGACCCAGCAAAAGTAACGCGTTCTGCACTTGAGCATGCTGCTTCTGTTGCTGCATTAATGTTGACAACTGAATGTATGATTACGGATATTCCAGAAGACAAGCCTGCAATGCCTGATATGGGCGGCATGGGTGGTATGGGCGGCATGATGTAATTCATGTTGATCATCCGATCTTAAAAAAATCCCCGCAATAGCGGGGATTTTTTTATTCTTTACAAAATTATGATGAAGACTTTTTAACTAATTTATAATTTAAATTACTCTCAATTTTTTTACCTGATTCAACATCACGTGCTTCGATAAAATTTTCGCCAACAAAGAATTTACGGTTTTCAGCTTTGTTATCTAATGTGATGAGTGACGGATCCTGAGGATCAAAACTAAAACTGCCTTTGAGTTCAAATTCATTATTATTAGCTTTCCCTAAATATTCTTCACTCAGTTCATAAGTCTTATCTGAATTAAGCTGTAACTCGACTTTAATGCCTTCACAGTCGGCACAAGGAAATACACCTTCATATTCACCTGCCCAATCTAATGAGGTCTCTGCGCTATCAGCCCGAGTCAGATTGGTACCGGGGTTATTTTGCTCCGTCATCGCTGGGCTGGATGGTGCATTATGATTCATTGGCTCATTGTCATTCTGTTTTGAACATGCTGTCAACGTTGATGAAATAGCGACTGCCATCGCAGCGGTGAATATAAATTTCTTCATTGTTTTGATCCTATGGATTTATTTGTTAGCTAATTACATTAAAAGCAGTCTGTATAGATAAATAGAGCAATCTTGTTAAAGTTTGATTCATTAGGTGAATCAGATCAAAGTTATTCATCAATCAATAGACTTTAGGGATTTTCATAAAATATTAAAGGCATTTTATGTCGTTTCACCAAGGGCTGCTTGGCGCTATGATTAAGAAAGAACTATGAAAAATGAGGCAGCAATGAAATTAGAACAAGAAAATAATCTTATTGCAAAAATTTATGATGCTGCATTATTGCCAGCTTTGTGGCTGGAGGTGATCGAAGATATCGTGAGCTACACTAAAAGTAAGAGTGCAATCTTTACCGGTCTGGATCAGCTTAATCCAGGCTATGATTTTGTTCACACGTATAATATCCCGAATGAAAGTTTGGCTGCCTATCAGGATGAGCGTATCAGAGTGATTGATATGAAGCTCCATATGCCCTTATGGAATGATATTGAGATGGGGGATGCGCTAAATCAGAATTGTCAGCATTATGCAGAGCGGCCCGGTACGGATCATTATGTATTTTATGAAAAATGTTTAAAGCCAACAGGTGTCTGCTATCTGGCAGGCGTGTTGCTCGATCGAGGTCATTATCGCTGGGCCGTACTCGGTATCCATCGTGCGCCTGAGGTGCAGCCTTTTGAACAGGCAGAGCTGGATTTTCTCCGACGAATCAGTATTCATTTACGCCGGGCTTTGCAAATTCACCGGCAAATCAACTTGATTCAACAAGATAATTTAAGCTTGTATACCGTATTGGATAGTTTAAAAACCGGGATTGTACTGCTCGATCAAAACCTGTGTTTAAGTTATTCCAATCCTGTTGCGCAAAAGATGCTTGATCAGAGTTCATGTCTGGATCTCGATATACATAACCGTCTAAAAACCAATTATGCTCAGCAGGTACGTTTTGATCAGCTTCTGGAAAGTGCTTTGCTGGAAGATACGACCATTCAGACTGAAGTAGGTGGAGTCTTGGCGTTGAGTGATGGGGCAGGCTCACAATTCATACTGACGGTGGTGCCATTTAAAAAATTAAGAAATATGCAACATTTACAGTCTGCTCAGCATCAGATTGCCTTATTTATGACAGATAAAAACCAGCATTATTCCCTGTCAAGAGCTTACCTACAACAGTGTTACCAGCTTTCCAAACGAGAGTTTGATTTATGCGAGTTGTTAATTAATGGTTATAAAATAGAAGATATTGCAGAACAGTGTGGCATTACGTTGAGTTCGGTACGGACGTATTTTAAAAATATTTATGAAAAAACCCAATGTTGTTCGCAAATCGAACTGATGCATTTATTGATGGGCTGTACCATTCATTTTGAGCATATTAAATAAAATGCCCCAATCTTATGATTGGAGCATTTTAATTTGGTTTAGTTTAGTCGAGAGAGTGTAAAAGTACCTTCGCCACTTACAGTAAATGTTAGTGTATTGGTACCAATAGTGCCTGATAAACCTA
Organism: Acinetobacter sp. F-1; assembly: GCF_022869025.1. Classification (NCBI taxonomy): domain Bacteria; kingdom Pseudomonadati; phylum Pseudomonadota; class Gammaproteobacteria; order Moraxellales; family Moraxellaceae; genus Acinetobacter; species Acinetobacter sp. F-1. The sequence goes on along the minus strand of NZ_JAJKFX010000001.1, from coordinate 254,250 downwards.
AATGTGCATTGGTATCAGAGAGGCCTGCACAACCATTTGTATCGATAGCGATAGCATTAACAAATAATTTACCATTTTGAAGCTGGTAGGTACCATATTCGATACCTGGTCCACCACAAGGTGTTTCCCCAGCTTCAACTTGATCATCTCCTACAGCATCAATTAGGGTATAGGTATTATCCGTTTTGAAAACAAATAATTGTTTACCTGAGCTTGAACTCCACGCACCTATAATTCCTGAGTTATGACGAGGAAATTTAGTAAAAGTTGCACTTTCATTTGGATTTTGGGCTTCTGAAATTTTTAATTCAGTGCCATTCAATGATATTTTCATATCACGTGTAGAACCAGAATCCGTTAAACCCCAATCTTCATTCGTATCGATTGACGCTTGAGCTCGTAAAGTTCCCGACTTGGCATCAATAGATAATTCACCGTATTCCATGCCATTGGCGCTATCTGATGGTGCACTGAAAATCGGTTCACCAAGCATATATTTTCCGTCTTTGGTGATTTGCAGTACAACTTCTGACTCTTCATTCTTCGCATACCAAACACCTGCGATATCTTTTAAGAATGTTTGGTTGACGTCTTCTACCTCTGTGTCTTTTCCATTTAGTCTAGAGAGGGTAAATGAGCCTTCATCGCTTACCGTGAACGTTAGTGAGTTAGTTGCAATTGTGACTGGTAAGCCTAAGTGTGCATCATTATCGGATAGACCGGCACAACCGTTTGTATCGATGATAGGGGGAGTATTCACCAATAATTTACCATTTTGGAGCTGATAATTACCATATTCGATTCCTGGTCCACCACAAGGTGTTTCCCCAACTTCGACCTGATCATCGCCTACAGCATCGACCATGATATATGTATTATCTGTATTGAAAACAAATAATTGCTTACCTGAGCTTGAACTCCATGCACCTACAATTCCAGAATTATGGTGAGGAACTTTGGTAAAAGTTGCACTTTCATTCAGGTTTTGGGCTTCTGAAATTTTTAGCTGCGTACCGTCGAATGATATTTTCATATCACGTGTAGAACCAGAATCAGTTAAACCCCAATCTTCATTCGTGTCTATTGAGGATTGAGCCCGTAAGTCTCCAGACAATGCATCAATAGATAACTCACCAGACTCCATGCCATTGGCACTATTTGAAGGTGCGCTGACAATCGGTTCACCAAGCATGTATTTACCATCTTTGGTGATTTGAAGTACGATTACTGAATCATCGTTCTTTGCATACCAGACACCGGCAAGATCTTTGAGCAGTGCTTGGTTAAAGTTATCTTTTGCTGTTTCCGCTGTAACGACCGATTTAGTTTCAAAACCGACTATGCTTGCAAGGACAGGTTGAAAGCTTTCAATAAACTCTGTTGTCGGTTTGGAAAAATCAATAGAATTGGCAGTGAGTTGAGGCATTGAATCTGGAATTTGGATTCCATCGTCATGCACACCATTAGAATCTAAAGATTGTAAGAAAATGAGCATATTAGTACGTGTCGTTTCGTCCTCAGCTAACTCGACTGGAGTAATACGTTCAGATCCAGTGACAGTTCCAAGGTCGATATTACCGATAGAGAAGGTAATTTCATCACCTTCTTGATATTCAAATTCTCCCTGTGCGTTTGTCGTTTTAGATATACCATTAATGGTATAAGTTGCACCTTCAACAGGGCCATCGGTTAGGACACCTATTTGAGTTGTTGTGGATGGGGGAATGTTAGACGAATCATTATCCGAACCGCCGCAGGCACTAAGTAACCCCGCTAAAGCAATACAAAGTAAAGTTTTTTTCATTAGAATCTTCCTGAAATTTATAATGTGGATTCAGTATAAAAAGACCCTCATATTTGCCATATCCCAAAATTAGGAGGTTAAGAGCTTTTTAATGTATGAATCCTTTATATTGGAAAGAAATTCCTATTTATATGGGGAAGCAATCTGAACTATCCGTAAATTGATGTATGAGATAAGTTGAAGGTGGAAAAAATAATCAACTATTCATTTAAAAATTCTAATTATACAAATATAGATTAATTGTTTATTTATTGATCATAGAGCACTATCTATATTTGCCGAGGTTGCTAAAATTCGCGCAATTTTGAATAGAATTGGTGCGTGACGTGTTTGAGAAGTTAGCAGAACAAAGCCTGAACCTGATGGGTTGGGAAATTGATAACCATTGGCCCCTAGATTTAGACCAATGTGTCATGATTGCTGCTCCTCATACCAGTAATTGGGATGCACTGTATGCGCGACTGGCCTTAAAAGCATTAGGCGTGAATGTTCGCTTAACCATTAAAGACAGTTACATGAAATTGCCATTTGGGCCTTTTGTGCGTGCTATGGGCGGTATCGGGATTGATCGCCGTCCTAAACAGCCGGGTGAACCGCGTCCGAGCATGGTGCAGGTGATGACGGATTTATTTAAGACCCATCCCAAACTGGTCATGCTGGTCACACCAGAAGCAACACGTGCCAAACAGGAACAGTGGAAAACCGGTTTTTATCATGTTGCGATCAATGCGGGTGTGCCGATTGCTTTGGCTTATATGGACTATGCCAAGAAAAAAACTGGCGTAGGTAAAATTGTTTATCCGACAGGGGATTATGAAAAAGATATGGCGGAAATCATGGCATTTTATGCAGATATTCAGCCAAAATTCCCTGAATGTTTCAGTGTCGATCAGCGTTATTATCAGAATTAAAATTGCGTTGTAAAAAGAGCAGGGTATTTTCCCTGCTTTTTTATTGCCTAAGAATTAAGAATATCAGACAAATACTACTTAGTTTTCAGAAGCGGGTAAAATTCCACCGAGGCTTTGACAGGCACTTTTATACAGCTCATATTGCTGTTGCACAACTTCCGATAAGGGAATATCAAATAACTTTTCACCTTGGTGATAATGCTCGATATACGCTTCGGCCTTAGATTTTGTGCTATAGAGCGAATGCTGATAATAATCGGTCATGCTGGTATGCGACATCTGTGACATCTCGATCTGGGAGCACTGGAAATTTTGCAGCAGCTGTTCCGATTTTTTCAGATCGCTAGACATACAACCTGCCAGCAATAAGGTACTGAGCAATGTCGTGATAAATTTCATAGAAAATAGACAAAAGGTTTTATGGGAACACCATATTGTAGAAGTAAAATCCGGTCACAAAACCTTTTTAATCTACCAGATGGTCAAAAAATAGAACAATAGAATCTAAAAATCCCGGTCTATTCTCTGGTCAGTTAACCTTTAACCAAGCCGCCATCCACAATCAGGTTTTGTCCGGTCACGGCACGTGAATAAGGCGATAAAAACATCAGGATTGCAGCAGCAAACTCTTCTGGTGTAATCACGCGGCGTAAAGGAGTTGATTGAGCAATTAGATCAAAAACAAAGTCTGGTGTGGCTTTACTGGCATCTGTGGTTTGTAACAGGCCGCCAGAGAGCATATTGACATTAATACCATATTGTCCCAAATCCTGCGCCGTAGTGCGGGTAAAGGCCAATAAAGCCGCTTTTGCTGCGGTATAGTCATGATAAGGAACCACCGGATTTTGCACTAAGTTTGTGCCGATATTGATGATCCGGCCAAAACCCGTGTGCTTCATATCATCTAGTGCGGCTTGCGTGGTATTGAGGGCAGCCTGTACTGCACCACTGAATTGACGTGACATGGTCTCCCAAGTTAAATCTTCAACCTTAGGACGATCATCCCCATTAAATTCAAACTGAATCAGCGCATTATTGACGACCGCATGAATCGCTTCCCCGAAATGCTTTTTTGCCGCAGCAAATAAAGTCCGTACCTGATCAGCCTGAGTGACATCGGCCTGATAAATAAAAACCTGCTCAGGATACTGCTGCGCAAGCTGTTCGGCGGTTTGCTGACTGCTATGATAATTGACGACGACGCGAGCACCTTCTGCCAATAGGGCTTGAGTAATCGCCAAGCCCAAGCCACGTGCTCCGCCGGTAACGAGAACAATCTGATCACGAATCTGCATAATGATGATCTATATTACGAAATATTGGCTCTAACATAGCAGTTATGTCAGCGGATTCAAGCCTGAGGCAAAGTAAACCAACTCTGCATGAGATTGAGCTTAAATGAATTGGGACGCTATAAGAAAACAGCCGGCGCTGAACAGCAAACTTAGGATAATGCGTTTAAACAGCAATTCAGAAATTTTATAGAAGAGTTTTGCCCCTAAAATGGCCGGAATACTGACAAAAACTATTAACACTGCCATATAGGGTAAATGACTTTGATCGATCATACCTTGCCATAGATAGGTACCGAGTGCGAAGACCTGAACTGCAAAATTAAAATGCCTCAAGATATAGCGTTGCTGGGCTTTCGGGAGTTGTTTCAACATCACCCATGCTGAAGGGACGGCTCCACAAAAACCACCAAGTCCGCCTAATATTCCACCCATCAATCCGATACTACTGTCGGCTATTTTTCCCGAGCGCTGGATGGTTTTGATGTGTGGATTGAGCAGCATCAGCGGAGACCAGAGCACCAGAAAAATGCCCAAAACCAGTTTAAATGTATCAGCTTGAATGATGTGCAGCAGGTAAGTGCCGAGCGGTACGCCAATCAGACCCGCCACTAAATAAGGCAGTAGCCACTGTTTAGATAATATGGGTGGCTTCTGTTCCTGCGTCAGTGAAATTAAATGACTCCAGATGGAAGCAAATACCAGCAAGGGCGCTGCCAGTTGCGGAGCCAATACCCAGACCCAGAATGACATGGCAATCAGGGCAAAGGCAAAACCGGTCAGCCCCTGTACGAAACCAGCGACCATTGCACCAAGAATAAATAACAGCCAGGTCATAAAGGTAAGGTCAGAAGGAAAGGCAGCAGTATTCTAAAGATCAGGGCAAAAGCCAAGCTTTTAGTTAGCTGTATTTATGCAAATTAAAGTTCAAATGTGCGTAAAATATTAAAGCGAAAATAAGGAATGAGTTTTTTATTCCTGCATAAAAAATGCATAAATCACTACAACAGAGCAACAATGAGTTCGTTTAGTCTCCATGAACTCGCCTGATACTGATAGGGTGCAGTAAAGAGATTAGGGACATGATTAAAAAAGCGATTTTACTTTCTGTATTGGCAGTGTCATTAACTGGTTGTGTGGTTGATCCATGGGATGATGGTTCTCGTGATCACCGGGATCGCAACGGACATTATGATCGAGACCACAAGGATCGTGACTGGAAAAATCGGGAGCATAGAGATCATCGGGATTGGAAGCGTGACAGAGGTGACAACCGTGATTGGCGCCGTGATCGTGACTAAAATGATTCTCGCATCTTTCAGTTTGACTATTATTGACAAAAAAGGATTCCATCGCGGAATCCTTTTTTAATGGGTCTTAATTGTGACTTTATTTAAGAAACACTTTTTTGATAAAGCCCTGCACGCACTGTGCCGGCTTTGGTATTTTTAATGAGTCGCCATGACGCTGGTAATTTAAGCAACTGTAGATCACGGTCTGCTTCCACATAAATATAAGCATTATTTTTCACCAGATGATCTGCCTGTAATGCCAGCTCTTCCCATAAGTTCAGGCTATACGGTGGATCGAGAAAAACCAGATCAAATTGTGTTTGCAGGCTGGTTAAAGCTTGCTGCGCCGTTGCTATTTTCAATTGGGCGCGTGCTTTGGTGACTTGTAATAGTTCAAGATTCTGGGTCAGGAATTGTGCCTGAGTACGATCTGGTTCAATCATGACGACTGAGGCCGCACCACGCGATAAGGCTTCAAAAGCCAAGGCACCAGATCCTGCACAAATGTCCAAAACCTGTGCATTTTGTACGTCCCACATAAGCCAGTTAAACAGGGTTTCGCGTACTCGATCAGGCGTCGGGCGTAAACCCTCAATGCTGGCAAAAGGTAGTTGACGACGTTTCCAGTCACCCCCAATAATTCGAAGTTGGTTTTTCATTTTAGTCTCGTTCTATCGGTGTGGGAGCAGGAGGTGCTACAGCTGGAGCAGCTGCATTTGTAGATGGATTGGTGGCAGAATCTGGTGGCTGAATATTGGCTGGAGCTACAGTTGCTGCATCTTGACTCAACATGCCTGCACCACTTGGCAATTCAGCAGGCTTGATTCCGGCTGTCATCAGACCACCACTGAGCTGATGACCTTGCGGGCGTACCGGCTTCTTATCTTTATGCAGCAACCAATAATCAAAAATCGGACGAGCCAGCATAGTGGCTGCACTACCGCCACGACCATTTTCCAGAATGACCGCAATCGCAATTTCAGGATTTTCAGCAGGTGCAAAACCGACAAACAGGCCATGATCCAGCTGACGGTCGGTCAATAAGGATTCATTATAACGCTTGCCTTGAGCAATGCTCTTCACCTGAGCTGTACCGGTTTTACCTGCAATGGAATATTGTAAGCCACTTTTGATGCCTCGGCCTGTACCAGATTGAATCACGTCGACCATGGCATCACGCATCTTGATCCAGTCTTCTTCCTGACCATTAAAATCGATCTTGCCGTGGGTACCATTATGTACCTTGAACGCTTTGGCACCGCGACTTTCACGTAACACATGCGGAATGACTTTATTGCCATGGTTGGCGGTAATGGCCGTTGCCATGGCCAGTTGTAACGGCGTTGAAGTGAAAGCCCCCTGACCGATACTCACCGAAATAGTTTCACCTCGTAACCATTTGGCGTTACGGGTACGCATCTTCCATTCCGGGTTCGGGTACAGTCCTGAGCTTTCACTTGGTAAATCCACGCCGGTTTTTTCACCAAAACCAAACTGACGCATCCAGGTGTTCATTTTCTCAATGCCCATGCGGTAGGACATGACATAGAAATAAGTATCACAAGAAACGACCTGAGCTTTGTGCATGTTGACTGCGCCATGCCCGGATTTTTTATGGTCACGGAAGCGGTGACTATCGCCCGGCAGACTGAAATAGCCCGGATCAGAAATAGTGGTATCCCAGTCCACCAGACCATAATGCAGGCCGCCCAATGCAAACATCGGTTTAATGGTTGAACCAGGAGGATAAACCCCTTGCACGGCGCGGTTGTATAAAGGTTGATCCAGATTATCACGCAGATCACTATAATCTTTATGACTGATACCGGTCACAAACAGATTTGGATTGAAACTTGGGCTGGAAACCAGCGCCAGAATTTCCCCAGTTTTCGGATTCATCGCCACAATCGCACCACGGCGTCCAGCCAGTTGCTCTGAAGCCACCACCTGCAAACCATAATCCAGTGACAAGAACAGATCATTACCGCGCACCGGATCCTTACGGCCCAAATGCCGTAGCACATTACCAAAAGCATCCGCTTCTACCGATTCATTTCCTGGCACCCCATGCAGAAGTTCTTCATAGGATTTTTCTACCCCAATTTTCCCGATCAGGTTGGTCCCGGCATACAGATCCTTGTCAATGGCTTTGAGTTCTTTGTCATTAATCCGGCCCACATAACCAATCACATGGGCAAACAGGTCGCCATGCGGATAATAGCGGGTCATCTGGGTTTCAATATTCACGCCCGGAAACTGATATTTGACCTCGCTAAAACGGGCAATATCATTTTCATTCAGGTTGAGCTTGATCGAAACCCGTTCGGTTCTACGTGCTGTTTTGATCCGGCTTTGGAAGCGTTCAATATCTTCTTCAGTCAGCTCCAGAATAGGCTTCAGACGTTCCAAAGTCTGGTCAATATCCTGCACATCGGCGCGGCTTAAAGTTGCGGTAAAAACCGGGTAGTTATCGGCCAGCAATACGCCGTTACGGTCATAAATATAACCGCGCGCTGGAGGCAGAGGTTGCAGACGAATCCGGTTTTGGTCAGAAGCGGTACTGAAGGTCTCGAAATTAAAGAGTTGTAAATAGGCATAGCGGCTAACCAGCAGCAGCATAAAAAAGATGACTATTCCAACAGAAATCCATACTCGACTACGATAGATGCGCTTTTCTTGTTGTGCATTTTTTAAAGGAAAGTGCTGCTTCATACGCGATCGACTTGAGACCTGAGGAAAGGAGGAAAGAATCAAAGTGGAATATTCTAACGCAACTGGACTTGATTTGATAATGAAAAACTGCCATTACGATCAGTTCCTTTAAGCTTTGACTTTGCAGACATGAAAATTGTAAAGTGCTGTATATAAGAGTTGTGATAATTCTGATACAGTAAAATCGAATAAAAATAGGACTATACCAAAAACTATAATTAAGGAAGATGGTGAAGGAATGAACAAGGTTTACCCTTTGTTGGCGTTTGCATTGTGGGCGAACGGGGCCTATGCACATGATCAAATCAATAATACTGCAGATAAAGTAGAAGCTACTCAGGCAAAAGCCTTTAATGTTGGGGCTGGTTTTACCCGGAAGCTGGTACATTTAAATACTGAATGGGTTAATCCTTATGGGATTGCTTATGTGAAAGGTGGGGTTTTTCTGGATGATGATCGAACGATAGGGGGACAAGTAGGCTTTCGTTATCCTGCACATCTGACCGGCAAGGATAAAAATGGGTATTATATCGGAGGCTATGCGGGTCATATTGAAAGCAAACGCGTCGACAATGAATACAAGGCCCGCTTAGGTGCTGGAATTGATTTGGCCTATGTTTTGTTGAGTTCAGAGCGAATCAGCAGTTTTAGTGTCGGCATTGGTGCCGGAGAGAAATTTGAAGATCGAAATGGTCGTGTGGTGGCCGAAACTGAACCGCGACTACAATTTTCCTATACTTTAAGTATCGGTTTATAGACAAAATATTTGACCTTATAAATATGTGTATTCTGTGAACAAAAAATTAAATATGGAACTTATGCATGCTTGAGTACGTCAACGAATTGTGGCAAACCTTTGTGAATCGCCCGGATTTTTGGGCCGTGCTCAGCATTATTCCGGTGACCGCATTTGTAACGTGGGCTCACGTCTGGATGGCACTGAAAATGGTGTTTTATCCGATCAATTTTTGGGGTGTCCATCTCGGTCCTGTACCTGTCGGCTGGCAGGGGATCGTGCCACGCAAAGCTGGCCGTATTTCAGGCATTATTACCGATAACACTTTGTCTAAACTAGGTTCCATCCGCGAATTTTTAGAGGCCATGGATCCAGATGATATGGCACGGATCATTGGTGAACAGGTTGGTTTTGAACTTGAACATCTGATTGATGAAGTGATGATGGATCGTAATGCAGTCCTTTGGGAAAACCTGCCTTTTGCCATCAAACGCAGAATTTATGCACAGGCACAAAAACAAATGCCGGCAATTTTGCGTGAATTGGTGACCGAGCTGACCATGAACGTCGAGTCACTTGTCGATATGCGTGAAATGGTGGTCAGCCAGATGGAAGGTGACCGTCGGTTAATGGTGCGCATGTTCCTGAAAGTGGGCCAAAAAGAAATCAATTTTATTTGGCATATCAGTGCACTCATCGGCATGTTCTTTGGTATTTTCCAGATGATTGTCTGGTTCGTGGTGCCGTGGCACTGGACTGTCCCGTTCTGGGCTGCCATCTGGGGCTTTTTGACTAACTGGATTGCGATCTGGATGGTATTCAACCCGCTCTATCCGCATCCGGTAAAGTACCCGCAATTCTTTAGCCGTACCACAAGTCGCAAGTTTCCATGGATTAAACCTGTCATTCCGCGTATTGGCACCTATAACATACAAGGCGCATTTATGAAACGTCAGGATGAAGTCTCTGATGTTTTCGCAAGTGTAGTCACAGAAGATCTGATTACGTTAAAATCGATCATGACCGAGATGATGTATGGCGGGAAAAAAGACAAAACCCGCCGCATTGTCAAACGTCATATTAATGAAATTATGGAAACACCCCTGGTTCGGACCTCTTTACAGCTGTCTTTAGGGCCAAAAGAGTATGCAAAACTCAAGACGGACTTGATCGATCGCTCGATTGAAATTACGATGGTGCCTGTATGCGACCCAGCATTTAATGCGAGCCGTGCACAGAAAATCTATCAAATGTTTAGAGACCGCATACGCGAGTTGACTCCGAAGGAGTTTCAGAATCTTTTACGTCCTGCATTTCAGGAAGATGAATGGATTCTGATTTTATTGGGTGGGGTAACCGGTTTTGTCGCGGGTTTAATCCATTTGTTTGTGGCTTTCTTATAATGAGATGCCGGGGGACACAATCGGGCGATTGTGGTCGTGGCGTCATACATATTGTTTAAATGAGGATGTTTATATATGCGCATTATCTTACTCGGACCACCTGGAGCAGGTAAAGGTACACAAGCTCAGTTGATCTGTAAGCGCTACAATATCCCACAAATTTCAACCGGTGATATGCTCCGTGCTGCAATTCGTGAAGGAACTGAATTAGGTCTACAAGCTAAAAGTGTCATGGACAATGGCGGTTTGGTTTCTGATGAGTTGATCATTGGTCTGGTCAAAGAGCGTATTGCGCAACCTGATTGTGTAAATGGCTGTATTTTTGATGGTTTCCCGCGTACCATTCCTCAAGCAGAAGCTTTAGAAAACGAAGGTATCAACATCGATCACGTGATTGAAATCGATGTTCCAGATGAAGAGATCGTACAACGTCTTTCTGGCCGTCGTCAGCACCCGGCATCTGGCCGTGTGTATCACATCGTTTACAACCCGCCAAAAGTGGAAGGTAAAGATGACGAAACGGGTGAAGATCTGGTTCAGCGTCCAGATGATCTGGAAGCGACAATTCGTAAGCGTTTAGGTTCTTACCATACTGAAACGGAGCAACTGGTGGGCTTCTATCAGGGCCGTGCAGCATCAGGTGGAAATGCACCGACTTACAACAAGTTAAACGGTCTGCGTCCAATCGATCAGGTTCAGACTGAGCTTTTCGCGATTCTGGATCAAGCAAAATAATCGGCTAACGATGATTTTGACAATTGAAGAGCCCTAAGTCATATTAGGGCTCTTTTTTATTGCGTATTTGAACAGGTGCTGTGGCTATGAAATTTGGCGTGTTGGTGTTGATGGTTATATTTCTGGCAGTGTTGATGGGTCTGTTTTATATGAGTTTTAAAATACTGAATAAAGTACGTCAGGAAGAACGTGCAGAAAATGCAGCCAAGTATCCACAAGGCCAGTTGCACCCGAAATTGCAGGCGGAGCTTGAACAGCGCAAAAAAGAACAGGAACAGGCTGAACACGATCAGAATAAATAATTCGGCATGCTTCAGTGGAAGCTGAGTCTAGTTTTAAATAAAAGCGGTATGCTGAAAATTGTAGAAAAGGTGAGGTATTGATCACCTTTTTTTCGGTCTTAGTTTAGTTCTGCAATTCTATTCAGAAATAGCGATATTCTTCACTGCAATTGCGCGCGCTGCACCAAATTCAAAACGATCAGGCCAGTTACACACATCGGCGACCACACATTCATGACATTTCGGTTTACGGGCAATACAGCAGTAACGGCCATGTAAAATCAGCCAGTGATGAGAATCAATGATAAATTCTTTCGGAATCACTTTGACCAGTCGATGCTCAACTTCAAGCACATTTTTACCTGTAGCCAATCCGGTACGGTTACCAACCCGGAAAATATGTGTATCCACCGCCATGGTCGGTTGACCAAAGGCAGTATTCAGCACCACATTGGCCGTTTTCCGTCCCACACCCGGCAAGGCTTCCAGATCCGCACGATTATCCGGTACCACGCTGTTGTGCTTCTGAATCAGCATCTCACAGGCTTTAATTACGTTGACTGCTTTTGAGTTATATAAACCAATGGTCTTGATATATTCCTTTAAACCATCCACACCGAGCGCATAAATCGCTTCCGGTGTATTGGCGACTGGAAACAGTTTGTCCGTGGCCTTATTCACGCTGACATCGGTGGCTTGGGCAGAGAGCGTTACTGCCACCAGTAATTCAAAGGGATTGGCATAATTCAGTTCGGTTTTCGGATTGGGGCGCTGTTCACGCAGGAGTTCAAAAAAGGTCTGAATCTGTTTTTTGGTCATGTTCTTTACAGGTTTTGTGCTCGCAGTGGTCATGTACTTATCCCTGTAAGGTCTGTAATTTTTCAGCTAATTCTGTCAGTTGCAGGCGTTTGCTGGCATCTTCACGAACCGAAAGCTGTTTTTCCAGCTTTTTAATTTGGGTGCGTAGTTTTGCCAGTTCAATCGTGGTTTTAGAATCTAGCGTAATCGGAGTATCCGCTGGCTTATTCACGACTTCAATCACAGGAAGCTGCTCATTTAAAGCAGAGAACTGGGCAAACAGGGCAGTATTGATTTCTGCACGGACGACTGGGCCCTTACGGTCAGTACGGCGTTTTTCTTCACGCTGGATATGCGCATAATAGCGTTGACGTAAATCGTCCTGTTCGGCAATACGCTGTGCTTCAGTCGGTAAAGGCTGTGGGTCTTCGACCAGATCGATACAGTCAACCGGACACGGTGGAATGCACAGTTCGCAGCCAGTACACAGATCGGTCAGAATTGTATGCATCAGTTTGCCGGCGCCAATAATCGCATCGACCGGGCAGGCGCTAATACATTTGGTACAGCCTATACATTCATCTTCACGAATTACGGCTTTGATGCGCTGCGGGCGACCGTCGGCTTGAACTGGCCAGACACTTTTTTCAGCCCTAAGTTCAGGACGATTTAATAATGCAGCCAAAGCATCGGCAACAGGCTGTCCGCCTGGCACACATTTATTGGCATTTTCACCCTCAGCAATCGACTGGGCATAAGGTAAACATCCGTCACGATGACCACAGAGTCCACATTGGGTTTGAGGGAGTAAAGCATCAATCGATTGGACCAGAGAAATTGGCGAATTCATGAATAACCAGAGCTGCTCATGCTGAGCTTTGCAGTAAGTGAAACAAAATATGTCGAGTTATGCATTTTAACATATTTTTAAACTCCTAAGTCGTGCGCAATTAAGGGTCAAGTTATGCCTTATTACTAGGCATAAATCTGAATCTAAGCCTTGATTCAATTGGCATTTCCTGACATAGAAAAAATATTCATAATCAATATAAATATTTGTTATCAAATTAATTTTAAAGTATTTTCAAAAAAAGTATTGTAGATTAGTTACAAAAGATATTTAATATTTTGCGCCAAAATTTAACATTGATTGTAAATTTGACCAATTTTGATCCATTTTCTGCTGAGGATTAAGCGTTGAAATACAACACACTTAATGAGTTCCTAGATTACGTAAAATCACGTGATGCACACCAACCAGAATTTCTTCAAGCTGTCGAAGAAGTGATGACCAGTTTGTGGCCATTCATTCAAAAGAATCCACAATACGCAGCACATGGTTTGCTAGAACGTCTAGTTGAGCCAGAACGTGCGATCCAGTTCCGAGTTTCTTGGGTAGATGACCAAGGTCAAACTCAGGTAAACCGTGCGTTCCGCGTACAATACAACTCAGCGATCGGTCCATTTAAAGGTGGTATGCGTTTCCACCCTTCAGTGAATCTTTCAATCCTAAAATTCTTAGGCTTTGAGCAAACATTTAAAAATGCTTTAACCACACTTCCTATGGGTGGTGGTAAAGGCGGTTCTGATTTTGACCCTAAAGGCAAATCAGAAGGCGAAATCATGCGTTTCTGCCAAGCTTTAATGATCGAGCTATATCGTCACCTGGGTGCGAACACAGATATCCCTGCAGGTGATATTGGTGTGGGCGGTCGTGAAGTGGGCTATATGGCCGGCATGATGAAAAAATTAAGTAACGACACTGCATGTGTATTCACCGGTAAAGGTTTAACCTTCGGTGGTTCATTGGCGCGTCCGGAAGCAACGGGTTACGGTACTGTGTATTTCGCTGAGGAAATGCTCAAGTCTCGTGGCGAAAGCTTCAAAGACAAAGTTGTCGCAATTTCAGGTTCTGGTAACGTTGCGCAATATGCTGCTGACAAAGCGTTGTATCTGGGCGCGAAAGTGGTTTCACTTTCTGACTCTGCGGGTACGGTTCACGTCAAAGACGGTTTCACTGAAGCATTGCTTGCTGAAGTGATGGAACTTAAAAACGTAAAACGGGGTCGTATTTCAGAATTTGCCTCTAAACATGGTTTTGAATATCTGGAAGGACAACGTCCTTGGGGTATTCCATGTGATATCGCACTGCCATGCGCGACTCAAAACGAACTGGATGCGGAGGATGCTGAAAAGCTTCTCGCAAATGGCGTGATCTGTGTCGCTGAAGGTGCAAACATGCCTTCAACCTTGGCTGCTGTAGAGAAATTCGTTGAAGCGAAAACGCTTTATGCGCCAGGTAAAGCATCAAATGCAGGTGGTGTTGCCACTTCTGGTCTGGAAATGTCGCAAAATGCATTGCGTTTAGGCTGGACCTTTGAGGAAGTTGATGAGCGTTTACATGCGATCATGAAAGAAATTCACCGTAACTGCGTAAAATTCGGTACCAAAGAAGACGGTACTGTGAACTATGTAGACGGTGCCAACATTGCAGGCTTCGTAAAAGTGGCTGATGCAATGCTTGCTCAAGGCGTATTCTAAGTCTGATTGAGTGTCGCTTTAAAAAAACCGAGGCCATAGCCTCGGTTTTTTTATGGATAGATATTTTATAATGAACCTTTCACGGCTTCGCGCTCGACTGCCATGTCATAAATATAAGCATATTTAGATTGATCTGCCGCAGGGTTCTTAATTTCAAAACGTTTTAGCCGAATAATCTGGCGTTCATTCGGTGAATGCTGAAAACCTTCAATCTGGTCATAGAATAATGTCCAGTCCTTATCGACCTGGGTCTTCAGACCGTTTTGATCATATTTAACCTGTTTAACTTGCAAGCAGCTTTGCTGAGCCACACCGGTACATGATTTTGTATCTGGGGAAATTTCCAGAAAAATTGTTTCAGCTTGCCCCTGATATCTGGTTTCCGGAGTCATTTTCCCGGTAAATTCATATTTTTGACCATCGGCAGCGGAAAGCGTTAGGGTCGGCTGGTCAAGGTTCGTGGTATTGAGCGCAAAAGGAATTGCACGTTTTTGTAAAAGCTGGCTGACAAAGCGTTCCTGTTGCATCAGTGCGGTATCGCAGGCCATTTCGGTTCCTATGACTTCGCTGGTGCTGATAATATTATCTTTCACTGACCAGTTTGTACTGAGTCCATTACAGCCCGTCACGGCACTCAGGCGGCCTTGAGCATCGAAACTGAGCACGATTGGCCGTTCCAGCCCGCGATCTAGTTGCCAGTGGTAGGCAGAAAGAAGCTGATTTGCACTTTTTTGTTGTAGGGTAGCCACTGTACGATCTCCAGCCTGCTGGATATCACCCGACTGACAGGCTGCAAAAGTTAAAGGTAATAATGCCAGTACAATAAATTTTAATTTCATGGATTTATAATAAAGAACAAAGAATTGAAATGATAACGGATGCATTTCTAAAAGATATGGATACATATCGCAGATTTTGGTTGCAAAATGTATCCAAATTTAAAAGTTAAAATTTTGAGTTTTCAATCAAGATTAATCGAAGCGGTAGACATCCATGCCGAGAGAACCCATGCTAAAACTGCTATGCACCAGACTAAAGCGGCTTCCGGTCCCCATCGCAAAGAAGATCGGGGCAAAATGCTCCAGTGTTGGATGATTACGCGCCATGTGTGGAATATTGGACCAGTCCAGTATCGCATCATAATCGCTATGGGCCAGTTTATGGACGACAAAATTGCGGAAATCTGATGCCCATACCGGTACATCAGCCGCCGTTCCATCCCAAGACAGTTCACGTAGGTTATGCGTGATACTGCCTGAACCAATCAGCAGGATTTGCTGCTCACGTAGCGGTGCCAGACTTTGACCAATTTTATAGATTTCATCGGCACTCATCGACATGGGCAAGGAAATTTCAACCACTGGAATATCCGCATCCGGATACATATGCAGCAGCGGCATCCATACGCCATGATCACGTGGACGAGTACTATTGGCATGTGCAGCAAAACCGGCATTGGCCAGCAAACCCAAGATCTGCTCGGCCAGTTCAGGATTTCCTGGTGCAGGATAGCGTAATTGATACAGCTCTGGCGGAAAACCACGGAAATCATGCCAGGTCTCTGGTCGAATACCGCTACTGACTTCCAGTGCCTCACTTTCCCAGTGCGCTGACATGATAATAATCGCTTCCGGGCGTGGCAGGTTTTCGCTTAAACGATGCAAGGCAGGACCCACTTGCTCAGGATTCAGCGCCAGCATAGGAGAGCCATGAGAAATAAATAAGCCGGGCAACGTTTGTAAGTTCATAAGTCAAACCACATCTAGAAGATGTCTCAATAATGCATTAAAAATAGCGAAAAAAGCAGGAGGAATTATTCAACAAAACGTTGCATAAACAGAACGCTTCAGCAACGTCATTAACCTGCACGATGGTAAGGATGGTTATGGTTAATGGTCATTGCACGGTACAGTTGTTCAATCAGCATCACCCGAACCATGGGATGGGGAAGTGTGAGCTTAGACAGGGACCAATGCCATGCAGCAGCTTTACGTACTGCTTCCGAATGACCATCTGGCCCGCCAATCGCCAGTACCACATCATTGCCTTCCAGCATCCAGCCTTTCATGGTTTCAGCCAGTTTTTCGGTACTGAACTCACGTCCACCCACTTCTAGCGCAATCAGGATTTCGTTCTGCTTGAGTGCATTTAAAATGCTGTCACCCTCAATATTTCGATATTTCAGGATATCCGCTTCAGAATCGTTTTTGCCGCGCTTGGCCATGGGCAGTTCAATAATCTGGGTCTGTACAAAGGGCTGAATACGTTTGAAATAATCTTCAAAACCAGTCAGCACCCATGCTGGCATTTTTTGACCAATGGTCAGGATACGGATTTTCATACAGACAGATCAATAATTGGATACTTCATTATAACGATCAAACAACACGAAGTTGAGTCAGGAAACAAATTGAAATTGAAATGAAGGATTTAGTGCTGCTTTAATGTCCTGAGTTCAAGTCTCCGCTTGATAAAGGAATGGATAATAATAAATGCGGACTAAGGTCATCATAAAAGGATGTTGTACTTTGCTGCTGTTGGTCACCGGTCTAATCGGCTCAAGTCTCAGTACCGCCAATACCAACACACGCGCTCAAATTTCTCATCTGGAATTGTTTTTCAGCCAGATCATGAGTGTCGATGAATTTCGAAATTACAAGAATGTTAAAGAACTGAACCGAGTGTCTGCATGGATTAAAGGACAGATGCAGCGTTTTGGCATTCCCTGTCAGTTTCAGGTCTATGTAGTTAATAGCCTAAGCTATCGAAATGTCATTTGCCATTTAAATGCTCAGGCCAAAACCAAAATGGTCATGGGCACGCATTATGATGTCTTTAGTGATCGATATGGTGCTGACAATAATGCCTCGGGAGTGGCAGGTTTACTGGAAACCGCAAGATTATTGGCCTTGCAAAAATCCAAGCTCAAACATGAGATCGAATTTGCTTTTTATACCTTGGAAGAGCCGCCTTTTTTCAAGACAGAACATATGGGCAGCTATATTCATGCCAAGTCGCTCAAGAAAAAAAAGCAGAAGCTGAAAGGTGTGGTGATTCTGGATTCAATTGGCTATTTTGATGAAAATCTGGTGCAGACTTATCCGGTGGGGTTGAAATGGATTTATCCAGATCATGGGAACTTTATTGCTGCCATTGGTCATTTGGCCTCGACTGGCATGACCGGAGATTATTGTACTGCCATGCAAAGTCTTAACCGTCTGGAATGTCAACGTTTTATCAGCCCAACTTTTGCTCAGGACATGAATTTTTCTGGTTATCTGAATTATGCTAAATTCAATTATTCGACCATGTTAATTACCGATACGGCGCATTATCGTAACCCTTATTATAATACTGAGCTGGACACCTTGGATAAACTGGATCTGAGGAAGATGACCTATGTGATTGATGGGCTGGTAGCGATGGCCTTGCAACCTTAATCAATTTCTTTACACAATAAAAAACCCTGCCGGAGCAGGGTTTTGGCAAATCAGCTTATCTTAATGACGGGCTGCTTTCGCTTCTTCTTTGGTTTTTACAATCGGTGCTTTCACCAAGGCTTTTGGCAAAGAGATGAGGGCCAGCGGTAAAATCTCATCAATCGATTTCACGGCTTTAATCTCTAAACCATCTTTTACATTTTCAGGAATTTCCGCCAAATCACGTACGTTTTCTTGTGGAATGAAGACCAGCTTGATGCCACCACGATGGGCTGCAAGAAGTTTCTCTTTCAAACCGCCAATACGTAATGCACGACCACCCAGACTGGTTTCACCTGTCATCGCGATATCCGGACGAATCGGAATCCCGGTAAATGCAGATACCAATGCAGTGGTCAATGCCAAACCTGCGGATGGACCATCTTTCGGTGTCGCACCTTCCGGTAAATGCACGTGCACATCGGTTTCTTCAAAGCGGGACGCTTCGATGCCAAGCTCATCTGCACGGGTACGCACCACAGTCATGGCAGCGGTAATTGATTCTTTCATGACATCGCCAAGAGAACCGGTGGTAATGAACTTGCCTTTACCTGGAACGGCTGCAACCTCAATGGTCAGCAATTCGCCACCCACCGAAGTCCAGGCCAGACCATTGACACGGCCGATTTGTGCTTCTTCTTCCGCCATACCATAGTCAAATTTATGTGCGCCCAAGTAATCTGGAAGATTGCCTGCTGTCACTTCAATCTGAAGGTTTTTGGCTTTTTTGCTCACCGCTTCTTTGACCACTTTACGTGCAATTTTGGATACTTCACGCTCAAGGCTACGTACACCGGCTTCACGGGTATAACGGCGCACGATGTCACGAATCGCTTCTTCATGCACAGTTAACTCTTTAGCACGCAGGCCATTATTTTTAATGGCTTTTGGTACCAGATAACGATCTGCAATATTGACTTTTTCTTCTTCGGTATAACCCGGAAGACGAATCACTTCCATACGATCCAGCAAGGCTTCAGGAATGTTCATGCTGTTTGCGGTACAGATAAACATTACTTCAGACAGATCCAGATCTAGATCCAGGTAGTGATCACTGAACTTGTTGTTCTGTGATGGATCGAGGACTTCGAGCATCGCAGACGCCGGATCACCACGGTAATCTTGCGCCATCTTGTCGATTTCATCGAGCAGGAACAACGGGTTTTTCACCCCAACTTTAGTCAATGACTGCACGATTTTACCTGGCATCGCACCGATATAGGTACGACGATGACCACGAATCTCGGCTTCGTCACGTACACCACCAAGGGCCATACGCACAAATTCACGACCAGTTGCTTTAGCAATCGACTCACCCAGTGAGGTTTTACCAACACCCGGAGGACCGACTAAACATAGAATTGGGCCACGCAATTTTTTCACACGCGACTGAACCGCAAGATATTCCACAATACGATCTTTGACATCGTCCAGACCATAGTGGTCTGCATCCAGAATTTCCTGTGCTTTGTTCAGGTTAATGCTGACTTTGCTGGCTTTATTCCACGGTGTATCCAGAATCACTTCCAGATAGTTGCGAACAACTGCTGCTTCACTTGAGGCAGGCTGCATCGCTTTCAGTTTACGGAATTCGTTTTCAGCTTTCTTGCGTACATGCTCAGGCAGATCTGCTTCAGCAAGACGTTTTTCAATTTCAGCGACATCATCTTCCGCGCCGCCGTTCATGTCGGAAAGCTCGCGCTGAATGACTTTCATTTTTTCATTCAGGAAGTATTCGCGCTGGTTCTTTTCCATCTGACGTTTAACAGAGTCATGCAGGGTTTGCTCAATCTGCTGTTCTTCAGATTGTTGCAATAGATAAGTCATCAGCTCAGTTAAATGCGCTTCGAATTCATCATGTTCCAGGAATTTTTGTTTGACATCAATATTCAATGGAACACGGGTCGCCACGAAGAATAATAACTGTAACAGGTCTTCAATTTTGTTGGCTGCGGTAATCAGTTCACGCGCATTACGAAGTTTCGCTTCTGCATATTGAGCAAAAAGCGCACGTAATTCTTGCAAGCGCACGGCTTGAGTGTCTTCATCCACCGTAACGGTCATTGGGCTGAGTTCATGTTCTGCTGTCAGATACTCATTTTCGTCAATGATGGTTTTCAGTTTGGCACGGTGCAGTCCTTCAATCAGGACTTTGATACAGTTTTCATCATTTTCGTGATTCACAACTTGCACAATCTTCGCGACAGTACCGTATTGATATAAATTGTCGTGATCAATTTCTTCTGTAAGCGAATCTTTTTGCGCAACTACAAATACTAGATTGTCACTGTTACGAGCCACATCAACTGCATTGATCGATTTTTCACGACCGACAAACAGCGCAATTTGCATATGCGGATAAACCACCACATCACGCAGCGCCAAAAGGGGTAGTACACTTGGAACCTGAGGCTCTAAGGTTTCTTGATTCATAATAATTTCAGACATGAGCACTCCTAATGAGTGACAACGGTGTTGCCATGTTTTAATAGTGATGGGTAATTTAAAAAATACAAGGGGCGTTAAGATTAAATTGTATGAAAAATGACTAATTATGTGATTTTAAAGTAGTTCACAACAGGGAAATTGAGAAATTAGCGTTTGAAAGCTAAAAAAACTGTCGGGGTAATAAGAGCATCCAAGGGTTGATCCCATTTTTCCCGTTTTAAGGGCTGGCTAAGCAGTTGAAAGTCATGCGCCAGTCCCAGACGGAATGGACGCCCGGGCGCAGAAGCCAGGGTTCGATCATAAAAACCGCCACCCATCCCGATTCGTGTCCCTGAATGATCACAGGCCAGCA
Organism: Acinetobacter sp. F-1; assembly: GCF_022869025.1. Lineage (NCBI taxonomy): Bacteria > Pseudomonadati > Pseudomonadota > Gammaproteobacteria > Moraxellales > Moraxellaceae > Acinetobacter > Acinetobacter sp. F-1. The sequence continues at coordinate 233,466 of NZ_JAJKFX010000001.1, read as the reverse complement.
GCGGCATGATCAATAAATCCAGCTTAGAAACATGAGTACCACGTGTCGTCATGGACTCCCGCATTCCCAGCCGATGATAGGCAAAGCGCTTGTTGCGATATTGATGCTGGCTGATTCGAATCCAGACCAGCTGTTGATTCATGTCGCAAATCGCAGGCAGATAGACCTGTTTTCCCAGTTTAAAGCAGCGTTCAATAATGGTGTGGGTATGAATCTCACCAAAAGCATGCAGATAAATGCCGATGTGCTTGGCATGAATAAATTGCGGGCTGCGTATAAGGCGATTTAAAACTTTTTGTGCAGCTTGCCTTTGCTCAAATTTAGAAAGATGACGACGTGTTTTACGCAGGTATCTTCTTAATTCTTGAATGGTCATAGGGCAAAAAGCGGATCTAACAAAAGTGTGCTCTAGTCTAAGTGGGAATTCTGGAAAAGTAAAAAATAATTGTGATCTTGATTCTCATATGACGAGGTAGCAACCTGGTTAAGTTCAGCAAATTTCATAATGAATCTCATCTCTAGAAACTTGATTAAAATTGGTCAATCAAAGGCATTGAATTATTGGCTGCTTAAAACGTCATATTTTTTTTTGTTTTCTTTGAAGCATGAGTTTTCAAGTAATTCTTTTAATGATCATGAAATAGATTTTGATTAATAAAGGTACAAATCTAAAATCGATTTTTTGTGTTTTTGAGTGAATTATAAAGAAGGGATCAGATCTCTGATTAACCCGATAGATGTAACACATTGTGCCTAGGCAGAGCGCGTAAGACCTAAATCAATGGAGATTAAACATGATGAATATTGCGAAGAACACCATCTGCCTCTGGTATGATAACGAGGCTGAAGCTGCTGCACGATTTTATGCCGAGACATTTCCTGACTCCTCAATTGGCGCGATCAACCTTGCACCCGGAGACTATCCTTCTGGAAAAGAAGGCGATGTCATCACCGTTGACTTTAGGGTGCTGGGTATTAGCTGCATTCGACTAAATGGTGGCCCGGCATTCCAGCATAACGAAGCATTCTCATTTCAGGTGGCAACTGAAGATCAGGAAGAAACCGACCGATACTGGAATGCAATTGTTGGCAATGGCGGTCAGGAAGGCGAGTGTGGCTGGTGTAAAGACAAGTGGGGCATTTCCTGGCAGATTACACCAATTGTGCTTATTCAGGCAGTGACCAGTTCTGACCGTGCCGCCGCCAAACGCGCCTTTGATGCAATGATGACCATGAAGAAAATTGACATCTCCGCGATTGAAGCGGCATTTCGTGGTTGAGAGCCACGGATCTTATCTTTCATTCCAGTGGATCTGGCTGTGTAGCACAATCTTACCCAGCTGTTTGGAGGACTTCCCTTAATTGTTTTTTGAAGTATTTCAGACGAATATCCGACTCTCTTATTCATAGATTCTCTAGGTTTAGGATCATTCAGGTCTAATCTGCACGTAGAAGCTCATCAAAAGATGGGCTTTTATTTTGAACAGTATATGAAACCTTAAAACGGAGCTGTGCTTGGATGAACTACAACAATCCCTGAATCGAATGACTGATCAGAATTCTTTTAGCTCTTGTGCATCATGCTGCTACGACAAAAAAACAAATCTACTTCAAAACTGATAACCAATTCATAACCAGAAAAAACATCAAGCCACTAGTGGCATCTCTAATTGTTTTTTAAAGTAAGTCGATGACGATAAAAAATAACAAGAGATAAAAATGCCTATTCAGCCGGTTCACTTTTTTTTGCCTGGTGCAGGCTTGGCACTTCTGCTGGCGATGACGGCTTGTACTATGCCATCCAAGTCGCCAATTGCTGACAGTTATGGTTCCCAGCCACAGTTACCCAAACCAAAATCCAGCTTGCTGCCTACAGTCAATATTGCACCTGCCAAAGGTTGGCCTGAGGGCAAAATACCCACTCCGGCTACAGGTTTAAAAGTTCAGGCATTTGCCAAAGGGTTGCAGCATCCGCGCTGGATCTATGTATTGCCAAATGGTGATGTGCTGGTGGCCGAAACCGATGCACCACCTAAGCCTGATGATAGCAAAGGAATTAAAGGCAAAATCATGAAATGGGTAATGCAGCGAGCCGGCTCATCGCATCCGAGTGCTAACCGCATTAGTCTGCTTCGTGACAATAATGGTGATGGAGTCGCTGAACAAAAAACTGTATTTTTACAGAATCTCAACTCTCCATTTGGCATGGTACTGGTCGGCAATATGTTGTATGTGGCCAATACTGATGCCCTGATGCGCTTTCCTTATCAAGCAGGTGCTACTCAAATTACTGCAACCGGCACCAAAGTACTGGATTTACCGGCGGGTCGTTTAAACCATCACTGGACCAAAAATGTCATTGCCAATCCTACGGGCAGCAAACTCTATATTACGGTAGGTTCCAACAGTAACGTAGCTGAAAATGGCTTGGATCAAGAAGAAGGTCGGGCACTGATCATGGAATTTGACCTGGCCAATACTCAAGCACGACCTTTTGCAACCGGACTTCGTAATCCGAATGGTATGGACTGGCAACCACAGAGTGGCAAACTCTGGACGGTAGTCAATGAGCGTGATGAGCTCGGCAATGATCTGGTTCCAGATTATCTCACCTCGGTTAAAGACGGTGCTTTTTATGGCTGGCCCTATAGTTATTATGGCCAACATGTAGATACATGGGTCAAGCCGCAAAACCCTGCACGGGTGGCACGGGCAATTCCACCAGACTATGCTTTGGGTAATCATACAGCATCATTGGGCTTAAGTTTTTATACAGCAGATCTAATGCCTCATTATCGAAATGGTGCACTGATTGGCCAGCATGGCTCATGGAACCGCAAACCGCATAGTGGCTATAAAGTGATTTTTGTTCCCTTTCAAAATGGCCAGCCTTTCGGTCAGCCTCAAGATGTCTTAACCGGATTTTTAAGCGAGCAGGGCAAAGCATTTGGGCGCCCTGTTGGTGTAACCGTAGATTCTGCAGGCGCTATTTTAGTGGCTGATGATGTCGGTGACGTGATTTGGCGGGTATCACCCTTGAATACGGCTGCCAAGTAGCAATCAGTTTTCACCTAAACAGCCCAAAGATGAGGGGTTTCAGTCGAGTGAAAAGCTGCTGGGCAGCGCGAGTGAAAGCAAGGTCTTTTTCATAAAAACGTCAAGACGATAACTGAAAATATAAGTTCGCCAAGCTGATTTAAAATAATTTTTAAGCTGCATTTAAGCTAACTGAATTAGGCTTTTGAGATGTTTTTTAGAATGATACAGCATGCATATTTTTTTTGATAACACTAAAAAGAGCGAACACAGAGTCCAGTAAAAACTGGATATTAAAATTGCAAACACGAACACAAGAGGGTATTTAAAATGAAGTTGATGATTGCCTTTATTTTCCCCTGGTCCTTATTTATGACCATTCACAAACCGGTTGAAGCAACAATATGTCTCATGCTGCAGATTTCAATTTTAGGCTGGATTCCTGCCGCAATCTGGGCCATGTTTATTTTAGATCGAGATCAAATAACTTGAAAATTCAATGTGTATTTAAAAGAAAGTTAAAGCGATTTTCTTGTTAAGCATTTTATAGGCCTACCAGATAATGGTATGAATAAAATGAACTTTGAGAAATGACCGAGATAAATACTGAAATATAAAACTGAGAGAAAGTTTAGAAAGGATTTTAAGAGAATTATAAGTATATTTTAAGCAAAAAATTAAAGTACTCCGAAGATGCCGCTGCATGTCGTTACCCTGAACCCGATGAGTTCAAGGTGGACGCGACGCATACTTGCTGGGTTTCCTGCACGAAGGCAGGCATACACTCTAAATATGCAGAACGCATCCGGAGATATAAGTATCGGCAGGGATATAGACCCGCTGGCGAACACCTCAGAGATAAGTTAATTATAAACGATAATGTCGGTATGGCAACTCTATGCTGTTCATGAACTGTAAACAGTTCAGCCAAATGGCCGAAGTTTAAACAGAATATGAGATTATTCTGTTAGTTCCTCAACTTCTTCTAAAATGGTTTGTAACAAACGCTCGCAATGCGCATATTGTTGCAGTGATCTGTTCATGTTCAAGACTTCCTGCATCAGCTCAAGTGCCACCATGATAATCAGCTTGCTGGGTTCCATACGTGGTGCTTTACGACGAAATTCATCGTATTTATCATTCAATAACTGTGCCGCGCGCTCTAATTCTTCCTGCTTGTCAGGAGTAGAGGCCAGACGGAAACTATGCCCCAATACTCTGAGATCAATTGCAATTTGTTCACTCATGATGAGGCTTCCTCAGTCACTTCAGTCGGATGGGCCAGTTGTTGGATTTCTTGTGCATGATGATCCTGCGCAGTACCGAGAATTGCCAGACGTTGAATAATCGCCTCAACTTTGGCTTTGGCATTTTCATTTTTCTGGGTTAAACGCTCAGATTCCTGATTGAGGCGCTGAATTTCCTGTTGGGCATGACGCTGCTCGATCAGCATCTTTTCCTTCAAAACCCGCAGTTCATTTCGTTCAGCCAGAATTTCCTGAAAACGGTTTTTCAGATCGGTACAGCTTTTTTCCAGACGGCCATAACGGTCTGCCAGTGCAGTTGCATCATTATTGAGCAGTTGAAACTGGGCACGAGAATCTGTCAGCTGTTCGGTCAGGTGTTCATTTTCTTGTTGTTTTTGCGCAATCACGCTGTTCTTTTGTTCAATTTGCTGTTGATGTTGCACCATGGAAGAGTCTTGCTCTTCGCGCAAACTGGAATTCTCACTTTCAAGCCGTGCGAGTCGCGTTTTTAACACGCCAATCTGCACTTGTAGACGCTGTAATTCTTCTAACATATCGAGGTCGCACAGTGTTGCAAACAGAGGTAATATATAAGCAGTATAGAGATTGGATAAACGAATGCAAGACGATATTTCAGGTTGGACCGAATGGCACCGCAATTTTTCTTCAATTGAGGAAATTTCTAGCCCGAGTGAACTGCATGGTTTGCTGACCGGGATTGTTTGTGTCACCCAGGCACCGAGCAGTGAAGAATGGTTACAGATTTTAGAAACACTGGATGTGCCTGAACTGGATGCCGAAGCATTAGAACTGTTGACTGGCGAAGCTGAAGATGTTTTCCATGCATTGTCTGAAGATGAACTGGATTATTTACCTTTGCTTCCAGATGATGAGCATGTGCTCTCAGAACGTGTGCAGGCATTGGCGGACTGGTGCGCAGGCGTGGTGTTAGGTTTTGGTCTGGCTTCTGGTCATATTCGTCAGGACGAAGTAGAACTGATTGAACATTTACAAGATGTAGCCGCGGTTGAGTTTGAAGACTCAGACGATGATGCCGAAGGTGAAGAAAGCTATCAGGAATTGTATGAATTTGTGCGCCTGATTCCAGTGAGCCTGTCTTTGGGACGTAAGAAAGTGGAGGTTGAGGAAACGCCACTCTTGCAGCAATTGACACAAAAAGTGCAGCCTCAGGTTTCTGCTACAGAGGCGCAAAGCGTGGTCGAAATTTTCTCGCCTAAACGTCCAAGCTAACTAAATAGTTAGCTATGTCATCACACTGCTTGAAATCAGGCATATATTTTGCTGTTTCATTAGAATATATGTTCTGTTTTCAAGAGAATATTTCAATAAAAGCATGAATTGACAAGAAGTAAGGTGTAATGAAGAAATTAACACAAGCTGATTTTCAGGAACGTCGCAGTATTCTCGCAGGGGAAATTGGTTTACGCAGTATTGCGATTATCGCGACCAGTCCGGTGGCGATGCGTAACCGTGATGCAGATTATAAATACCGTGCAGACAGTAGTTTCTTCTATTTAACCGGATTTTCAGAACCTGAAGCTGTGGCTGTGATTGAAACCTTTGACACTGAAGAAGAAGGTTATAGCTATAGTTTATTCTGCCGGGAACGTAACCGGGAAATGGAAATCTGGAATGGCTATCGTGCAGGGATTGATGGGGCGATGCAGGATTATGATGCAGATGAAGCCTATCCGATTGATCTGCTAGATGAAGGAATTCTGGAAAAATTACAAAATAAAGACCAATTATTTTATCGCATTGGCCACAACGCGGATTTTGATGCACGTGTAGCGAAATGGATTGCGACTGCAAGTGGTGAAAGCCGGCGTGGTACGTCTGCACCTGCTCAAGTGATTCAGCTGGATCGTATTATTGACGAAATGCGTCTGCATAAAGATGACAATGAAATTGAACTGATGCAAATTGCTTCAGATATTTCGGCAGATGCACATACTCAAGCGATGCGAGCAGTACGTCCGGGCATGATGGAATATGCACTCGAAGCCGAGCTGAATTATATTTTCGGCAAGAATGGCGGTGTTCCGGCCTATAACAGTATTGTCGGTGGCGGTGAAAATGCCTGCATCCTGCACTACGTAGAAAATGATAAAGCGCTGAAAGATGGTGATTTGGTGTTGATTGATGCCGCGGCTGAATATCAGCTTTATGCTTCAGATATTACCCGTACCTTTCCAGTGAATGGTAAATTCAGTCCGGAACAGAAAGCCTTGTATAACGTGGTACTGGATGCCCAAATCGCTGCGATCAATGCCGTGCAAATTGGCAACTCCTATAAAGAACCGCACAATGTTGCTGTGCGCATCCTGGTGCAAGGTCTGCTTGATCTTGGCTTGATGCAAGGTGAGATCGACGACATTATAGAAAAAGAAGCTTTCCGCCAGTTCTACATGCATGGCACGGGTCACTGGCTTGGTATGGATGTGCATGATGTTGGCGCGTATAAGGTCGATGGTGAATGGCGTCCGTATGAAGAAGGCATGGTGGTCACCGTTGAGCCGGGTGTATATATTGCACCTGATGATGAAACTGTGGATGCAAAATGGCGTGGCATTGGCATCCGGATTGAAGATGATGTCGTGGCCACTGCAAATGGCCCGTTGGTGTTAACCGCGAAAGTCGTGAAAACGGTAGAAGACATTGAAGCATTAATGGCGAAAGCACAGGCTGCTTAATTTTAGAGACATGAAAAGCCGATCCTTAGATCGGCTTTTTTTATGACTGCTCTAATAGATTTGAAGCCAGATCTTTTGAGAGATTGCGCAACGATAGTAAAAAAGATTTCAATTACATTTATCACGAACAAGTCAAATAAAACTCACCCAGTTAAAATTTGCAGCTTAAAAATTGACAGGAATTCAACACAGAAAATTGGTTTTTAGCATCAAAGCTACATATTAAATGCGCTTTGCTTCTCATACTTTCTCTGATCCTTAAATAAACTTAAAGAACAGCAGGAGAAGACTTATGAGACTAAATACGATTGACTGGATTGCTTATGCTTTAACAATTATTGGTGGCATCAATTGGGGTTTAATTGGTGCATTCGACTTTAATTTGGTTGCTGCAATCTTTGGTGATATGACTGCGCTTTCTCGAATTGTTTATGTACTGGTTGGTTTGTCGGCATTGTACCTGATCTATACTGGTACGAAATTAGGAAAAACAGTGCATCACACTGAGCCGAATAGCCGAGTGGTGCGTTAATACGCCAACGATTAATCTATATGACTTACATCCCTACAAGGTTGATTTTAAATAATTAAAATTCGGCTTGAGTGGATGGAATAGTTATCAATAAAACGGAGCTGAGGCTCCGTTTTATTATGATGATTTGAGCTAGATGACTGGCTGACAAAGACAGCATTTTGGGTGTTTGGATAGCCATAAAATAGCGGAGTTATGAGGAAAAAACGTCCATAAACAAATGAAGTTTTTTTACCTCCAAGCTGTAGATCTTAGTTCTCCTTAAAAGCTAAGTGACGATTTAAAAAAATAAATGTTGTGCCAATTTTAGTCATACAAAACTATAAATTTAGCTGAAAGTTACAGTTCTTATCTAAAATTTAAGTCTGCATTATTTACTATCATTCTGATTCACTGCATGATTTGAATGAGTCGAAAAATTAATCTTTAAAACTAAAAAAGCATATATCTGAATATCTTTGATTCTGAGTAAATAGCACATGCTCTTAAACGCTCTACCGGTATTTAATCGAAATGTCGCGACTTTAATTGGTCTTTCTGCGGTCATCTTCTGGAGTACGAATGTTGGCTTAATTCGTAGTGTCAGTGAGAGTTTTGGAGCGGTCGCAGGTGCTGCCCTGATTTACAGTGTGGCATCCATTATTTTATTTTTTACCATCGGTCTACCCAAGCTTTCTACTATTCCAAAGCCTTATTTATGGTGGGGAAGTCTTTTATTTGTTGCTTATGAATTATGTTTTGCCCTTTCTATTGGTTATGCTCAAAATAGTAGGCAAGCCATTGAAGTAGGGATGATTAATTATCTATGGCCGACTTTTACCTTATTATTTGCAATCATTGTTAACAACGTTAAAGCCAATCTCTTAATTCTTCCTGGTTGCCTATTGGCCTTGGTTGGAATTTGTTGGGTTTTAGGCGGAGATACCGGCTTTGATCTCTTACAAATATGGAGCAATTTGAAAGCTAATCCTCTTAGTTATGGTTTAGCTTTTGCTGCAGCGGTTTTATGGGCTGCATATTGTTCCGTGACCGTAAAAACCTCTCAAGGTAAAAACTTGGTCACGATATTCTTTGCCCTTGCTGCGGTTGTGCTCTGGATCAAATATTTCCTGATGAATGGCGCGGCGCTTAATTTTACTTATGATAATACCGTCACTTTGATTATGGCAGCCGGAGCTTTAGGTTTGGGATATGGTGCCTGGAATATTGGAATTATTTCTGGAAACATGACATTAATGGCGGGTGCTTCCTATTTTACTCCGGTGTTATCTGCTTTATTTGCAGCATTATTGCTGAGTACGTCTTTGTCTTTTGGTTTTTGGCAGGGTGTGGCAATGGTTACGGCTGGAGCAATTCTGTGCTGGTTGGCCACCCGGAAACAATAAACATCAGAGGCGAGACACGCTATTTCATTATAAAAAAGAATTTTTTTGAGCTAATATAAAATCCATCATGATTATAAGTATCTATTGACTTAGATACGACATTGAAAGGATTACAGCATGCAACAAGAAGTCATCATTGTCGGTGGTGGTATGGTGGGCTTAAGCCTCGCACTGATGTTGGCGAAAACCAATATTGCAGTCAAACTTTTGGAAGCCATCAAATATCCAGATTATGATGATGAACATCTTGCCCCGTATCATTCCAGTTTTGATGCGCGTAACAGTGCCTTGTCGCGCCGTAGTGTACAGATCTATCAGGAACTCGGCCTTTGGGATGCACTACAGCAACATGCCACACCAATTCTGGAAGTCAATATTACCGAACAAGGCAGCTTTGGTAAGGCATGCCTAAAAGCAGAACAGGAAAAAGTCGAAAGTTTCGGTCAGGTGATTGAAAATGCCTGGCTCGGCCGTGTGCTGCTGACCCAAGTGAAACAACAGCCACTGATTGAACTGATTGATGGTGTACAAGTCACATCGCTGACCCAAGATGCCGATTGTGCTTATATTCAGGCGCAGCGTGGTGAATCTGAGCTGACTTTACAATCTAAACTGGTCATTGCCGCAGACGGTCGTGATTCTTTCTGCCGTAAAGCATTGGGCATTGGTACTTCAGAACACGATTATAATCAGGTCGCGATCGTGACCACAGTACAAACCTCGAAGCCCCATGGTCATGTTGGTTTTGAGCGTTTCAGTCATTTAGGCCCTTTGGCGTTATTGCCATTGCCGGGTGAATATCGCCGTTCCGTTGTCTGGCCGGTAAAAAAAGGCACAGAAGGTGAATGGTTGGGCGATGAAAATGATCAGCATTTTCTTGATGCCTTGCAGGACACTTATGGTGATCGTGCCGGAAAATTCCAGAAAACCGGTCGCCGTTTTAGCTTCCCACTCTCTCAAGTCCTGGCAGAAAAACAGGCCGTTGGCCGTGTGGTATTGATGGGCAATGCTGCCCATACCATCCATCCTGTCGCCGGACAGGGCTTTAACCTGTGTATGCGCGATGCTTATGTGCTTAATCGCTATTTGGCAGAGCAGCTTGAGCAGGGTGCTGATTTAGGCAATGCAGCCATGCTACAGGACTACGAAAAATCACGCCTGAAAGATCAGCAGCGGGTCATTAAATTCTGTGATTCAGTGGTACGCGGTTTTAGTAACCAGAATCCATTCCTCAAACTGATGCGTAACACAGGCTTAATCTGCTTTGAAAATATTCCAGGCATTAAACCTTTGGTTGCGAATTATGCCATGGGATTAAAAGCATGAGCTTAAATCAAAATAACGAAATCTTGGATGTGGTCATTATTGGCGGTGGACTGGTTGGTGGACTGACTGCACTTCTGCTGGCGCAAGGTGGTGTGCAGCCTACAGTTTTAGACGCTGCCCCAATTTTAGACGCAGATAAGACATTAGATGTGGCAAATCCACGTGTTTTGGCACTGAGTCAGGCAACCATTCATCTATTAAAAATAGTCGGCGTATGGAACAAACTGGCACGTCAGCAGCCTTATACCGGTATGCAGGTCTGGAATAAAAATGGCTATGGTGACATTAATTTCGGCCAGCCTTCAGAAAAAACACCCTCAGTAGAACAGGCCTTAGGCTCGATGGTAGAGCCGAGTATCCTGAATCTGGCTATTCAGCAAAAGATGCTTGACGATGTACAGGATTACCGTACTCAGGTTAAAGTCAGCCGGGTAGAACGTGGAGTCGGTGTCTGGATCATTCATCTGGCCGATGGCACACAGCTTAAAACCAAACTGGTGATTGGTGCAGATGGTGCCAACTCCTTTGTCCGTGAGCAAGCTTTCATTGATATTGATGTGCTGGATTACCAACAGGCCGGGATCAGCTGTGCGATTCAAACTGTACAGCCACATCAGCATATGGCGCGCCAGATTTTTCTGGAAACTGGCCCTCTGGCTTTTTTACCGATGGCCAGCTTAAAAAAAGAAGAGCAGGGACATTGGCAATCCATCGTCTGGACTTTGCCGGATGATTATGCTGAAGAATATGCAGGGTTGTCAGATGCTGACTTTACACAGCTATTGACCCGTGAAAGTCATCATATGCTCGGTGAGGTCGTACAAGCGACACCACGTGCGACTTTTCCATTAAAAGCACGTGCCGCCCAACACTATGTTCAAGATGGTCTGGCTTTGATTGGTGATGCTGCCCATGTGATTCATCCGCTGGCAGGTCAAGGGGTGAATATTGGCTGTCTGGATGCTGCTGTGCTTTGTGATGTGTTGTTGCATGACCGAGCGCGTGGCGTTTGGGCACATGAGCAAAGCCTGAAGCGTTATGAGCACCGCCGTAAAGGACAAAACGATGCCATGATGCACAGCATGTCTGCGATTGGCTGGATGGAAACGACTTCATTTTTCCCGATGGTTTGGGCACGTAATTTCGGTCTGAAACAGGTCGAAAATCAGCCTAGATTAAAAGATGCCTTTATGGCGCAGGCCAATGGTCTGAGCTTACTAAAAGACACGCGTTATGCTACTTCGTGTTGAAGTGTAAATTTTTTAAACAAACATCTATAAAGAGTAACGATTTTGTTTAAAAAAGATACGATTTTTTAATGTTTGGTACTAGGCGAATGCCAGATAGATTGCTAAATTTCACTTAATTCGACACCTGACTTTAAATGCAAAGCCAGCGCTCATTTTTTGGGGAGAAGCACATGACAGACATGAATGATTATGATGACGACGTTGAAGATTCAATCGTCGATGACGATGAAGCAAAAGCAGCCGAGAAAGGCGCAGCAAATACTGCCGAGGTCGTAAATGATACCGATCTTGCAGAAGCTGAAACCCTGACTGTAACTGCCAAATTAAAGAAGCGTCAGGCACTTGAAGATGAAATTGCGGCTTTCCTTGCCAGTGGTGGCCGTATTGTTGAAGTCCCGGCAGATGAATCAGTGGCCAAAGAATAAGTTGCTCATTGATTTGGCCAGATAAAAAAAACACCACAATGAATGTGGTGTTTTTTTTGCGAAAAGTACAGCTGAAAAAATATCTGCAATCAGACTAGTCGTTGGCTGACGTCAGTTCTAATGCACGCTGATAAGCCACTTTCTTTTTGATACCGGTCAAGTCTGCTGCCAGTTGTGAAGCTGCTTTAACTGACAGATCCTGCAATAAGCGGTTCAATAATTTATCCAGCTTTTCCTGATCCAGATCTTTTTCCTGGGTTGCTCCGCCAATCACCAGAACAATTTCGCCTTTTTGCTGATTGTGATCATTGGCAATGAATTCGACCAATTCACCCAAAGTCATTTTCTTGATGGTTTCAAAGGTTTTGGTAATTTCACGCGCAAAGCCAACAGGACGGTCTGCACCAAATACCGTTGCCATATCTTTGACACATTCCAGAATCCGGTGCGGTGCTTCATAAAAAATTAAAGTCTGGGTTTCATCTTTGAGTTTTTCCAGATTTAGCAGACGCTGGCTTTGTCTGGATGGCAGAAAACCTTCAAAACTGAAACGGTCACTCGGCAAGCCGACGGCACTTAAGGCCGCAATCGCAGCACATGCACCCGGCACAGGAATCACACGGATATTATGTGCTTGTGCAGCGCGGACAAATTTAAAGCCGGGATCGCTAATCAGCGGCGTGCCTGCATCACTGATCAGGGCCATGTCTTCGCCATTGAGCAGACGCTGGATCAGCTGATCAATCTTGTTGCTTTCATTATGTTCATGACAGGCAGTCAAAGGTGTTGGAATATTAAAGTGTTTGAGCAACTGTGCGGAAGTTCGTGTATCCTCGGCAGCAATAAGACTCACCGATTTCAAGACCTGAACTGCACGATAACTAATATCATCTAAGTGCCCGATTGGAGTCGCAACAACAAATAACTGAGCACTCATAGGTTTCTCCATGTGGAATAAATTGAATAATAAAAAATGGAAGATGAAAAATAAAATATTGGGCTTGTGTTTAGTCAGCTGCATCAGCAGCGTTCAAGCAGAAGTGTTGATCATTCTACCCGAATCCGGGCCTTTGGCGCGAGCTGCATCGAGTATCAAACAGGGTTTTCTCAGTGCCTATACCGCTTCAGGACACAAGATTCCGCTGAAATGGGTCAATGCCAATCAGAAAAATATCTCCCAGCTACTTAAACAGCATGTCAATAAAAAGACCAGAATGGTGGTGGGGCCATTGGCACGTAGCGACGTGGAACAACTGCTGAACAGCAGACCCAAAGTACGTACCCTCAGCCTGAATGAAGTGGCTGATGTCTCTCCCAATGTCTGGCAGTTCAGTCTATCCAAGAAAGATGATGCCGCTGCCTTAAAAGCACTTTTATTCAAAGACGGGATTCGGCAACTGCTGATTTTACGCCAGCCGGGCAGTGAAGCGGAGCATGAACTGTTGTTGATGTCCTTGCTGAGCCAGAGTGATCTGAAATTTAAAATCGTAGATAAACCACCACGATTTTTAATGCCCAAGCAGGGATTATTGTTTCTGGGCAATGCAGAATGGATGGCTGTCATGCCTGAATTAAATCGTTCACGGATGTATACCGTAGCCAATGCCATGAGCGAACAGCACAAGCTGCCACAAGGGATCAAGTTTTGTGATGTTCCAGTGCTTTACTTAGCGGATTGGCCGGATGTGCTGCAAGCTTATGCCAAGGAACCGGTTAATCTGTCTTATCAGCGCCTGATTGCTTTTGGCGGCGATGCCTGGCACATCACCCAGCAGTATTTATCTCAGCCGCGGCTGCAAACGATTGAATTTCAGGGCAGAACCGGCCGGATTCAGATCACTGAACACGGTGTCCAGCGTACTCCGCAATGTTTTCAGTACAGTGGCACAGGTGTAAAGCTGCTCTAACAGGGAAAGAGAATAATGCGACAGCAATTAGGTACATGGGCAGAACAGCAAGCCGCCCAACTGATGCAGCAGCAGGGATTTCAATTGCTTACAGCCAATTATCACAGCCGTTATGGTGAACTGGATCTGATTCTGGTACGTGAACAGGAGCTGATCTTTGTTGAAGTCAAAGCTCGTGCACACACCGGATATGCGCAAGCGATCGAGTCGGTGTCGAAAGCAAAACAGGGCAAGATGCTCAAGACGGCAATGTGCTTTATTCAGAAAAATCCACAATTTGCACACTATTACTATCGTTTTGACGTGATTTGTTTTGATTTTAAACAGCAATTTGCAAAAACCCTACAGCATGACTTTTCGCAATACCCTTATGATCTGGAATGGATTGAAAATGCTTTTACTTTTGATCAAGAGTTTATTAATCTGTGAATAAAATAAGGTCTAAAGATGCTTATATTTGCCTCAAGATCATTGTAAAGTTCAAGCAGAGTTGCCATGATCTGAGCTTAAAGACAGATTATTAGATTGAAAAAGACGTAATAAAATGAAGGAGTCTTGCTGAGTGGTTAAGCGTATTGCAATAACAATGCTGTGTGTCGCAAGTTTATCAGGTTGTGCCAGTTTTATTTCTAGCGGCACAGGTACGGCTCCTGTAGGAACTGAGAGTGGGGCGCGTACCTTGGGGCAGGTGTTTATTGATTCCTCGATTGTCCGTACTGCAAAAATTAATCTTTATAAACTAGATTCGCGCTTCAAACAGGCCCGGGTCAATATTGAAAGTTTTCATGGCAATGTCTTGCTGACCGGTCAGGTGCCCGATGCACATCTCAAGCAGCTGGCAGAAGACAATGTCAAATCCATGAGCGATGTCAAAGCGGTACATAATTTTATTACTGTAGGCAACCAGATCAGCTATAGCACCATCATGCAGGATACTGCGGTCACAGCTAATACCCGTGGCCTGATCATGAAAGCCACTGTGGTTGCGGACAGTAAAGTACATGTGCATACTGAAGATGGCGTGCTGTATGTGATGGGACGTTTGAACAGCGCAGAAATTGCTGACCTGAATCAGGTATTGCAGCAAGTGGGCAATGTCACCAAAATTGTGACCCTGATTGATAATGTTGAACAGTCTTCAAATCTGAGCAGTCAGAACTTTGCAGCACCTGCTTATGCACAGCCCGGTATCGAACAGACGCCGGTTGCGATAGATCCTGATACGGTTGAACCAACCGATGCTCCATAAGGTCGGTCATTTTAAAAACCAATTGTCGAATCAGATTCTGGAAGTCCAGCAACGCTATAAAGCATTTAGACTCTATGATTTTGGCAGTTATGCGTTGAATCGTTTAACGCCTAAACAGGGTTACACGATCGAAACTCAGCTGGCTTATGGTCTAAAATCACGGCAACGCTTTGATCTGTTCCGTAGCCAGCAGCCTTTGCCCCATCGCCCCCTGATTGTTTTTGTACATGGCGGCGCGTGGTTGCATGGGGATAAAAAGGATTATCAGTTCATTGGTGAGGCCTTTGCCAAAGAAGGCTATGATGTGGTGGTGATGAATTATCATCTGGCACCACAACATATTTTCCCAGCCTATATTCATGATCTGCATTTATTATTGAACCACTTGCAGCAGTCTGCCGGCCGGTTAGATATCTGTGCTGAAAACCTGGTTTTGATGGGACATTCGGCTGGGGCATTCAATGTCATGTCTGCACTGTATCATCCGCAATCTGCCAGCATTGACCACAGTCTAATCCGTGCGATTATTGGTCTGGCGGGGCCTTATCATTTTGATTATAAGAATGATCCGATTTGTGCCGATGCTTTTGATCAGGCGGTGCCATATCAGCAGGTCATGCCTTATTATTTTGTTAAAAATAGCCCAACCCGGCATTATCTGTTTATTGCCGAGAAGGACAACATCGTTGGCCATTTCAATAGTCAGGATCTAGATCGGGTATTGCGAGAAAAGGGCAATCATAGCCATTTGATTCATATTCCGAAACTTGGCCATATTACAATCGTAGGTTCATTATCTAGTTTGTTCAGTCGCTATTTCCAGACCAAAGCGCAGGTGCTTTGGGCACTCGAGGATGCATTTAGATCTCGAGACTAATAACGGGATTTAACCCAGTAGCAATACATAAAAAAAGAATCCAAGAGATTATCTCCCTTGGATTCTTTTTTATTGGTTCAGCCAAACTTGAGATCAATAAGAGCTAGAGCCAGGTCTTGGTATCGTCTGCGACTGCCGTACCTTGAGTTACATGCATAATCATGGCATGGGCAATACTGCCCTTGAACGGAATTTCAGGCAGCTGATCGAATTTGAAGAATTGTGCATCGCTAATTTCTTCTTGCTGTAATTCGATTTCACCCGCGGCATATTCAGCCTTGAAGGCAATCATCAGATTGCTTGGAAACGGCCAGGGCTGGCTAGCCAAATACTGAATATTCTTGAGTTCTAAACCGACTTCTTCCAGCGTTTCACGACGTACTGCCTCTTCCAGCGTTTCGCCAACTTCAACAAAACCGGCAATCAGGCCATACATCTGGCTTTTGGTATTACGCGCGTTTTTGGCCAGCAAAATTTCGTCTTCACCCCGGGTAATGACAGTAATGACACAAGGCTGGACCCGTGGATACTGACGATAATTGCAGGATGGACAGAGCATCGCATGTTCAAGCGGATGTGCTTCGGTGGCCGTACCGCAATGACTACAAAATTTGTGATTCCGGCGCCATTCTAAAAGTTGTACCGCACGGCTGGCCTGTTCGAATTGCTGGGTATTCCAGAACTGTAATAACTGGCGGATGGGTACCAGTTGCAAGCCTGCAGGAATCGGCTCATCGGGAAGCAGGTCACGGGCAATCACTTGATCACCCGTGTGGAGTAACAAATCACTTGCGAGGGCTTCAACCTGTGGAAGCTGAAAATGTTGATCGACCAGCAGTTGCTGCTGCTGAAAAATATAAGCAAGTGATAATTTGGACATTAGGCAACTATTTTGAGTTTTTCACTACTGTCCAATGCTACCTTAAACATAGCCTGTAAAACAGGCTGTTTGTTCTTTAAGTTATCAATCATCATGTCGGCACTCGCCAGAGTATCCAGAGCACGATGAATCTCTTCCGGCGTTAATGCCATTGATAGATCAATACGGTTCTTGATGAATGCTGCAGTGGTGGTGAATGCAGTACGAACATGTTCTGCATTCAGGAACAGCATCGCCCCGCCAATTTCACAGAATTGTACTGGCACAGGTTCGAGTGCAGCCAAGTCCTGATCTTGCAGATAGTTGCTCAGAATCTGGCTGGAAAGCTCGATCAGGGCCTTGGTTTCAGTGAGTAAAGCCGCATGTGCTTCATCCAGGCGGTCCAGAGAAATATTCATGTTGTTGACGCGCAGCTGCAAACGGCTCGAGGTGTGATGACGTTCCAGTACCCCAATCGAGTTCATGGCAGACAGGATCACATTCATCAACTGCTGGGCAAAACCCGGATCTTTCAGGATTTCAGTCTGGCTCAGTGAAGTAGCTTGACGGTTCAGGTCATGATAGGCTTCATTCAGGTTCAATACTTTGAAGATGTTGGCCAGATTATTGAGCTGTGCCTGCAATTCCTGAGTTTTTTCAGGACTCATGTTCTGATAGTTAAACTCGATGTCATTACGAATCTGCGCCATTTCTGTGGTCACCAGTTCGCTAATGGTATGCATGGTTTCAAAGTCTGGACCATACAGGTGGCGACTAAAGACCTGTAACTGCATATCGGTCAGCAGGTCTTCACCAATATTGAGCTGACTGCGGATATGTTGTGCAGTATCATCTTCCTGGCTAATACACAGACTCAGGACATTGGCTAGGTCTGCAAGTGAAGCCTTGAAGCTGTCCGGCGAGCCAAAATATTGTGCCATGTTGCGCTCGATACTCACCAGAGTGCGCAGACGTGGCTCATTAATCAGCAAGTGATCAATATTGCTGAATGCAACGAAAACCAGATTCCAGTACTGTTTGCTGGTGTGCGATTGAGCGAGCCCAGCCAGATAAGCCCCCACCAGTTTAATCGCCTGCAGATCCAGTTCACTTTCTTCCTGCTTAAGCAGCTTGTTCAGGGACAGCTTGTACAGACGCTGAACATATTTGGATTTTTCCAGACCGGGTGCTTGTGGTAACTGAAAGTCAGGCGTGATCAGATCGAGCAGGGATTCAATATGCTGACCTTCACTGGTGAGCGGTTTACCCAGCGCAATTTCCAGACGGTTCAGGGTGTCGAGCAGGAACTGTGGAATTTTTACTTCACGCAGGCAGATAAATTCGATATAGCGTTTCAGCATGGTGGTGCCTTCACTCAGGGCAATGACGTCCTGCGTATTGACCTGTGCCGGGTTCCCCATAATCTTGCGCATCAGTTCTGCTGAATAATGAGCGACTTTTGCCAGGCTGGACATGTCGATGAGTGCCAGAACTTGGGCACATTGTTCGAACTGATTTAATGCATCATCAATGCCAAAAGGTAAAGTCTGATCTTCTACCAAGGTGCTTACTGCTGATTCGACTAACTTGATCGAGTTATCAACCTCATTTTTTATTATCAGTAAGGCTGTTGGATCAAAATGTATAGAGGTTTGGTAAGACATGGATCTGCACCTTTCCTGAAGTATTATCTATATATGAGCCCCGCTTAAAGCTGCGGAACCTCTTTGTATTTACTATAACTGAAGAACTGTAGTTTTTAACCTAAAGCATGCTCGGAAATGTAGATTTTATTTCGAGAAAAGGCAAGCAGTTCCATGTTTTTCTTCGAATTGTTTGATCCATTTCTCATGTTCCTGCAATTCTTGTTCTGAGGGGAGAATCACCGGCAGTTCAATTTCAACTCTGGCCATGCCTGAACGGTTGTTCTGATCGTCAGAATGAGACAAAGCATCGATATCAAAAGATACCTGTCCACCGGTCATCGCCAGATAAACATCAGACAGGATTTCCGCATCGAGCAAGGCACCGTGGAACGTACGGTCACGCTTTGGAATCTCGTAGCGGCGCACTAAGGCATCCAGCGAGTTTTTCTGCCCCGGATGCTTGGACTTGGCCATTGCCAGGGTATCGGTTACTTCACAAACTTCGGACAGGGCTTTAAAACCTGCCCGTTTGAATTCCATATCCAGGAAGTTCATATCGAAGCTGGCGTTATGCGCGATAATTTCGGCACCGTGCAAATAGTCAAACAATACTTGAGAGATTTCCTCAAATAACGGTTTGTCTTGCAGGAACTCATCGGTAATGCCGTGGACATTGACCGAGTCGCCGACCGGTGTTTTCGGATTGATATAGATATGAATCGAGCTGCCGGTCAGTTTGCGGTTGATCATTTCCAGCGCGCCAACTTCAATAATCCGGTCACCATCCTGATAATAAAAACCGGTGGTTTCGGTATCCAGAATCAATTGTCGCGGGCCATGCAATTGTAAGGTTGCGGGGGTAATCACAATCTGGGGATGTAGTTGCGAGCTATTGGCAACGGTTGCATCCACCTCTTGAAGCGCTGGATCACTTTGCTCGGGGTCGGCAACTTCATTCAATTCAATGATTTCTTCTTCCTGCATATCGTCCAGCTCTTCTTCGCTCTCGGCCAGATCCAGACCGAAAGGATCATCTAGCAGCCAGTCGGGTTCAGATTTTTTTTTATCTTCAGACATTGAAGGGCTTTGCTTGGATTTTTTCAGGGTTTCATCGGCGCCCTGATTGGCCAGCTGATCGGCCATTTCATTGCCGGCATGCCCGGCGTGACCCTTGATCCAGTGCCATTCAATCTCTCGTCCCTGACAGACTGCATCCAGTTTTTGCCACAGGTCAGGGTTTTTGACGTCTTTCCAGTTTTTCTTTTTCCAGCCGTGAATCCATTCGGTAATGCCTTGTTTGACATAATTGGAATCGGTATAGATCACCAGCTTATCCTGTTTGTCACAGAACAGAATGCCTTCGATGGCAGCTGTCAGTTCCATGCGGTTATTGGTGGTATGGTCTTCACCGCCACAGATTTTGTGTTCTTGCTGGCCATTAATAATGTACGCACCCCAACCGCCTAAACCCGGGTTGCCGCGACAAGCGCCATCAACATAAAGTGTGATAGTGTGTGACATAAATTAAAATCCGATCAAAAGAGAACAAGCTGGAAGGCTTATTGTATAGCGCAAATGCAGTCGATCAATCTATATGTCCCGGATTTTTTAATTTCTTGTAACATTTAACGTGAAATCACGGTAAATTATTGCCTTGTGTCTTCGACCTGCTTCACTACAATGGCATATCTAAAAAATAAATTTATATACGAGTTGTTTGGATTTTTTTATGTATAAACCAACCGCAATCTTGTGGCAGCCGACATTACCTACATTTCTAAAATTTTCTGTACTGGGAACTGCACTTGCTTCCTTGGGACTGACGGGCTGTTCATCTACACAAAGTGCGACCCAAACAGCGAAAAGCAAGCAAGTTGGATCACAATATCTGGATGCCAGCAGTCTGGATGGACTGGAAGATCTGCTTTCTGCAACCGATATGCGTGCAGTTGAAGGCGACCGTTTACTGGTTCTGAAACATGGTGATGTCTGGAAACGCATGACTGTGGGTTTCAAGATGGATTTAAGTGTCTGGAATCCGCGGATTGATGCGCAGCGCGGCTGGTTTATTTCACGTCAGCCTTATCTGGACCGTTTAAGTGCGCGTGCCTCACGTTATTTATATTACACGGTAAAAGAAGCAGAACGCCGTGGTATGCCGACCGAGCTGGCGCTATTACCGATTATTGAAAGTTCCTATGACCCGGCAGCGACCAGTAGTGCAGCAGCGGCAGGTTTATGGCAGTTTATTCCAAGCACAGGCCGTATTTATGGTTTAAAACAGACCCCTTTATACGACGGTCGTCGTGATGTGGTGGAATCGACTCGTGCAGCCTATGAGTTTTTAGGCAGTTTATATAACCAGTTTGGTTCTTGGGAGCTGGCGCTGGCGTCTTATAATGCCGGCCCGGGACGTATTCAGCAGGCGATTAACCGCAATAAGGCAGCAGGTCTGCCGACCGACTACTGGTCACTCAAACTGCCACAAGAAACCATGAGCTATGTGCCACGTTTCCTGGCAGTTGCACAAATTATTAAAACTCCAGGTCAGTATGGGGTGAGCCTGCCACCAATTGCCAACCGTCCGCATTTCCGTGAAGTGCCTGTAGGCGTGGCCAATTTAAATGAAATTGCAGCCATCACCGGTTTGAGCCGTGCGGAGCTGTATCAATTGAACCCGGGGCATCGTGGTGATCATATTGACCCTACCAGTCCGCGTCGTATTTTGATTCCTGCTGACCTCAGTCCTTCAGTTGATGAAAAGCTGAAAAAACTATCTGGTTCCGGCGGATTATCTGCGAGTAGTGCCAGCAATCTGCCGAAAAACACCACCCCAGTGGTGCCGACCAAAGCTGCGCCTCCCGTATTAAATGCGAAAACGATTACACCGGCAAAACAGACTCCACCCGTTCTTGCCAGTACTCGGCCTGCAACGACTGCACCTGTGGTGACAACGGCAAATACAGTGGCACAGACCACGAAAAAGATTTCAACGCCTAGAGGCTCATCTGCCTTGGCCAGTTTTGCTGCCCAAAGTGATTTGCCGATTCCAAGTGCGCCACGTATTCCGGTCGCCGTGACACCGGCAGCGCCAGCGAAACAGATTCAGGTCGAACCACCGATTTCTGCAGCCGAGCGTCAGCAAGTTCAGCAGGTCGTCACCGCGCAGGAAACTGACAAAACTGTGGATGACGTTCTGCAGCCTGTTGCAACACCGGCAGAGCAGGCTCAGGTAGTTGAAGAGCTGAAAGCATTGGCGCCGGCAGGCACAGAAATTGTCGATCCTTATGATGGTAAAATCAAGCTGACGGCTATTCAAACCAGCCTGTCTGTGGCTGAGCAGCAAGGCAAGGAACTTACCAAAGGCTTCTCTTATCCGAAAGAAGTTGCTGACAATACCACAGCGACTTCGGTCGAAGCCCAGTTGAACCAGGGTAAAAATTACGTCAAGACTGATTCTGAAGTGGTGGTGGTCGCGCCTAAGGGCAAGCGTAGTACCTATAAGGTTTTACCGGGGGATAATCTGGCACTGATTGCAGCAAAAAATGGGGTGAACTGGCGTGATGTAGCGAAATGGAACCAGATCGATCCAAACTCTACGCTATATGTAGGCACCACGATTTATTTGTATGATGCCAAGCCGGTGCAGGAACAAACCAAAGCCAAAGAAAAGCCGGAATCTTATGTGGTTCAGGCCAATGATTCTCTAACCAGTGTGGCAAGCCAGTTTGGTTTAAGTCTCAAACAGCTGGCTGATTTTAATGGTTTAAGTACCAACAGTGGTTTATTTGTCGGTCAGAAGCTGTCGCTGAAAGAAACGGCTGCAGCTAAAGCCAAAGTAGAAGATGCTAAAAAAGCTGAAGCTGCCAAAGTTCAAACCAAATCCTATACCGTCAAGCGCGGTGAATATCTGAAACTGATTGCCGATCGTTATGGACTGTCAAATGCTGAACTGGCGTCATTCACCTCAGGTTTAACTGCGGGTAGCAGTTTGATGGTGGGACAGAAAATCAATGTGCCACTTCAGGAAGTTGAAGCACTGACCGCATCGACCCAAAAGACTGAACAGACATTTGAAAATGTTAAAGTCGATCAGACAGCCACTGAAAATTATCAGGTCAAACGCGGTGAAACCCTGTATAGCATTGCCAGTCAAAGCAAGCTCAGTGTGTCTGAGCTGGCAGCTTTAAATGGTTTTGCTGCCAATAGCGGTTTACGTATAGGCCAGACCATCAAGATTCCAGCCGGCAGTCAGGTGCCTGAAACTTATACAGTTCAATCGGGTGATACCTTGATCGGCATTGCAGCAAAATACAATCTGTCGATGGATCAGGTGGCGAGCCTGAATGGTATTTCTCGTAATGCCGGCCTGCGCGTCGGTCAGCGTTTAAAGCTGACGGGTGAGGCAGCTGAACCCGTGCGTGAGTCTGTGGCGGAAACGGTGTCGAAACATGTGAAATCCGATTCGCATGTGGTGAAATCGGGTGAAACTTTAAGTTCTATTGCGCGTCAGTATCATCTTCAGGTCAAGTATCTGGCCGATTTAAATGGCCTGAATGCCAATGGCAACGTCCGTATTGGTCAGCGTTTAAAAATTGTGGGTGATATTCCGACGGATAAAAAAGCAGAAGACGTGAAAGTGGCAGCTAGGCCTGTGTCTTCTAGAGCAACTGAATCTTATAGCGTCAAGTCAGGCGAATCCCTGAATGCGATTGCCAGCCGTTTAGGAATTACGGTCACTGAACTGGCCGAGTTAAATAATCTCAGTCCACGTGCCGGATTGCGTGTCAGTCAAACCATCCAGATTCCAAAACTGGTGACTGATTATAAAGTCAAACGCGGCGATACCTTGATCGGTCTGGCCTCACGTTACGGCATGAATAGCAATCAACTGGCGGAAATGAATGATCTCAAACCGAATACACAACTACGTATTGGTGATGTGATTAAAGTGCCAAACTAATTCATTCATCGTGAGATTTTTTAGTTTATTTGTTTTAAGCATGGTTGTCCCGCTGGTAATGAATACCAGTTGGGCAGCCCTGATCACCACACCTTATATTGCGCTACATAGCCAACCGAAATATAGCCATCTGCAATCCTTACCTTATGCCAATTCGCAAGCCCCCAAAGGTGGTGCACTGATTTTGGCGGCTGATGGCAGCTTTGATAATTTAAATAGCATGAATGGCAAAGGCAATGTCACTGAAGGGATCAACTATATTTTTGACAGTTTGCTGTCTAAATCACTGGATGAGCCCGGGGTGTATTATCCCTTGCTGGCGGAAAAAGTCAGTTTTGACCCCAAGAAAACCGCCTTTATCATTTTCCATTTAAATCCGAAAGCGCGCTTTAGCAATGGTCAACCCTTAACTGCGGAAGATGTCAAATATAGCTTTGAGCTTTATCAGACCCAGTCCAATTTTGGCTTGCAAATGTATCTGGCAGATTTAAATAAGCTGGAAGTGCTGTCACCTTTAAAAATCAAAATGCATTTTAAATCTGGGCATAATCCGGAAATGGCCATGATTGTCGCGCAGATGCCCATTTATTCTAAACGGCAATGGCAAGGGCGTGATTTTAAAGACCTGACGCTGAAACCGATTCTGGGTTCAGGGCCCTATGTGATTGAACGCATAGATCCCGGCCGCAGTATTTCGTATCAGCGCAATCCTCAATACTGGGGAAAAGATCTATTGGTGAATCGCGGTCGTTATAATTTTGACCGGATCCAGTATCGTTATTATCGTAGTCCGGAAATCAAGTTCGAAGCCTTTAAATCGGGCCAATTTACTTTGCATGAGGAAAAACAGGTCAATCGCTGGATCAGGGATTATCAATTTCCTGCGGTTCGGCAAGGACAAGTCAAACGTTATCGTTTTCGGCATCAAAATCCGGTCCCGACCCAGAGTCTGGTCTTTAATACCCGGCGTCAGCCCTTTGCCGATATTCGCTTCCGTCAGGCCTTAAGTTTCGCTTACGATTTTGAATGGCTGAATAAAGCCATGTTCTATGGTGAATATCAACGTCTGAACAGCTTTTTTTCCAATAGCGAGCTGGCTTCTCGTGGACGGCCGAGTGCCCAAGAGCTGCAAATTTTAAAGCCTCATTTGCAGAAGCTTCATCCGGTTCAGCGTCAGGCTGTACTTCAGGACTGGCAATATCCTCAATCCGATGCATCAGGGTTTAACCGGCAGAATTTATTAAAAGCCCGTCAATTGCTGTTAAAGGCTGGTTATCGTTATCAACAGGGGCAGTTGGTCAATGCTTCCGGTCAAGCGGTCAAGATTGAATTTTTACTGCATCAGATGGAACAGCAGCGTCATCTGATGCCTTATTTGCGTCATTTAAAACGTTTGGGGATTCAGGCGAATATTCGTATGGTCGAAACCGCACAGTATTATGAACGGCTAAGAAATTACCAGTTTGATATGATTGTCGACAGCATGCCACAGTCCCTGACACCGGGGCAGGAACAAAAACAGTTCTGGAGCAGTCAGGCTGCCAAGCAGGTCGGTAACTATAATTATGCCGGTATTCAGAATCCTGCTATTGATGCGGTGATTAAGCAAGTAATTCAGGCGCAGAACCGGGAGCAGGTGATTGAGAGTACCCGAGCTTTAGACCGGTTGCTGCGGGCAGGTTATTATCATATTCCGACTTATGGTACGGGTGAATACTGGTATGCTTACTGGAACATGTATCAGCAGCCCAAGCTTAAACCTAAGCTCTCCGCGGGCATTGACTACTGGTGGGTCGATGCAGCAAAGGCTCAACATGTGGCCAATTATTTCAAACAGCATTAAGCTCCAAGCCTATCAGGGAGTGCCATGAGCACTTATATACTCAAGCGTCTGTTGCTGATGATTCCAACCTTGCTGATCATTTTGCTGATCAATTTCATGGTGATCCAGCTGGCACCGGGTGGGCCGTTGGAACAAGCGATTTATCAGGCACAACAGGTCAATGGCTTGACACATACCGGATTACAGTATCAGGGGCAGCAAGGCCTCACCCCTGAGATGATCGAGCAGATCAATATTCAATACGGTTTTGATCAGCCTGCCCATATCCGCTTTTGGGACATGCTAAGGCGCTATGCCCAGTTTGATCTGGGCACTAGTTTTTTTAAAGACAAGGCTGTGACTGAGCTGATCTGGGAAAAACTACCGGTATCGCTGTCTTTAGGCCTGTGGAGTACCTTAATCATCTATCTGGTGTCTATCCCTTTAGGCATCGGCAAAGCCAGAAAACATGGCAGTGTTTTTGATCAGATCACCTCTTTAATGCTGGCGGTGAGCTATGCCATTCCAGCCTTTATTTTTGCGATTTTACTGATTGTATTTTTTGCCGGTGGATCTTTTCTGCAATGGTTTCCGTTACAGGGACTCAGCTCTGAAAATTTTGCCGAACTCTCATTTTTCGGGAAAATTCAGGATTATTTTTGGCATATGGCATTGCCATTGTTGGCCATGGTGCTGGGTGGATTTGCCAGTTTGACCTATCTGGTGAAATTTTCCTTTGTGGAAGAGTTGAGTAAGCAATATGTTCTGGCTGCGCGGGCCAAAGGTTTAAATGAAAATGCAGTGCTATATCGGCATGTGTTTCGAAATGCGATATTAGTGTTGATCGCAGGTTTGCCAGAAGTATTAATTGGGGTGTTTTTCGTCGGCAACCTGTTTATTGAGATTATCTTTAATCTCGATGGCTTGGGTGTTCTGGGTTTTGAGGCGATCATCCAACGCGACTATCCGGTGATTTTCGGTACTCTGTTTATCTTTACTTTGCTTGGTCTGATATTGCGATTATTAAGCGATTTGCTGTATCAACTGATCGACCCACGGATTCATTTCAGTTCACGTCGGGGATCCTCCTAATGTCGTCCTTGATGCAATTAGGCTGGCAACGCTTTAAGCAGCACAAGCTGGGATTTGGCTGTTTTATTATGTTTGGCCTTATTTTTATCATGTCCTTGGGCGCAGAACTGATTGCCAATGATAAGCCCTTGCTGGTGAAATATGATCATGCAGTGTATTTACCTATCTTAAAATCTTATCCGGAAACCGTTTTTGGTGGGGTATTTGAAACCGAAGCCGAGTATAAAGATCCTGCCGTTCAACAGTTGATTGCAGAAAAAGGCTGGGCGATCTGGCCAATTATTCCATTTTCATATCAAAGCCCGAATCTGGAACTGGCTGTTCCGGTGCCTTCGCCACCAAGTACACAAAACTGGCTCGGAACAGATGATCAGGGTCGTGATGTGTTGGCGCGGATTCTGTATGGCTTGAGGGTTTCACTCTTATTTGGTTTTGCGCTGACTTTATTGTCGGCGGCGATTGGAGTTTTGCTGGGGGCTGTGCAGGGCTATTATGGCGGCTGGATCGACCTGATCGGGCAACGACTGCTCGAAGTCTGGAGCAGTTTGCCGATGCTATTTATGGTCATGGTGCTGGTCAGTCTGTTTAGTCCCAATATTTACTGGCTATTTCTGATCATGCTGTTGTTTGGCTGGACCACTCTGGTGGGCATGGTACGGGCTGAATTTCTGCGTGCACGCAATCTGGAATACGTCTGGGCGGCACGAAGTATGGGTGCAGGAGATGGGCGAATCATGTTCAGGCATATATTGCCGAATGTCATCGGTTCAAGTCTGTCACAACTTCCCTTTATGCTGACTGCCAATATTACCGCACTGACGGCTCTGGATTTTTTAGGCTATGGGCTACCACCGGAAACAGCCTCTTTAGGAGAGCTGTTGCTGCAAGCCAAAAATAATTTAAATGCGCCGTGGCTGGCTTTATCAGCTTTCTTTAGTCTGGCCATTGTGCTGAGTTTGCTGATGTATATTGGCGAAGCAGTGCGTGATGCTTTTGATCCAAGACAATAAATTACGAAACTTTTTAATCATCGTAAAAATAAGCAGATGAAAATTGTGTAAATTTGACAAGTTGAATTGTCAATTATCCTGACTTGCGTTATAAACGAGTACAAAATAAAAGTAATATCAGGACAGATCATGACCCAATTGGCCGATTCCATTCAAATTCGTCATACCAATTTCAAAAACCGTATTATTAAAGGCGCTATGAGTGAGGCGCTGGCCAATGATGCCGGCCAGCCCAATCAGGCACATTTCAAGTTGTATGAAGCCTGGGCCAAAGGTGGACTGGGCTGTGCCATTACCGGCAATGTCATGGTGGACTTTCGTGCCAAGAATGAGCCGGGCGTGGTGGTGGTAGAAACCGAGCGTGATCTGGAGCAGCTTAAAGTCTGGGCGGAAGTGGGCAAGCAGCAGGGTATGGTACAACTGGTGCAGTTGTCACATCCGGGTCGTCAGTGTCCCAAAGGCTTAAATAAAGAAACAGTTGCGCCGTCGGCCGTGCCTTTTAGTCCGGCATTGGCCGTCAGCTTCGGCACACCGCGTGCGCTGACTGAAACTGAAATTCTGGAGATTATCCAGCGCTTTGCCACTTCAGCGCAAATTTGTGAAAAGGCCGGTTTTGAAGGCGTCCAATTGCATGGGGCACATGGTTATCTGATTAGCCAGTTTCTGTCACCGCTGACCAATAAGCGTCAGGATCAATGGGGTGGCAGTATTGAAAACCGTACCCGTTTTCTGCTGGAAACCTATCAGGCTGTCCGTGCTGCAAGCTCAGAAAATTTCATTATTTCAGTCAAACTGAATTCCGCTGACTTTCAGCGCGGTGGTATGAGTGAAGAAGATGTGATCTATGTCTTTAAGGCGATGGATGCAGCCGGGATTGATATCATTGAAGTATCCGGCGGTAGTTATGAAGCGCCTGCCATGGCTGGTGTAAAAGAAGACAAACGCAAAGCTTCAACCATTGCCCGTGAAGCCTATTTCCTCGATTTTGCCGAAAAGATCCGTCAGGAAGTCAATTGCCATATCATGGTGACCGGTGGCTTTAGAACCGTCGACGGCATGAATGCTGCACTCGACAGTGGTGCGTGTGATTTTGTTGGCATCGCCCGACCTTTTGCGGTAGAGCCGGATCTGGGTGATCGTTTGATTGCAGGGCAAGATGTACGTTATGCGGTTGAGAAAATTAAAACCGGTATTCCGCTGGTTGACAAAATGGCGATTATGGAAATTATCTGGTATGCCGCGCAGTTTAAGGAAATTGCCAAAGGCAAACAGCCGAATCCAAAACTGTCACCGTTAAAAGTCTTTTTGAACTACCTCAAAGGCAATGTTAAAGCCGTAATTAAAGGGCAGTTGAATTCGCGTAAATCGGCTTAAATTTATCATCTAAGCATAAAAAAACCGGGCAATTAGAATGCCCGGTTTTTTATTCATCATATAGTTAAGAATAATGCATCGCCTGGGTCTGGAAAGGAAATAATAACTGTCCCAGTTGACGAGTGGCCCATAAACCCACTTCAGTATGATGCATATGCGGTGAAGTATAGGGAATCAGCAAGTCAATTTTCTGTTCCGCACCTTCACAGCGCATAAAGCGATTTTTTAACTGATTTAAACGTTGTTGATCCATACGGCTTAAGGCAGGTTCAACTTTCGCCTGAGACGGCGCTGCGCTGCGTGAAGACAGCCGAGTCGCTAAAGTTGCCCCCTGAATCCAGTCTTTAATGATCTGTTTTTCAGTCGCATTAAACACACCAAACATTTTACCTTCAGGATGATCAATCATTTTCCAGAAACGGCTCTGTTCAACAGAAGCATCTTTAATAATCCAGCCTTTCTCAATCAGCACGTTCAGGAACTTGAAAATTTGTGCCGAATCAGATAACCAGTCATTGATAGTCTTGCCACTAAACTGACATTTCTGATTATGAATATATTGGCCAATCAGTGCCTTGTTCTGGAATACTTTTAAGGCCATGCGCTCAATATCTAGCTCTTTCACAATCTGGGAAGAACTTTTACCGATGTCATTGAGCAGATAGCCTTGCTTGATCAAATCAAGATAGGTCTCTGGATCTTCCGCATTGTCATAATGCTGGATAAAGGCTTGCAGGGATTTTTGTGCATGGCCATTGTGGGCATTATCAATCGTAATATGCACATTGAAATAATGGGGATCAATCCCGAGTTCAGCCAATTCGTAATTGGTAATGAGCAGATGCAGCGGCAACTGTTCATAGCCGAGATTAAAACCAATCACCAGAGGCAAGTATTTGGCCGGCGCATAAGCCAGTGCTAACTGTACCGCGGCCTGCTCATAATAACTGGCATCCAGTTGTTCGGCATAACTGTTCAGCTCATAGTGACTTAACAGGTGCTGATACATGGTGACATGATTGGCACGTGGATGTCCCAGACCCAGTTCTTCCAGATAGATATAGATCAAATCTTTCAGCTCGGATTGATTGCAGTTATGTACGGTGGAATATAACCAGGAACCATCGACCAGTTTAACCGGTGCAACCTTGGACAGAAATTCGAAAGCATGTGAAACCGTTGGGAAATACTCCCGGGCCTGATGCTGTTTACGCCGTCCCAGATAAGCCTGAAACTTGGCACAAATTTGATGATGTTGTTCTAAAAGATGCTGTTCAACTTGTCCCGGCTGATCCAGCCATCCGAGTGGATCTATATTGAGGTTTTTAATCAGATCACTCAAATAAGATTCAGCCTGTTCGGTTTTGGTATTCGTCGAGATTTCAGTATCTTGAAAAAAGTCGACCCAATCCTTAAAGCTTTTAAATTGATAATTATGATTATTATTTGGCGATAAAGGCAAACTTAACTCTGTGCTGACGAACATAATCTGATCCTTGCAGATATCTCTTCAGTTACCTTAACGTGCGACTTGACGTCTAGATGTTGAATTTTTGTTCTAATTTATTGGTGTATTGCTTTAAATGAAAATGAACGGATACTTATATGAATAGAAATGTTAAAAGAATGCAAATTGTAAAATATGAATTACATGGCAGCCTATGCAACTAATAGCATATTTTAATGAGTGGTAAAAAATTATATTTAAATATTCAGAATGCAAAAAAGCCCGAATCGCAATGCTCGGGCTTCTTTGTTGAGATGTTGCCATCTCGAATATGGCGTCCCTACGGGGATTCGAACCCCGGTTACCGCCGTGAAAGGGCGATGTCCTAGGCCTCTAGACGATAGGGACAGTACAGAAGATAAATTTTAAAACCTTTACTTTTAGCTTGAAGTAATGGCGTCCCTACGGGGATTCGAACCCCGGTTACCGCCGTGAAAGGGCGATGTCCTAGGCCTCTAGACGATAGGGACTTAATAAAATGTACTTCTGAAAATTGGCGTCCCTACGGGGATTCGAACCCCGGTTACCGCCGTGAAAGGGCGATGTCCTAGGCCTCTAGACGATAGGGACGTTTCAGAGGTGGGCGTATAATAGGGTGAAAATAGGGGGGTGTCAAACGCATTTCTATAAAAATTTTTATTTTCTGGATTGAGTGCATAAATTTAAAACAATATTGTTGAAATAATGGAAAATGACTTAAATTAAGCTGAATTTTTAAGCAATTCCAGCATGGCAGCTAACACTTGGGGATGCTGTAAATAGCCCGCAATATCATGTGGACGTTGTACAAAGGTACGAATTTCCTGATTGATAATGGCAGGCTGAAAATTAAATGAAGCTGCTGAGAGTGGAAATGCGGTGAGAAAATCATCATGTGAATAGAAATTTATCCAATCGCCTGAAATTGCAGCAGGTCTTATCATTGGTTGCGGAAGATGCGCCTGAATGACACGAAATGCCAGCGGTGATCCGAGGGTAATAAAACGCTGGATATTCAGTTCTGGATGTTGAAGCAAATAATTATAGGCGATCACGCTACCCAGCGAATGTGCCACCAGAATCTGTGGTTTGCTGCTATGCAGTTGATGATGAATGCGCCGATGAACTTCCTGCATAAAAGTCGGATTGGCCAAATAAAGATAGGTTTCCAGCAGGAACTTATGCAAAAAACTGGCGTGTAAACTGGGGAAATAATTAATGAGTACCGCAAAATCCCGCAAGGCAATATCTTTGCTTAATGCTGTGATGAACTTTAGTTTTTGATTGAAATTCAGGACATCATCAATATTCGACTGCGGGACGTCACAAATTTGATAGGTACACTGGTCTGGTGGCGATGCCGGTTGCAGCTGTGCCGGATGTAGAAAAGGGAAATGCGGCCATTGCTGCGGCATTAAGGTGCTGGCATTGAGTAGATTATGCAAATGATGTCGAGAGAGTAAATCACCATAAAAAGGGATACGGATATGCCGTTTTAAATAGCTAAAACGGGCTTGCTGTTGCGGGTTATTTCTGAGGCCTCTTTTGAGAAGATGCAGCCAATGTTGGCGTAATGAAGGCGCCGTATACTGTTGCTTGTTCATGCCGTGAATAAACACAATTTTCATCGACGCACCATTGAAGCTGCCCAATATACAATCAGTATAGACAAAAAAGAGCGACCGAAGTCGCTCTTTTAAAGCTGATGCTTAAGACTTGTTATGGTAGAACGCATAATAACTGGCATAGCAGGCTGCAATAAACAGCAGACAGCCAAAGAAGCTGATGCGCATTGATGGATCAAAGACCATACTGACACAGGTAATAAAACAGAACACGAAGCCTAAAATCGGCACAATCGGGAACAATGGTGCAGCAAAGCCCAGTTCTTTGGCCGTGTGACCCTGTTTATACCACTGACGACGGAAGTTGAACTGGCTTAAGCAAATACTCATCCAGACCACCACCATGGTAAACGCTGCAACGCCCAGCAAGTTGGTAAAGATCGTTTCTGGCGCAAACTGTTCAGATAATAAACCTGGCAATGCACCCAGCATAGTCACCATGACTGCAATATACGGTACACCGCGAGCATTCAGTCTTGAGAATACGGCAGGTAACTGTTTGCTGTATGACAATGACCACATCATACGAGAAGCAGCAAATAAGCCCGAGTTGGCAGCAGATAACAACGCAGTGATAATGACAAAGCGGATGATGTCTTCAGCATATGGGATACCAATGTGCTGGAATACGGTTACGAATGGGCTGCTACTCACGCCTTCAGCGGCTAAGCCTGCTTCCTGATGCGGAAGTAATGCCGTCACCACGATAATCGTACCCACAAAGAAAATTAATAAGCGGAAAATTGCAGTATTAATGGCTTTAGGGACATTTTTCGCAGGATCTTCAGTTTCACCCGCCGCAACACCAATCAGCTCTGTACCCGAAAAGGCAAAGTTCACGATCAGCATGGTCGCAAAAATCGGGAATAGACCTTCAGGGAACCAGCCCTGGGCCGTCAGGTTGGTAAATAGAGGCGCAGCTTCGTAGCCCTGATAGCCCAAAACACCAAAGATGGCCAGTAAGCCCAAAACAATAAAGGCAACAACAGTGACTACTTTCACCAGTGCCAACCAGAATTCGGATTCGGCAAACCATTTGGTCGAAATCATATTTAAGCTAAATACAAAGACACCAAAAATAATGGTCCATAACCACATGGAAATATCCGGGAACCATTCCTGCATCAGCAAGGCGGCTGCAGTAAATTCGGTTCCCAGAGTGACAGACCAGGTCAGCCAGTATAACCAAGTGATGGTATAGCCTGTACCCGGTCCAATATAACGTTTGGCATAAGCACCAAATGAACCAGATTCTGGCATATGAACAGCAAGTTCGCCCAGACAGAGCATAACCATGTAAGCGATAATGCCGCCCAGGAGATAAGCAATAATGGCACCTACAGGCCCCGTTTGTGCAATGACTTCACCCGACCCTAAAAATAGGCCTGTTCCGATTGCGCCACCAAGCGAAATCATGACCAGATGTCGAGTACTCATAGCGCGTTTTAAAGGCGCAGAATTGCCCTGATGCGTAGCATCATTCGGAGATGAGTGCATAGGAGTTGAAAAAAATCAGAAGAATGAAGCGAGTTATTGTAGTGAAAAACTACAAATCTGCAATGTATTAATAATAATTTTGAATAAGGCTTGATCGTATGCGATCGATAGATGGCGTCCCTACGGGGATTCGAACCCCGGTTACCGCCGTGAAAGGGCGATGTCCTAGGCCTCTAGACGATAGGGACGTTGCGAGGTGATGCGTATATTAAGGACTCAATTGGTTTTTGTCAAAAGGCTTTTATATAAAAAAGCGCTAAAAGTTCAAACATTAAACAGGAGTAATGCATTAATTTTATTGAGGGCTTAAATAGATCGAATGATTGGGCTTATTTGCTCGTCATTTAGGCGGAAAATGAAACTCCCGCGGCTGGCAGGAGTTTAAAACAGCCAGATTTTAATGATCGGGTGTTTGGTATTCTGTCGAGTTATGCGCAGGAGCAGTCTGCTCGACAGGTGTTTCTACTTTCTCTTCACGGTTCACGATATAAAGATAAAGCAGTGAAGGAGCTAAAATCAGTAAAACCAGTAAGATCTTTTTTAACATGGCACATAGACAAAGTACGAAATTGCATTAATTATAGCCTAAGCAAATTAAAAAGAGCACCGGAGTGCTCTCTATAAAACTTAGAATTTGAAAGTGACATCGGCGATAAACTGGCGGCCGATTTCAGTCATAACTCTTGGTTTGCTTGCGATTGTTGATTTGGTGGTATACGTGTTGGTGCGGTTAGTTACATTGTTAATAGTTAAACCAAAGATTGCATGTAAATCTTTTGAAAGTTTCCAATCATAAGTTGTACGCATATCCCAGATAAATTTAGGTTTAATTTCAGAAGCAATATAAGTATCAAGAAGATTACCTTCATATTCTACTTTGTCATCTTTACTGGTCACTGTGATCATATCGTCGTAACTGTCTTTATAGCTAAAGAAGTTTGAAAGTTTTACTGGTGCGTGATCGAAAGCAATATCCCAATTTACACGGGCAGTCCATGGTTGGTTGAAGTTTTGTGCAGGACGCTCTGACCAATGCATAATTTTACCGTTATAGGACACGAGTTCATCTTGATCTGCGGTTATGAATTTGTCGGTATAATCGGTATAACTGCGGAATACATCGCTATAGTCAAAACCAAAAGCAATGAAATGCTGTGTACTAGCGAATTTCAAAGCTTCACGATTTTTTAATGTGAGTGTGTAGATGTCGGCTTCACCATGACCATCATTGCTATATTCATAAGAGAAGTTGAAACCATCTTTTGGGATATCGGTGTGGGTACGTGAAATTTCATCTTGGTATTTGCGATTCACCCACTTAAGACCTAAATCCCAAGAATGTAATTGGGTGTTGATACCCAAAACAGTTTCATCACTAAATGGTGTGTCTAGGTCAGAGCGACGTGTGGCATTTGCTGAGTTCGTTGCAGATGTGACCCAGTCCGCCTGCGGATTCTCACGTGAGAATTTATACATCAACTCACCAATACCATCGTTGAGTTCGGTGCCTAATGTTTGCTGACCATAGTAACGATTCCAGCCTGCTAAAAATTGCAGTTTGTCATTCGCAAAGGGCTTATAAGACACGGAACTACGTGGAGAAATATTGAAATTACCGCTTAAAGAGTCGTAGTCGGCACGGGCACCTACTCGGGTCGATAATTGATCGTTCCATTGAATGTTGTCTTCAAGGAAAGCATTGAAGCGGTCTTGTTGAGCAGAGAATTGTCCAGCTTTATACAATGAACCTGCAGCGACATATTGTCCTGTCCAACCTTGAATCGTGGGTGTCGCATCGCATAAAGCATCATCAGCTAAACAGGTATTGTTAGCTAAATTTTTCATATTGACAGCTGAAACATTTGACATATATACATCAGAGGCACGTTTCCAATCCACTTCTGCATGAGTGTATCCTGTACCCGCTGTAATCTTATGCTGAGTCGTACCAATTTTGAATGGATCAAAGGCTGCTTTTAAGTCGTAGTTGAGCGCAGTTTGATTTTGTTCTAGCTGACCAAAAAGCGTACCTTCAGATACGGTTTTTGAGTCGGTCCAATCTTTACTGCCTTCAGCATAATGCCAAATAAAACCATAGTTGTTTTCTGAGTTTCGGACATTATCAGCACTTTGGAAGTTGAGTTTATGCGTTAATGTTACAGATCCTATGTGGTGTTCTAACTCTGAAAACATTGTTGTCGTTTCTGTGTCAAGCGTACTGGCTGAGTTGCGACGGCTTTCAGCATAATTCAAGCTGTCAAGTAAAGCATAATCAAATCCAAATTTAGCTTTCACTGTCTCGCTTGGGTTATAGAAGAAGGTTGAACCAATGTTGGTATTACTGCGTTCTTGATCAATTTTTTTCGGGTCATCAAAACCACTCATTACAGGAATAATAGATTTACGTTTTGATGCATAACTATTAAACCCCCATTGCTCTGAAAGCTTGCCATAAATATTGGCACTTAAACCTTGTTTGGTATATTCCTTTTGATAGGCTTCAGTCGGCTCTTCAAAGAGCTCTTCTTCTAATGGGCTAACAGCATTAAAGCGAGCCCAGTCACTTTCTGTGTAATCATATGTGACAGTACCATGAATCTTTCCGATTTCAGTTTGTGGTGCACAGGTCTTTGCATTGACCACGCCACCGGTAAACTGACCATATTCAGCAGAAACATTGCTGTCGAGTACTTCCAAATCACACAGTAAGTCTGTATTGACAGCCATCGCTTGAGAGCCAGTGCTAAATGTATTGTAGTTACTTGGACCATCAGCAGGGTTAATTAATAGGTTATTGGATACGCCATTCACAATAAAATTATTTTGGAAGGTTTGAGCACCATTGATAGAAATTTCAGAGGGTTTAAGTTCACCTTGTGAGCCTGCTGCTAACTGTGATTGGCTAAACTGCACATTCGGATTCACCTTTAAAAAATCAGTTATATTCTTTGAGCTATTCGGCGTTTTTGCTAAATCTTCTTTGCTATAAACCGTTTTCCCAACTTCATTTCCTTGCTGAGCTTCGACAATAATCGTGTTGAACTTAAGCGTTGCCTTATTGGGGACAGATTCTTGATAACTGGATTCTTCTGCGAAACTAGAGGTTGATAAAGCTGCCAATATAGCGAGTGAAAGTGAAGAGTAGGCAAAACGCATGGGAAGGTTAAATCTTTGAAAGATAATGAAAGCGATTATCATTAACTTGATTGCTATAATCAATAGTAATGAGAATTATTTGCATTAATTGGGTTTTAAATGTTTAAGATTTAAGCAGCTTAAGTCGCTGAAAAATAAAAATATGAAAAGAGAGGAAAATAGATGGCGTCCCTACGGGGATTCGAACCCCGGTTACCGCCGTGAAAGGGCGATGTCCTAGGCCTCTAGACGATAGGGACGTTTAGAAGATGGCGGTATCTTATTGATCCGCCACCAGAGTGTCAAGCAGGTGAGGCGCGAGTTTGTTTAAAATATAGCAAAACAGTTCAGCCGTCTTCTGTGTGTCATATAACGCAGAGTGAGCTTCTTTGCCATCAAAATCGATCCCGGCCTGAATACAGGATTTCGCCAGTACGGTTTGACCAAACATCACCGCACTCAAGGTCACCGTGTCAAACACAGAAAAACTATGGAACGGGTTCTGGTTTTTGGTGCCGGTACGCGCAATCGCGGCCTGAAGAAAACCCAAATCGAAATGTGCATTGTGTCCGACTAAAACCGCATGGGTACAGTTTTGCTGGCGACGCACTTCATTCACAGATTTAAAAATACGCTTAAGCGCAGTTTTCTCATCTTCAGCCATGGCGATTCGCATTGGATTAGAAGGATCGATCCCAATAAACTCTAGCGAACGACGGTCGAGGTTGGCTCCCTCGAAAGGATTGATATGTGCATGGTAAGCTTGACCTGGCACAAATTGACCATCTTCATTATAAACAATCGGAATGGCCGCAATTTCCAGCAATGCATCAGTCTGTGCATTAAAACCTGCAGTCTCGACATCGACAACTACAGGTAAGAATCCACGAAAACGTTGACCAATGATTGGGAGCGTTTCATTTGTCACACTTTTCTCCATTGAATGGTTTTACCCGCATAGAGCGGAATAATCTGTTCACCATCCAGATAGTCTAAACTTTCAGGGATTACTTGATCTTCTTTAACCAGGGTAATTGTGCTGGTATTACGTGGCAGGCCATAGAAGTCTGCACCAAAATGGCTGGCAAAACCTTCCAGGCGTTCAATTTTACTAACTTGATCAAATGCCTGAGCATACAGCTCAATAGCAGTCGGCGCACTATAACATCCTGCACAGCCACACGCATTTTCTTTTGCATTTTTTGAATGCGGCGCGCTATCTGTTCCCAAGAAGAATTTAGGATTACCGCTGGTTGCGACTTCTAACAAGGTTTGCTGATGCGTTTGACGTTTTAAAATCGGCAAGCAGTAGAAATGCGGCTTGATTCCACCGACCAGCATGTCATTGCGGTTAAACAATAAATGTTGTGGTGTAATGGTTGCAGCCACATTACGGTCTTGCTCAAGTACAAAGTTTGCAGCTTCGCTGGTAGTGATGTGTTCGAGTACCAGTTTCAGCTTGGGAAATTGTCTAAGTAATGGTGCCAGCACTTCATCCAGAAAACGCTTTTCACGGTCAAAAATATCGACGTGATTATGCGTCACTTCACCATGCAGCAATAAAGGCACCTGATGTTCTTCAAGCTGTTCAATTACGCCGTAGACCTTGCTCATGTCGCTCACGCCACTGTCGGAGTTGGTGGTCGCACCTGCAGGATAGAGCTTGATGGCATTGACATGCGCAGATTCTTTGATCTTTTTAACTTCACTTGCCGGGGTGTTGTCAGTGAAATACAGTACCATACGTGGGTCGAAATTTACCCCTTCAGGCACATGTGCCATGATGCGTTCACGGTAGGCATTGGCCTCTTCGACGGTTTTAACGGGTGGCACCAGATTCGGCATGCAAATGGCGCGAGAAAACTGCTTGGCTAAATCTGGAACGGTACGTTGAAGTGCTAAACCATCACGCAGGTGAACGTGCCAATCATCTGGCTGGAGAATCGTAATCGTATTCAAGGCAAATTCAGTCGAACAAATAAAACAAATGATAATCCATCTATAGTAAAAATGGTAACGAGAAAGCGCTACAAAATAAGGGATATGTATAAATTAATTTTAAAAAGTATGTTATTTTAAAATTAATAAAAAAATTACATAAATACTTGCAATGGAATACAAGTACAATCTAGCGAAATTGCAAGATGATAAAGAAGACATAGAACAACTGATTACACGGCAAAGTCAGCGTGTAGGCCCGGTCTTCCCTCAACATCTGGAACAAGAATTCTGGACCAAAAATCTGGAACGCGCCCGCAAACATGTCGAAAAATATGTGTGGGCTGGAGTACTAGCCTATTTCCTTTTTTTGGTGGTGATGATTCCCACAGATTACTGGAGCATCAGCAAAGAATATTTCGTACATGATTTTGTCCTGTGTATGTTGGGCTTGCTCAATGGCGGCGTGTCACTAATTATCTTTTATATGTTTTCCTGTTTACCCAAGATCAAGCGCTTTTTCCCGCAAGCTTCAATGCTGCTGGTATTCTGGATGCTGGTGTCGATTTCCTGTATCACGATGTTGGTTAAAACCCCAGCGTTACAACATCAGTCGATGGCAATCGTCACCATTATTTATATTCTGGGTTATATCCTGACCGGTATTAAGCCTGTACAGATGCTGGTCACCGGACTGGTCGCTGCAGCAACGACCATTATTGTATTATCAATCATGGCCATAGACTTTAATCCGCTGGTTTTTGGGCGAATTCTGATTGGGAGTTGCTTACTGGGTTATGTAATTAGTCATATGATTTTCGCGCGTGAGCGTGTGATTTTTTTATACAGTATCCGGGCCAGAATCAGTGAGCAGATCCAGCGTATTCATACCACTGAATTATTACATTTAAGCCAGTATGATGAACTGACCAAGATTTCCAATCGGAGAACCTTCGATGAAACGCTTGAAGTGTATTTTGAACGGGCCCGTCGTGAAGACACTGCCTTGGCGATTCTGTTTATCGATGTGGACTTTTTTAAAAACTATAATGATTTTTATGGGCATCAGAAAGGCGATGATGTTATTTCAACCATTGCCAGAACCATCAAGAATGCGATCCGTCATATGGACTTTGTGGCGCGTTATGGCGGGGAAGAGTTTGTTGTGTTATTGCCAGAAACAGATGCACATGGTGCTTATGCCGTAGCTTCAAATATTTTCAAGGCGATTGACCGTCTGGAAATTCCCCATGAAAAATCTTTGGTTGCGAAACATATTACCATCAGTTTAGGCATTACCGTCTATCGTGGTGAAACATATACTGATAAAGATATATTATTGGGAATTGCAGATCAGGCGTTGTATCGTGCCAAGCAGCTTGGGCGCAATCAGATTTATTATCAATCACTTCGTTCCGTCAACTCAGATACCGCCAATGGCTCGATGCTTTAAACATCAAGAACAACTATCCATAAAAAAACCGCTCATCAAGAGCGGTTTTTTAACAAAAACAAAACTTAGTTTTTGTCTTTCAGTTGTGGCACTGCAGATGCTGTACCCACTGCAAGCAAACCAGTTTCTGTATAGATGCCAAGTTTTGCGCGGGTATCGGTAATGTCCAGATTACGCATGGTCAACTGACCAATACGATCCATTGGAGAGAACATAGAATCACCTTTCTCCATGGTCAAGCGCTCAGCTTCATAGGTCAGGTTAGGCGACTCAGTGTTCATGATGGTGTAATCATTACCACGACGCAGTTCTAAAGTCACAGTACCGGTCACGGCTTTAGCCACCCAACGCTGTGAAGTTTCACGCAACATCAGCGCTTGAGAATCGAACCAACGGCCTTGGTACAACAAACGGCCTAAACGTAAACCGTTGATGCGGTATTGTTCGATGGTATCTTCGTTATGAATACCGGTCACAAGACGCTCGTAAGCAATATGAAGCAGCGCCATACCCGGAGCTTCATAAATACCGCGAGATTTTGCTTCGATAATACGGTTTTCGATTTGATCCGACATACCTAGACCATGACGGCCACCGATACGGTTTGCTTCAAGAATGAATTCAACTGGATCTTCGATACGTTGACCGTTGATCGCAACAGGGAAACCTTCTTCAAAAGTAATCGATACTTCTTCAGCTTTAACTTCTACGTCATCTTTCCAGAAGGCAACGCCCATGATTGGATCCACGATTTTGATGCCCGCATTCAGGTATTCAAGATCTTTGGCTTCATGGGTCGCACCCAACATGTTTGAATCTGTTGAGTAGGCTTTTTCTTTTGACATTTTATAGTCAAAACCGTTGTCGATCAGGAACTGCGACATTTCTGCACGGCCGCCAAGCTCATCTATAAAGGTTTGGTCTAACCAAGGCTTATAGATTTTAAGCGCAGGGTTGGTCAACAAACCATAACGATAGAAACGCTCAATATCGTTACCTTTATAAGTAGAGCCGTCACCCCAGATGTTGACGTCATCTTCTTTCATGGCAGTAACCAGCATGGTGCCTGTAACTGCACGACCAAGCGGGGTCGTATTGAAGTAAGGAACACCACCGGTAGAAATGTGGAACGCGCCACATTGAATTGCTGCAATACCTTCTAATGCAAGCTGTAAACGGCAGTCGATTAAACGTGCTTTTACTGCGCCATAAGCTTCAGCTTTTTTTGGAATCGCATCGTAATCGTCTTCGTCTGGCTGACCCAAGTTAGCTGTGTAAGCATAAGGTTCAGCGCCTTTTTGTTTCATCCACAAAAGAGCAGCAGAAGTATCTAGACCACCAGAGAAGGCAATACCAACTTTTTTACCTACTGGGACATTCTGCAAGATAGTTGCATTATCAGACATTGTTCATCCTAATGATATGAAATAGGCACGCCAGAATTGGTGGCCTGAAAAAATACATATTGCATCAATTGTATCATTAATTTATTTAGGTTTGCTTTAGAAAAGAAAAACTCGTTTTAAAATCTCTATTCAATAGACTTAAATAATCATAAATCGCACAATTTTGACCAGAATTCTGCTAAAAAATTAAAAATTCGCTATATTCAGCACATAAAGTTAAAAAATCAGATAAATGAGGAATAAAATCATGGCGTCTCCTATTCCACCATTACCTAATTTAAATCCCAAAACCAAGAATGAAACGCTGGCCCTGTTGCATGGGATTTATGCCGGTTTGCTGGTTTTTAGTACGATTGCTTTTTTATATCTGGAATATCAGCAATCCACGATTTCCATGCTGAGTCTTGGAATGATCCTACTACTTTTGTTGATACTGATTGTTTTAAATATACAAGCCTGTCTCAAGGTGAAGCAGGGGAATGGTTCAGGGCGGACATTATCCAGAGTGATGGCAATCCTCATGCTGTTCAGTTTTCCGATTGGGACAGTATTGGGTGCGATTGCATTATGGAAATCCAGTGCAAGGCAATGGCAGCAATAATTTAATCGCGAATGTTCGACATGAATATGCCAATTGGTATTTGTGCCTGAGAATGCAGACCTGATAGTCATAAAAAGCCCCTAAAAATCAGTTAAAGTACCTTTATAAGATTTAAGCTATTAGCCAAATAAAAATCAGGGATATGTTATGACTACGACGCGCTATGCCAATATTTTAACACCACTTCATCTGGGTTTCACCACCATTAAAAACCGGGTGGTAATGGGATCGATGCATACTGGTCTGGAAGATCGTTTTTATAATTATCCTAAACTGGCAGCTTATTTTGGCGAACGTGCAAAGGGTGGCGTGGGTCTGCTGATTACGGGTGGAATATCACCTAACCGTCAAGGCTGGTTATTGCCGGCAGGCGGTACCATGAATACCTTGGGCGATATTGCACCACATCGTCTGGTGACACATGCAGTGCATAAGCATGGTGCTAAAATTCTTTTACAGATTCTGCATGCCGGACGTTATGGCTATCAGCCTTTTGTGGTTTCAGCCAGTCCGATTAAATCGCCAATTTCTCCTTTTAAACCGCGTGAAATGTCAGATAAACAGATCCTGAATACTATTCAGGATTATGTGAAAACTGCCAGCATTGCCAAAAAAGCCGGCTATGATGGCGTGGAAATCATGGGTTCTGAAGGCTATTTGCTGAATCAGTTTTTAAGTCGTCATGTCAATCAGCGTACTGACCGTTGGGGCGGCCCGATTGAAAACCGGATGCGTTTTGCCGTAGAAATTGTTAAAGCGATTCGCGCTGAAATTGGTGAGAAATTTATTATCTGTTTCCGTTTGTCGCTTC
Organism: Acinetobacter sp. F-1; assembly: GCF_022869025.1. Lineage (NCBI taxonomy): Bacteria > Pseudomonadati > Pseudomonadota > Gammaproteobacteria > Moraxellales > Moraxellaceae > Acinetobacter > Acinetobacter sp. F-1. Next base: position 190,800 of record NZ_JAJKFX010000001.1, on the reverse strand, counting down.
TCGATTTGGTGCATGATGGCAATACTATGCAGGAAGTGATTACCGTAGCTAAAGCATTGGAAAAGGCCGGAATTACTTTACTTAATACCGGTATTGGCTGGCATGAAGCGCGTATTCCGACTATTGTCACTTCTGTGCCGCGAGCAGCTTTTGTCGATTACACCGCTGAAGTCAAAAAACATGTTTCGGTGCCAGTGATTGCGTCTAACCGCATCAATATGCCAGACACTGCCGAAGCGATTCTGGCTTCCGGTCAGGCAGATATGGTACAGATGGCACGTCCGCTTTTGGCAGATGCGTTCTGGGTCAATAAAACAGCAACCAATCGTGTTGATGAAATTAATACCTGTATTGCCTGTAATCAGGCCTGTCTGGATCATACCTTTAAAAACCAGCGGGCAACCTGTCTGGTCAATCCGCGTGCCGGTTATGAAACTGAACTGGTCTATGTCAAAACCAAAAAACCAAAAAGTATTGCAGTGATTGGCGGAGGAGTTGCCGGTTTATCAGCAGCAACAATCGCTGCTAGCCGTGGCCATGATGTGACGCTATTTGAAGCCAGTCACGAAGTAGGCGGGCAGTTTAACTTGGCTAAAGTGATTCCGGGGAAAGAAGAATTTCACGAAACTATTCGCTATTTTAAGGTGCAACTGGAAAAAACCGGAGTAGATGTACGTTTAAATACCCGAGTCAATCGCGAGCAGTTGGAGCGTGAAGGTTTTGATGAAGTGATTGTGGCTACAGGTGTCGTGCCACGTGCCTTGAATATCGAAGGCAGTCAGGCACCACAAGTCTTGTCTTATGCAGAAGTGCTACGTGGCGCACCTGTCGGTGATCGTGTTGCGGTCATTGGCGCAGGCGGGATCGGTTTTGATGTGTCCGAGTTTTTATTAAAGCCACCGCATCAAATACAGCCGCAACCTGTAGATGAATGGAAGCGAGAGTGGGGTGTTGATGCACATCCAGATTATGTGACTGAAGGTGGGTTACAGCGAGCTGAAGTAGAACCTCCGGTACGGGAGATTTATCTGTTACAGCGTAAAAAAACACCACTTGGTGCAGGACTGGGCAAGACTTCAGGCTGGGTACATCGTGCCCAGTTAAAAAAACATGCAGTGCGTATGTTGCGCGGTGTGCAATATAAATCTGTTACCGATGAAGGTTTATGGATTGAGGTCGATGGTCATGCTCAATTATTGCGTGTGGATAGCATTGTGGTATGTGCAGGTCAGGAGTCGGTGAAAGACCTAATGCCGATTGCCGGGGAAAATACCTTGGCGCAGTATCATATTATTGGCGGTGCAAAACTGGCAGCTGAACTAGATGCCAAGCGTGCTATTCGTGAAGGAGCGGAATTAGCAGCAAAATTGTAAGAATTTGATGAAACTATATGCAGTTGGCTACCTTCACTGTAATTTTCACTTGTCAGTCGGGTAAAAGCTCCGTATTATTGCGCACATGGAAGCGTGGCAGAGCGGTTTAATGCACCGGTCTTGAAAACCGACGAGGGTGTGAGTCCTCCGTGAGTTCGAATCTCACCGCTTCCGCCAAATTTTAAAAACCCCAATCGAAAGATTGGGGTTTTTTTATTGCTGATGAATTTTACAGAATGATTTAAAATAAACGGATCTTAAAGAGGTTCGATATTTAAAAAGTCGATAATTTATAAACAGATATTCTTCAATTGCATACTTCAATCTTAATCAGAGCCAGAGCAATTCTTTCCACATGCTGATAAGCAGGTTGCTCTAATTCTTCACCAAAAATATCCGGATCAATTTCCTCATAAGACCAGTGAATATTTTGATGCTGCTGCATCAGGTCTTGCAGATACTGTAAAAATCGATTGCCATTTCGTGTGATGGTAGCGCCGGTATATAAAAATAAACGGCCGCCTGAATTTAGCCTTTGCAGGCCTTGTTTTATAATTTTAAAAGATAATTCATTGCCATCGAGCTCATTACCTCCGTGTCGATATTGCCGTTGCTCAGGATCAATTAAATAAGGTGGATTGGCAAAAAACAGGTCAAACTGACCTTCAAGATTGGAAAATAAATTGCTCTGTACAGGAGAGATTGAAGCAAAACCCGAAAAATCAATGTTGAGCTGACTATAGAGCAAGGCTTTGGGGTTTAGATCTGCTACAAAGATTTCCTCATGATCCGGAAAGTATTTGGCGATACTGATGGCAGCAGCAGAGGTGCCACAGCATATTTCAGCAGCCCGTTTGAAAGGGCGAGGTTCGGTGGCTAGATATTGCTTGAGATGATAGACAAAGCGATAAGTATCGGGACCAAAAAAAACAGCATCCTGTTGTGTGGTCGGAAAGGAAGAGTGAATAAAGAGTTCACCTTCCAGTGAAGCGACTCTGACCAGACTGGTGTATTGCTCATCCTGAACCTGTAGAAGTTGCTGTTTTGCCAGCAAGGAAAAAAGAACCGGATCAAGATCGGTTTTGCTAAATTCCAGATTCCAGCCAAATATATCCTGCAGGGTTATTTCCTGATTTTTCTCGTTTCTTTTACGATCTAAAATCCGTTGATGCGACAACGGGGTAATGGCTGTGAACTGATAGTTTTGTTGTTTTAAAAACGCTAGTAAAAAATGCAGAGCATGTTGCTGGTGATTCTGAATTTCTAAAATCTGGTTCATAAGCGTTGCTCTTTGGTTTATTTAAAATCAATACAAAGCTGGATAGACGTTGAATCCCATATAAGACCATGACCAGATCAGCCATTCGCGATGCGTTCATTCAATAGAAATGAATCAGCTTCATCTTCGCCTGAAATGCCAGAATTTTAAGTAAAAAACTGATGTGAATTGGTGTGATTTTTATAGCTGTTTTTAAAAAATTATCTTCTGATAAAGCTTCTGTCTGCTTTTATTCTCGATTCATAAAAAATGGCTATTCATCAAAGTGATTAATAGCCATGATGGGTGAGAGCCTTAAAACTTAGTGAGGCACTTCTGGTAAATCAAACCAGATCACTTGCGCATCATCGATGGCTTGAATCGCTGAGTCATCCAGAAAAGCAATTGCACCACCCGCCTCAACTCTATGTTCTGCAATCTGCACAGTGCCAGAAACTACATGAATATAATTGATCTGCTGGGTGGTCTGCACTTGCAAACTTTGACCTTGCTGAATTACCGCAGTTTTGACTTCAGCATTCTGACGAATATGCATCGGCGCATTGCCATTCGGTCCACAAATCAAATGCCACTGGTTGGGCTGCTCATGCGGATCCAGGCGAATTTGCTGATAATTCGGTTTGGCATCCTGTTCATTGGGAATAATCCAGATTTGCAGTAAATGTACCTGTTCATCACCCTGATTCATTTCACTATGACGAATACCTGTTCCGGCACTCATGAGCTGCCATTCACCGGCAGCAATGCCGCCATGATTGCCCATGCTGTCCTGATGAGTAATGGTTCCTTTCAGTACGCAGGTCAGGATTTCCATATTGTCATGGGGATGGGTTCCAAAACCCTGATGCCCAGCGATTAAATCGTCATTAATAACACGTAAGGCACTGATCCCCATATACTTGGGATCATACCAGTTACCAAATGAGAAGCTGTGCTTAGACTCCAGCCAGCCCATTTTTACATGACCACGATTTTCGCTAGGATGTAGAAAAGCCTTCATGATTTCATCTCGATCTTATTTTCAACTTGAGATCATCATACTGTTGTTTTAAGCTCAAAAAAATCTCAAATGGGCGACATATCATTGCATTTTTGCAACGATATATCAGCTTAAAATCAAGTCATAAAAAAGCCCACTGAAAAGCGGGCCATTTTATTCAAAGCATTTTACGGATCATTATTCCAGGAAACGAACAGTTACGCCAGATTTGACTTTACGGCCAAGATCATTGGCATCCCAGTTGGTCAGACGGATACAACCGTGTGAATAGGATTTAGAAATCATGGACGGATTCGGTGTGCCGTGAATACCAAATGATTTTTTGTTGAGGCCAATCCAAACATTACCGACCGGGCCGTTTGGACCTGGTGGTAGAGACAGTGGTTTGGTGTTTTTACCTTGAACAAAGTTACTTGGCGAGTAGCTATACCAAGGATTTGGTGCAACGCCGGTGATTTTATAAGTGCCCGTTGGTGAAGGCGTACTGGTATTGCCGATACTGGCAGGGAATGAGCCGATCATTTGATTTTTACTGTTAAATAAGTACAGTTGTTTGGCACCTTTATGTGCAACAATCAAGTGAATACCTTCTGGTAGCTCATTACGAACATTGGTCACCAGAATCTTTTGGCCGACTTTGTTAAAATTAGCACCTGGATTCAACTTCTTCAGGAAGTTTTCATCCATATGGAACTTTTCACTGAGCATTTCAGATGCGCTGGTGTAGTACAAACCTTTCATTTTCGCCTGTAGCGCATAATCTGAAGGAATCGATTTGGCAAATGGCCCGGCCAGATCTTTTTCAGTGATGGTGTATTCTACAAAGGTCGGCTTGGAACCCTGACGTGCCACCAGTTTGTCCCAGGTTTCCTGCGTCAGTACGCCATTTGGCTTGATGCCATTCATTTGCTGGAAAGACGCAATTGCTTTCAGTGTGTTCTTGCCGCTGGTACCATCAATCGCACCCGGTGAAGCGTGAGCATTGTTGAGCATGACATGTGCACGTGCGTAGACCGGAAATTGACCTGCACCAATGTTTTCATACCACTGGGCATTGTTTAAGCCGTCTAAAGTCCACGAAGCTTTGGTCGCAGCAGAGTTCGTCGGGGCCTTGGTATTTGGCGCTGCACCAATATCAGCAGATTGATCTTCGGTATCTTGTAGCTCATTCAGTGCTTCAGAGGCCTGATTTAAGTCTTGTTGTTCTTGCGCCGTAATTTTGGCTTCAGCCGGTGCTTGGGCGGCTGAAGCTTCAGTCGCGAGTGGATCAATAGGATCCTGGACTGAAACATCGGTAACAACTTGCGGGTTCAATGGTTGTTCAGCAGTAGACGCAGCAAAAACAGTACCTGCGAAAATGCAACCTAAACTCACAGCGAGCATTGTGCGAACGAACATGTAAATCAACCTTAAAATTATTTCTTTAAAAATGTGAAAAAACACTATAAGTATTACAGAAAAAATGTGGAGATGCAGTAGTTGTTTTGTGTAAAACATCACATTTGGCCGCTTAAGCTGATCGGTTTTTAAAGTCAGCAGAAGTTATTAAAAATACAACCTTTTTGTTATGATATGGCGAATATCAAAGATAGATAGGAAAGTAAATGACGACCTTAAAAAATGATCGTTTTCTGCGCGCCTTGTTGCGTGAACCTGTAGATGCCACTCCGGTATGGATGATGCGTCAGGCGGGCCGTTATTTACCAGAATATCGCGCAACGCGTGCTCAGGCAGGAGATTTCCTTTCTCTTTGCAAAAATACTGAACTGGCCTGTGAAGTGACCTTACAGCCTTTACGCCGTTATGATCTGGACGCCGCGATTTTGTTCTCTGACATTTTGACAGTGCCTGATGCTTTAGGTTTAGGATTGTATTTTGAAGTGGGTGAAGGGCCTAAATTTCATAAAACAGTCCGTACCGAGCAGGATGTCGCAAATCTGCCAGCCTTTAATGCAAAATCGGATCTGGATTATGTGATGAATGCAGTGTCGACCATTCGTTCAGCCTTGGGTGGCCAGGTTCCTCTGATCGGTTTCTCTGGCAGTCCGTGGACCTTGGCGACTTATATGGTAGAAGGCGGTTCAAGCAAAGATTTCCGCTTCACCAAAAATATGATGTATGCACAGCCTGAAGTGCTGCATGCTTTGCTGGAACGTCTAGCCGATGCCGTGATTGATTATCTGAATGCGCAGATTGATGCAGGTGCACAAGCGGTACAGATTTTTGATAGTTGGGGCGGCGCACTGGCACATCGTGAATATATTGAATTCTCGCTCAACTATATGAAGAAGATTGTTACTGGCTTGCACCGTGAAAAAGATGGCCGCAAGATTCCAGTAATTCTGTTTACCAAAGGTGGCGGTCAGTGGTTGGAACCGATGATCGCTACAGGCGCAGATGCCTTTGGTCTGGACTGGACCACACCACTGGATGTAGCACGTCAAACCGTTGCGGGTCGTGCTGCGCTTCAGGGTAACCTCGACCCTGCGACCTTATATGGTTCATCGGAAACTATTATTAAGGCGACCAAAGCCATGCTGGATGATGCTTATGCCAATGGTGAAAAAACCGGTTATGTAGCAAACCTCGGCCACGGCATTACCCAGTGGGTCGATCCAGCCAATCCAAAAGCCTTTATTGATACCGTACATGAGTATAGTGCTAAATATCTTTAGGATTTAAACCTTGATCGATCTATTCAAATCAGGGTTTGAATTTACCTATAAGGCAGCTTCGGCTGCCTTATTTGGGATTCTACTCCTGCTGGCGTTTGCACTCACTGCTGCCATGGGCAGTGATCTGTTTTACGGTTTTTACCGTTATGACTATCTGTTATTTTTTGCCCTGCTCATTCAGGTGCTGCTGCTTTATACCAAACTGGAATCCTGGGCCGAAGCCAAAGTGATTGCGCTGTTTCATCTCATGGCCATGGTGATGGAAATCTTTCTGACCCATCCTGCGATTGCCTCCTGGTATTATCCACAACCGGCAATCTTTAAAATTATGACCGTGCCTTTATTTGCCGGTTTTATGTATTCTGCGGTCGGCAGTTTTTTTGCGCGTTCCTTGCGTTTATATCAGGTCTCATTTGAAAAGTTGCCAGGCTTTCGCCATATGTTGCTGCTGGCGGTGTTGTCTTATATCAACTTTATGAGCAAGTTTTTTATTCCTGACTATCGCATGCTTTTATTTGTCTGGAGCGTGCTGATGTTCTGGAAAACTAAAATTCGTTTTCAGTTGAATCAGCACGCTTTTCAGTTGCCAATGTTACCGATCTTGCTGCTGCTGGCCTTTATCATCTGGATTGCCGAGAACATCAGTACCTTTTATCAGATCTGGCTCTATCCAAGTCAGATTGAACAATGGCATATGGTGGGCTGGGGCAAACTCGGGTCCTGGTATTTGTTGTTATTGCTGAGTCTGGTCTTGGTACTGAAGATTTTAGGGCAGCGCAATTTACATGGCGACTGGACGCTGAAAGAGTAATGGAATTATTCAGGTTATGTTTATGTAAAGCATGCATTTTTTCGATTGCGCCAAACCTGACTTATCGCTACTCTGCTGAGTGTGTAAGTCAAATTACATAATGAGAGTAATAACAAAGATTGCATGAGAATAACTGGAGAATAAGTATGTTGAAAAAAATTATGCTGGCGGCAGTATTAGCGACTGGTTCAAGTATGGCGATGGCTGACCGAGATGTCGGCTGTGGTATCGGAAGCCAGGTATGGGCAGGGCAGACGGGTATTATTCCTAAACTTTTAGCTGGTACCACCAACGTTCTTTTCACGAATCAATGGCTTGGGATTACATTTGGTACTTTAGGTTGTAGCCAGGGCGGGACAGTGACTGCTCAAGTGGTGACCTTTACCAATGAAAATGCTGAAGCACTGGCGCGTGACATGGCAGTTGGCGAAGGTGAAAGCCTGAATGTACTGGCTGAACTGCTGAATATTAAATCTGAAGACAAAGGCCGTTTCTTTAGTGTTTCCAAACAGAATTTTGCTGAAATTTATTCTGAGCAAAACCAGAATACACTTCAAGTTCTAAGCTCATTACAAACGGTGATGGCCAAAGATGAAGTATTGAAATCTTACATCTGATCCGCACTTTGAAAACCCTGCTGCTCTGGCAGGGTTTTTCTTATGACTCAAAGAAATTGACGAGAATAAGTTAACTGAATGAAATATGCGTTCTTCATGTTGGGACTGGCCTTCAGCCCCTTAAGTTTTGCAAGCGAAATTAATCCAGATATCCAGCATTATCTTGATCAGGCCGCAAGCAAAGGTCTGGATCAGAGCATCACCTGGCAGCGTCTGATGTATGCCAATTCGAAAGGCCAGAGCGAAGTCGATTATTCAGGCTATTTTCTGGCAGAACAGGGCCAGAGCAATTTAAAAAAAGAAATACAGCATAATATTCAGGCTTTATTCTCGACTGCAGCACCGAATCAGTCCGTGCGCTGTAAGTTTCCGGCCCGCAGCAGCTGGTTAATGCAGCAGCTGGATATTTCCGAACAGCAATTGCCTGAAGTGAGCTGTCCCGAGTTTGATCAATGGATTGCTGAGGTCAAGCCTTATCAGGCCACGCTGATTTATGCCACGGACTTTATGGGCAATCCCAGCTCGATGTTCGGGCATACCTTATTACGTCTGGATCCCAAAGATCAGCAACAGCTCAACCTGATTTCCTATGCAGTCAACTATGCAGCAACTGTCGATGGCAATGACAACTGGTCCTTTGCCTGGAAAGGACTGACCGGGCAGTATCCGGGTGAATATTCCTTGATGCCCTATTATCGCAAGGTTAAAGAATATGGCGACTTTGAAAGCCGGGATTTGTGGGAATATGAATTAAATTTAACTCCGCAAGAGACCCGGTTTCTGGTGCAGCATCTTTGGGAAATGCAAAAGGTGAGTTTCCCTTATTATTTTATTAATGATAATTGTGCTTATCGCCTGTTGGGTCTATTCGATCTGGTGCGTCCGGAACTGAATTTACAGCAACAGTTTAACTCGACTGCAATTCCAATCGAAACCTTAAAAGTGGTGGAACAGCAGGGCCTGATTAAACAGAAAGTGTATCGTCCGGCCCTGGAAACGCAGTTGCTGGCGCAGTCCAGACAACATGGTAAAGCTTTGGCAAAAACTGCGCATCAGCTCGCTTATGCGGAAACAGTCGCAATGCCTGCGATCTTGCAAGCTTATCCGGCAGAGGATCAGGCTAAAATTCTGGAAATGGCCTATGATCATTTGTATCTGGATTTTCTGCGCCAAAAGATAGATGAGCCTTTTGCCCAGCCACGTTTTCGCAAGTTGCTGGGTTTAAGAAGCCAGCTGGATATCGAGAAACAGCGTGCAACACCTCAGCGCCCGCACACAGATCCAGTACAAAGCCATCATGCGCGCAATATCAGTATTCAGGCCGGACAGGTTCAGGGCGAATCCTTTGTTCAGCTTGGACAGCGGCAAGCCTATCATGATTTGATCGATCCACAGGGTGGTTTGCGTACGGGGACACAACTGCTGTTTCTGGATGGGGCATTACAATATCGTGATAGTGAACTCAAACTGGAACATCTGGAGCTGCTGGCAGTCAATTCTTATAATCCGATTAATCCATTTAATACGCCCTTATCCTGGGGTTTTAATCTGGGCTGGAAACAGGAAGCATTAGATAGCCATGGTCAGTTTAGTGAAGAGCAGCAGCATGGCGTCGCCAGTTTAAAAACCCAAGTGGGCTATAGCTGGGCAAATACGAGCCGCGAACATTTATGTTATGCACAAATGCAAAGTCAGGTGCAGGCGGGTAAGGCACTTGATCAGGGCTGGCGCGTGGGAGCAGGGCCGACCTTGGGTTGTCAAAATATCTGGAATGATCAGATCAATAGTATGGTACAAGTAGAACTGCCTTACTGGGAAGATTCACACCGCTGGCATTTAAAGCTGAATACCCAATTGCAGTATGCATTTACGGCACAAAATGCAATTCGCCTGTCATGGGAATATCAGCAGCAACAGGATCAAGACTGGGACCAATGGAGTCTGGGCCTGATCCGTTATTTTTAATGTCATTCAGACTAAAGATGCGCTCCATATCAGTACTTTAATGATTTGCTCATCCCGCTTTTTGTGTGAAAAATCGATCAGCCTGATCAAAATAATCTTAGCGATATATCAGTTAAATTTTTTTAATTTTGTTATATTTGTCACATAATGTTAATACAAATTGCAATATTTGGGGAATAGGCTGTATGAATAATGAATGCATGGCAATGCTGGCCGAACAATGGAAGCAGATTTGTCAGAATTATTCAGCAGATGATCTATTGCATGCCTTCCAGTTCATTCAAGATCATTCTCAGGTACTGGTTGAAGAATTCTATAAAAATATGCTGCTCGAACAAGAGTCGGCACATTTTTTAACCGATGAACTGGTGCAAAAACGTTTACGCAACACCCTGATTCAATGGTTATCAGAAAGTTTTAGTGTGCCAATCAATAAGCGCTATGTCGAAGCAGTGCAAAAACAGAATATCGTGGGACATGTACATGCGCGCGTGGGCATTCCATCCTGGCTGATCATGCGCGGCATCCGTGAAATTGAACGTAAAATGTTTGAATTGCTGAGCCTGAACCCCCAGCCAAACATGCTGACAACCTGTAGCTATATTATACAAATCATGGGCTTTGCCACTGAAATCATGTGCCGTTCTTATGAAGCCAAAACTGCCATGAATCAGGAAATCAAACACAGTTACCGGGTTTTTTCTGCAATGCAGGATGTGGCGGTACAAAAAGATAAACAGCGCAGCTCACTGCTGGACTGGGAAAATGAACTGATGTTCAAGGTCTTTTCTGGTCATATCGGCTTGAAGCATCCGATGCTGTCCAAGTCTGAATTTGGTTTATGGTTCATACACAAAGCCTCCTATGCCTTTACCGGTTCCGATCAGGTCGACCTGATTATTGAGCGGATTTATCAGGTCGATGCACTTAATCAGGCCATGCTGAACTGTACGGATAAAAATAATGCGCTGGGCTTAATTCAGCAAATTCGTGACTTCAATCGTGAGATTCAACTGCTGGTCGATCAGTTATTTCAGGTTGCAGAATATATTGAATCAGGCAATGATTCATTGACCCAGCTCTTAAATCGCCGTTATTTAAATACGGTGATTTCCCGTGAAATCACTTTTTCCCGTAAAAATCATACGCCTTTGTCTTTACTGGCCATAGATGCCGATTTCTTTAAAAGCATCAACGATAAATTTGGCCATACCGCAGGGGATTTGGCGCTTAAATTTATTGCCGAGGCATTGCAAAAATACAGTCAGGGCAGTGATTATGCATTCCGGATTGGCGGTGAAGAGTTCTTATTGTTGTTAGTTGATACGGATCAGCAACGTGCCTTGAATATTGCCGAAAGTATTCGCAAATATGTTGAAAATGGCATGATTAACACGACGCAAGGACAACAGTTTACAATCACCATCAGTATCGGCTGTGCTCTATATGATGGACATCCGGATTATCAGCGCTTTTTGGATGCTGCAGATACGGCATTATATATGGCAAAAAATACCGGCCGTAACCGGGTCTACATGGCACAGCAGCCTATGACGCCGGCAGGACATTCACTTACTCAAAAATAGAAATTAACCGGTGATCTGTTGCTGGATAAAGGTCTGAAATTTTTCCTTTTGCCGAATGTATTCGGGATGATTTTTAGCATCATCCCATTTTTGTTTGAAAATTTTGGCAGCCGCGGCTTTAACCGGATCTTCCTGACTGCGTGGCAGTTCTGAACGACCATGTGCACCGCTTAAGCCTTTTTTATCTGCAGGAACCGGCCCGTCATATTTTTTACCGCCTTTATGATTGGCATAACGGCGGGCACGGGTATAACCCATCTGTAAAAACTTGCGTGCCATGTCCGCGCCGATAAAGTCCTCTTGTTCTAGATAATCTAAGAAAAGTTGATAAATCTGGTCACTGCTGGCTTGGGCTTTTTCTGCATCTGCAAAGCGCCAGTGAGGCAAAATTTCCGACTTATAAGGCTCAACCAGTAATACGCCTTGTTCTCCCCGGCCAATTCGGTACAACTCGGGCCGTTTGCGAAAATTAATCTTTTCGAAGTCCAGAGAATAATCAAAACTATTCGACACCACCCGTGACTGACGTTTTGGCGGCGGATTTTTGGCTGCTGGACTCATATCTTTGCCTTATATTTAGAAGGGTCGGTATCACTCAATAAAGAACACACTAAAAAATATAAAATAATTCTACTGATCTACTCACCCGAGATCAGGATCAAGAAAAGCCCCAGTCATGGGGCTTGGATTTTACTTTGACTTTTTCGAACTGGTCTTCGAGGTTTTGGCTTTATCAGACTTGCTCTTGGACGAAGTGCTTGACTGCTTTTTGGCCGGTGCTGATTTTTTTGAAGAAGATTTTTTCGTCTTGCTGTCTTCATCTTTGCTCTTATTGCTGCTTTTCGCTTTAGCCGGTTTTTTCGCTGAAGATGTTTTCAGGTCTTTGGCTTTATCGCTGCCTTTAGAACTCGCACTTTTCTTCGCCTTTACTTTTTCATCTTTACTGGCATTCTCTTTTTTAGAAGATGCTGCTTTAGATTTAGCACTTTCAGCTTTTTTGCTGACTTTGCGATCGCTGTCCTTGTCACTGCTTTTGTTCGACTTCTTCAGTTTTTCATCTTGCGTCTTTTTAGCAGTTTTTGCAGATTTCTTGCTGTCTTTGTCCTGATTGTTTTTGCTATTCGCCATGGTCATTTTCCTTGTCATTAAAAATCAAGCAGAAAGATATAAAGCTGTTTGCTGTATATCAACGTCAATTTACTTTAAGCGAGGACTAACTGGATTAAAACTTTATCATGTATCTAAATGTAGGCTTGTTGCAAAGATAAGCAGCAATTGTTTAGCTGCAAGTATAACGAATGCAAATTTGGTCAACAGCAGCTGTGATATCGATATTCTCTGACCAGAGCAGTTTATAAGAAATTAAAAAAACCCCGAATGATCGAGGCTTTAAATAATTGGCTTTTAAGGCTTAGTAGCTTTCTGGCACTGCACTTAAAAACTCACGGCGGGTTTCTTTATCAGTTTTAAAATCACCAATAAAAGAGACTGTACGTGTGGTCGATTCCTGTTTGCCCACACCACGCATCATCATGCACATATGTGCAGAATCAATCATCACGGCGACACCACGTGCTTTGGTGATTTCCGCCACTGCTTCTGCAATTTGCTGGGTCAAGTTTTCCTGGATTTGCAAACGACGCGCAAACATTTCAGTAATACGGGCAAATTTGGACAGGCCCAAGACATGACCTTCTGGTAAATAGGCGATATGGACACGGCCATAAAATGGCAATAAATGATGTTCACATAAGGAATAGAATTCGATGTTTTTGACCAGTACCATTTCACGGTTGTCGGAAGGAAAGACCGCTTTGTTGGTGACTTCTTCAAGTGTCTGACTATAACCCGAGGTTAAATATGAAAATGCTTTGGCAGCACGCACAGGCGTATCTTTGAGACCAGGGCGATTGAGATCTTCGCCAACGGCAGTAAGAATGTTTGCGTAGGATTGCTGCATAGTCATATGACGTATTCACTTAAACTGAGAATGAACAAGGACGGCATTGTAGCAGAAAACTTTTACAATGCCTTGTTTTGAGGCGAAAACCGGTTACTGTTTAAACTTTGGATTCTTTTCTGCACGTTTTAGCAGAACCAGAACTGCACCAGTACCGCCTTGTTTTTCAGGGGCACTGACAAAAGCCAAAACATCGCGATGCTGACGCAGCCAACCATTCACATAGGTTTTTAAAATCGCTTCCGGGCCTTTACCGTGTACGATCTTAATCACGTTCTGGTTTTCATCTTTGGCGATCTGGATAATTTGTAGCACCGCCTGACGCGCTTCTTCCACGGTACAGCCATGCAGATCCACAGCTTCAAACCAGCGTAAATTGCCGGCTTTTAAGTCTTCAAACACTTTATGCTGCAAGGTGGCAATGCGATAGCTCAAGTTGGCCTGACTCCCGACAGGATTGAGCATGGCCTGCGTGTCCGATAATGCCATGGCATCTGTTTCCATCGGGCCAGTCGCCGCTGCACGCTTTGCCAGGACTTGTGCATCCGGTTTTTTCTTGCGCGGTTTGTCCAATTGAACGGTATTTCCCGATTCAATTTTTTGCACGCCCTGCATTTGTTTGCGGAATAATTCCAGTTCTTCTAAAGCTTCTTGCTCGACAGTCTTTTCAACGGGTGCAGCAACAACCGCAGGGCTATGCGGCTGTGTAATTTGCTTCTTAAAAGATTTCAGCAGGTTGTACTGATCTTTAGATAATGAAGAATCGTGTTTACTCATAATGTAAAAACAAGGAAGATGCGGAATTTAACAGAATTATAGTCTGAAAATAGATAAAGGAGAAATGAATTGCTTGCATGGCATGTCTCGGTATTTATGAATTCACATGATGCTATTTCTTTTCTTATCAATCCTGAAAATAAAAAAGCCCAATCCTGAGATTGGGCTTGGTCTAAGTATTAAACTAGTCAATAGTTAAACCGCTTCAGGCTCACCAAACAAATCACGGAAAGCATGATCCGGACGAGACTGTTTCATAAAGCTTTCACCGACCAAGAAAGCGTGAATATCATGCTGTTGCATCATCGCCACATCGGCAGGAGTAGCAATACCACTTTCAGTGACTAACAGGCGAGAGGGATCGAGTAAGTTCTTTAAACGAATCGAGGTATCTAAATCGACATCGAAGGTTTTTAAATTACGGTTATTCACACCCAGCAAGCAGCGATCTGAAAGTTTCAGCGCACGTTCCAGTTCAGCTTCATCATGTACTTCAACTAAAACATCTAAATTATGCTCAAAAGCAGTCTTCGACATTTCTTCCAGTTGCTGATCTGACAGACATGCCACAATCAGTAAAATACAATCTGCATCTAAGGCACGTGCTTCAATGACTCCATAAGGATCGATCAGGAAATCTTTACGCAGCGCCGGCAGGTCACAATGCGAACGGGCAATCTGAATATTTTCATCTGCACCCTGAAAAAAGTCTACATCGGTCAGCACCGATAAACAGGCTGCGCCTGCATCCTGATACTGTGCTGCAATTTCTGCAGGATTAAAATTCTCACGAATAATCCCCTTAGATGGTGAGGCTTTCTTGATTTCAGCAATTACACCCGGACGTTTTGACATTAAAGACTGGGCAAAACCACGCACAGCTGATGCACCTTGAGCCAGCTCTTCCAGATCTTTATAGCTTTTCTGCTTTAAACGTAGAGCAAATTCTTCCGTTTTACGGTCAACAATCTTGCCTAAAATTGTATTTGCGATATCCACCATGATCAAAATTCCTGACCGAATTAAGCTTCGTATTGTTTAATGGTTTTGGTAAATTCAGACAGCACACTCATTTTTTCAAGTGCCTGACCGCCGTAAATAATGTCATGTGCCAGCGCAACACCTTGCTTATAGCTGCTGGTTAAACCGGAGACATAAATACCCGCGCCGGCATTCAGCGCGATCATATTGGCGGCTTTATCACCGATGTCTGATTTTTTCTTGCCCAGTGCATCTTTGATTAAAGCCAGACTTTGCGCAGAATCTTCCACAATCAGTCCGGTCAGGGTTTGCGATTCAATATCGACCGATTCAGGAATAATTTCCCATTCCGTGACTTCGCCATTTTTCAGTTCAGCGACATGAGTTGAAGAGGCAATACTGATTTCATCCAGACCATCACGTGAATGTACCACCATCACATGTTCAGCACCGAGCTGTTTCATGACTTCAGCAATTGGACGGCAGAGTTCATTGGAAAATACACCAATCACTAAACGATTTACTCCGGCCGGATTCGTAAGCGGGCCAAGTAAGTTGAAAATGCTGCGAATCCCTAATTCTTTGCGTGGGCCGATTGCATATTTCATCGCTGTATGATGATTCGGTGCGAACAGAAATCCGACCCCCACATCACGGATACAACGCTCGGTTTGCTGCATATTCAGGTCAAGATTAATCCCAGCCTGTTCCAGTAAATCTGACGAACCTGATTTGGTTGAAACGCCACGGTTGCCATGTTTAGCAATGGTTGCGCCTGCTGCTGCAATCACAAATGCAGACGCGGTAGAGACGTTAAACAGGTTTTGACCATCACCGCCTGTACCGACAATATCGACTAAATAAGGAATATCGCTGACATCAATTTTGGTAGCCAGTTCACGCATGACCCGTGCGGCTGCGGTAATTTCATCAATGCTTTCGCCTTTAAGGCGTAAACCCATCAGCAGGGCACCAATCTGGGCATCAGTGGTTTCACCTGACATGATGGCACGCATCACGTCTTGCATTTGATCCTGAGTCAGGTGAATGTTTTTGGTAATATTGCTTAAAGCTTGTTGAATATTCATAAGATGTTCTTAGGCATAAATTTCGAGAAAGTTTTTAAAGATTTGATGGCCATGCTGGCTCAGGATCGATTCAGGATGGAACTGCACGCCTTCGACCGGCAATGTCTTATGTTTTACCCCCATAATTTCTTCCATAGAGCCATCGGCTTCATTGGTCCAGCAGGTCACTTCCAGACATTCAGGCAAGGTGGCTTGATCAATCACCAGGGAATGATAGCGCGTTGCAGGAAATGGCGACGGAAGATTGCTGAAAATCCCGGTATCGCTGTGGTACATATCCGACAGACGGCCGTGCATGACACGTTTGGCACGTATGATGTCACCGCCAAATGCCTGACCAATACTCTGATGGCCGAGACAAACGCCCAATAACGGAATTTTTCCAGCAAAATGCTGAATCGCAGGAATCGAAATGCCTGCTTCACTCGGCGAGCATGGGCCGGGGCCAATCACTAAATACTTGGGTTGCCATCGCTCTATATCTTCCAATGTCACGGCATCATTACGGACTACTTTTACTTCTTGATTCAGTTCGCCAAAATATTGAACGATGTTGTAAGTAAAGGAGTCATAGTTGTCGACCATTAAAAGCATGAGTAACCTATTGAAATTAATGCACTTAACTGTGCTAAAGTTGTCCAGATCGTACTTTATTTGCGCTTATTGCAAGCACGGGTGTGACACGACTAAATCATTGATTTCATTGTGTGAAAATAAAGCACTATTCATCATAGCAAAAAATAGCCGTATTCGGCGCAACAATTTTGCTCAATTTATTTGCTTTAAAAGCATCTGTATCAACTGAAATAAAATTTTAATCATGATTTAAAGTAATAGACTTACTTAAAGAAACTTTAGGCTGTGTATTTTTTAGGGAAAAATTGATAAGTTAAAAATAATCAGCAATATTGATCTAAAATCTGTTGAAAAAAGCATCACTTGAATAATAGAAATTTATATAGACTATGGTATAGAAAGTATATTTAAAGAAAATGCATCAAAATATTCACTGAGCAACTGCATGTTGCAGATTTCTGTTTGCCTCAGACCATGAGAAAAGAGTCAATTTTTAGCAACATATGGGTGTTTTTTAAACAAATACACGAAAAAGTAGCAAATTTTATATAAAAAACTATGTTTTTAATACACTTCTATAGGTGATTGCACTATTTAGGTGCGCTAAAAAATAAAGCCGAAATAAAATAAATGAAGAATGCCTGAATATAGTGCATTTAGTTTCTCAACTAGTATAATAGTCGCAAAGTATTTTTGTCACTTCATGATTTCTTATATAGATTTCAAGATTTTATCTATACTTTGAATAGTTGGTACGGTAATTGCTTAATGACTACCAACTACTAACACGCACGTAACGAGTGCAACAAAAATTCATCGGAGCAAAATGAGCATGGCGAACAAAGTCCTTCAACTCATCCAAGAAAGTGGCGCGAAATGGGTCGATTTCCGTTTTACGGATACTAAAGGTAAAGAACAACATGTGACTTACCCCGCAGATACAATCGACGAAGATACTTTTGAAGACGGTAAAATGTTCGACGGTTCTTCAATTGCTGGTTGGAAGGGCATCGAAGCATCTGACATGATTTTA
Organism: Acinetobacter sp. F-1; assembly: GCF_022869025.1. Taxonomy (NCBI): domain Bacteria; kingdom Pseudomonadati; phylum Pseudomonadota; class Gammaproteobacteria; order Moraxellales; family Moraxellaceae; genus Acinetobacter; species Acinetobacter sp. F-1. The sequence continues at coordinate 173,079 of NZ_JAJKFX010000001.1, read as the reverse complement.
CGCCCAGATGCAGAAACCGGTTTCATCGACCCGTTCTTTGCCGAGCCTACAGTTGTTGTGACTTGTGATGTGATTGAGCCTTCTACAGGTCAGGGTTATGACCGTGACCCACGTTCGATTGCTCGCCGTGCTGAAGAATACCTAAAATCAACAGGTATTGGTGATACAGCATTCTTTGGCCCAGAACCAGAATTCTTCGTATTTGACGAAGTGAAATGGGAAATCGATATGTCTGGCGCGCGCCATACATTGATCGCTGAAGAAGCGGCCTGGTCAACCAACAATGACTACGAAGGTGGTAACTCTGGTCACCGTCCACGCGTAAAAGGTGGTTACTTCCCGGTTCCTCCAGTTGATTCTTCACATGATATGCGTGCAGATATGTGTGCCAAAATTGAAGACATCATGGGCCCAGGTCGTGTAGAAGTACATCACCATGAAGTTGCATCTTGCCAGTTGGAAATTGGTGTAAGCTTCAACACCATGGTTCGTAAAGCGGACGAAGTTCAACAGTTTAAATATGCGGTTTGGAACGTTGCGCATCAATATGCGAAAACAGCAACCTTTATGCCTAAACCAATGGTTGGCGATAACGGTTCTGGTATGCACGTTCACATGTCGATCTCTAAAGATGGCAAGAACTTGTTTGCTGGTGATGAATATGCAGGCCTTTCAGAAATGGCATTGTACTTCATTGGCGGTATTATCAAACATGCGCGTTCATTGAATGCATTAACCAACCCTTCTACAAACTCGTACAAGCGTCTGGTTCCGCATTTCGAAGCACCGATTATGCTGGCTTACTCAGCGCGTAACCGTTCTGCATCTATCCGTATTCCTTACGTGTCAAGCCCGAAAGGCAAGCGTATTGAAGCTCGCTTCCCAGATCCAATGATGAACCCGTACCTCGGTTTCGCGGCATTGTTGATGGCAGGTATCGACGGTATCCAAAACAAGATTCATCCAGGTGAAGCGGCTGACAAAAACCTGTACGATCTTCCTCCTGAAGAAGAAGCGAAAATCCCGACAGTGGCGCATAGCCTGGATATGGCGCTTGAAGCACTTGAAGCAGATCATGATTACCTGCTGAAAGGTGGCGTGTTCACGAAAGACATGCTTGATGCCTATATCGAACTTAAAACTGAAGAAGTGCGTCGTTTAAACACGACCACTCACCCAGTTGAATTCGAGATGTACTACAGCCTGTAATTCTTTCAAGAATTTCCCTGTAAAAAACCCGCGCATGTCGCGGGTTTTTTCTATACTGGGTTAATATAAAGCAAAGAATGTTGAATTAGATTGTTATGGCTAAACCACGTAAAAAACATACCGGATTTTTTCCTTGGAATGATCCTAAAGACCATGCACAAGGTTTTAAGTTAAATTTTTCTGAAGTTACATATTTGGAAGTAGGGCATACCATTGAAGGTTATAAACAAGCACAGTTTGTTGAACTGAAAAATCCTGAACTGGCACTTACATTTGACTATCCAAAAGAGTTTTATTTAAGCGCTGAAGGCTTAATTTTAATTAAAACACCCCAAGGCAAATTTGAAGTGATTGCTAAAGCAGATAACTGTTAAACATGACGTATTTTTCTAAAAATCAGCATGCCTTGATGCCCACTATGTCTGCTGAGCTAAAACCATGGCTGTATGCCTCAGGTTCTCTGACACAGCAATTGACCGGCTTGGCGCAGGGACAATTTCATGTTGAGCCTATTCAAGAGCATTTTCAGCGTTTAAGCTTCGCCAATGCCAAATGGATGCAGATGTCACATCAGCATACTTCCTGGGTGCGGGAAAGCTATCTCTATGGTTCAGAACAGTCGCCCTGGGTGAAAGCAAAGAGTATTTTTCCAATTTTAAGCCTGCAAAAAAAAGCCCGAATCTTTCAGCATATTGGGACTAAGCCAATTGGCTGGTTCCTGTTTCAACGGACGAATCCACTTTGCCAGCGTCGGGTCATTCTTTTAGAAGAGGGTTGGACGCGTCAGAGCTGCTATACTTGGCACGGCTGTAAATTTATCGTACAAGAAACATTTTTACCGGCATTTGAACACTTTATACAAAATTCAAGGGCTTGACTTTATATGGCAACTGCACAAGCAATAACCTGGCGTGAGCGTCTTGGCGCCTATTATTATCTTTGTCGTTTTGATAAACCGATTGGTACTGAACTGGTCTTTTGGCCAACCTTGTGGGCGTTATGGATTGCGCCTCAGGGGATGCCACGCATTGAAATTTTAATTCCCATGATTTTGGGTGTGATTTTTATGCGGGCGGCGGGTTGTGCCATCAATGATTTTGCTGACCGTAAAGTCGATGCGCATGTGGAGCGTACTAAAAACCGGCCATTAGCGACCGGAGTCATCAGCGCCAAAGAAGCGGTGATGGTATTTCTGGTTTTGGTGGCTGCCAGCGCCTGTCTGCTATTTTTCTTGCCGATCGAAACTTTTTACTGGTCATTTGGGGCTTTGCTGTTAGCGTTTATTTATCCTTTTATGAAACGTTATACCCATTTGCCTCAGGTATTTTTGGGTGCAGCATTTTCCTGGGCCATACCCATGGCCTATACCGCTGTTGGGCAAACTCCCGATCTGACCTGCTGGTTATTGTATTTTGGCAATCTGGCTTGGACTGTGGCCTACGATACTCAATATGCGATTGCAGACCGTGAATATGATTTAAAGATTGGAGTGAAATCAACCGCAATTCTGTTTGGTCGCTATGATATTCCAATCATTAGCACCTTGCAGGCGAGCAGTATTTTATTGATAGGTGCTGCACTTTGGCTGGAAAATTTATTGATTCCATTTGGCTTGTTAGCACTTTTGCTGGTTGCTGCTGATTTTATTTACCAATGGTTTAAAACTCGCGATAAAAATCCACAGCTATGTTTTTGGGCATTCCGTCATAACCGTTGGATTGGCCTCATTATTTTTGTGGGAATATTGTTTGCTCTAAGATAATTACCGTATGTCGGATAACAACAAAAGCATCCTATAAAGGATGCTTTTTTTATGATTAATTTTGAGTGATCTCGATTAAGAGATAGGGAATAACAATAAAAGGATAGAAATATGCAGAACAGTTATAAGAAATTGATGTTAGGTGTGCTGTGTTCCTCGGTACTATTTTTATCTGCGTGTAACGATGATGATGATAATGATTTCTTTGTCCCGCAGCCTCAGGTTTTTCTCGGTGAACAAACGTATACCCAAGATGTTATGTCTCAAGCATCAAGTATTCGGGTTATGCGCTATAACATGCCAAATGTACAGAATAGGACTGCAGAAGCTACTGCCTTGGTAATTTATCCGCGAACACAACAACCACGAGATGGTTGGCGTGTTGTTGTCTGGGAGCACGGTACAGTAGGGAGCGGTGATAGTTGTGCGCCAAGTCGAAATACTTTTAACCCACGCTTTAAAGCCATGGCTGAGAGTCTGCTTGCCAAAGGCTATGTGATTGTTGCTCCTGATTATGAAGGATTGGGTACACAGGGCATTCATCCTTATTTACATTTAGAGAGTGCGGCACAATCTGCAATTTATGCAGTGAAAGGATTTAAGCAACAGCAAGGGAATAGGTTTAATGGAGCTTGGGTTTCTGTGGGTCAATCACAAGGGGGGCATGCTTCGCTTGCAACGGCAGAATTTGCAGGAGATGATCCAAACTATAAGGCAGCGGTTGCTGCGGCACCAGCCTCCAGCCTAGGTTATATTATTGGTACAGTTGCCCCACAAGCTTTAAATCGATTAGTTTTCGGTGAGGGTGCTGGTGTTGTTCCAGCAGGAACTGCCAAAGCTGTGTATTCAGAATTACTTGCTTATGCAGCATATGTGGCAGTTGGAATTAAAGCTTATGAGCCAAATTTTGTATATCAGAATATTTTTGAATCCAGTGCAAAACTGGTTGCTGAGCGTGCAGAAGGAACCACTGGTGAAAATGGCTTGTGTCTAGGCGATTTAATGACAGAGTTTAGTGCGGATATCGATCAATGGTTGCGGCAGAATCCTGGAAGAACAGTAGCTGAATATCCGGGGTTGATAGATGCTTTTGATCAAAACAGATCTGTGAAAGAATTTTTGGTGGAGAACCAACCCGCGACTAAAAAAATCAGTGTACCAGTCATGATTATTCAGGGTAAGGAAGATATGGCAGTACCTTATGATGTTACAGATGTTTTGCAAAAGAATTTGGCAGCTTTGGGTACAGACGTGACTTTCCTAGGGGTTGAGGGTGCAGGACATACTCAAGCAATTGTAGAAAAGAATGCTGAACTGGTTGCATTTATTGAAGAGCATATGCCAGCTAAGTAAAGAATAGAGTTATTAAGATCTACAAAGGAGCTTCGGCTCCTTTTTTACAGTAAAACTTTTCAAAGACTTGAGCTATGACTTTATTTTGTTATATTGAGCAGTGCAATTAAGTGAAAAAATTAAAGTAGGTTTGTTATGTCTGAGCAGCCGCAGCCCCGCAGTGTTAAAAAGCTGGTAATTTTAGGTGCGCTGGTATTATGTATACCGATATTTTTGGTGAGTATGGCTTTTCTTGCGGTAAATAGTGATGCTAAAAATCAGGAAAAATATAAACAGCAGCAGGCAGAAATGATTGCGCGCATCGAAGCGAGAGAAGCTGCGGAAAAGCTCAAAGCAGAGCAAGATGCAAATTCAACCCAAGCTGCATCCGAAAGCGTAGTAACCTTGCCTTAAATTATCTCAAATCTCTTTGCAGTTGTCTGATACTCGGAATCTGAGTGTATCGAATCACGGTATAGCCTGCTGCAATCAGCATGGCATCCCGTTCAGCATCTTCCTGTTCTTTGCCAATGTGACTGGGATCATCCAGTTCAATAATGGCCAGTACATTATAGTCACGATCAAGCACCACAAAATCTGTAACTTTGCGATTGAACTGATTACGCATGTTCATCTGATCATGGGTAATCAAGGCGCTAAAGGCAACCTGAGCCAGAATATGATGATGAGGAAAGGCTTCTTTTAGGCGTGTAAACATCCTGCTTTCAAAAGCAGTAATCACACGCTTCGGATAGAATTTTTTTTGACGGGTGAACAGATGCGGGAAGAGCAGGCAAACTAACGCAAAAGTTGCCAGGCAGCCAATCACAAAAAATATAAACTGACTCAAATTAAACACAGATCATAAATAGGGACGAATAAAAAAACCCACTTCGCAATGAGTGGGTTTTTTCAGAATTCTGGCTCTCCCACCTGGGCTCGAACCAGGGACCTGCGGATTAACAGTCCGTCGCTCTACCGACTGAGCTATGGGAGAATAGATTGGCTCTCCAACCTGGGCTCGAACCAGGGACCTGCGGATTAACAGTCCGTCGCTCTACCGACTGAGCTATTGGAGAATCTGATAGCGATTATAGAGAGATTTGAAAAGGGGTCAAGGCACTTTTAGAAAAAAGCCGAAGAAATTGAATCAAGTGTTTTAAAAATAGTCGAAAAGGCTTGGAGTTCAAACTGTTATGTTTATGTAAACAGTCTGAGCAGTCAGATTGTTATCAGCCTTAATTTTTATAAGTGATCTGGATCAGAGAATATAAGGTAGCTGATTGTACATACAGATATCACTACCGATCTCAATTTAAAAAAAGCAGATATAAAAAAACCCACTTCGCAATGAGTGGGTTTTTTAGAATCTTGGCTCTTCCACCTGGGTTCGAACCAGGGACCTGCGGATTAACAGTCCGTCGCTCTACCGACTGAGCTATGGAAGAATAGATGGCTCTCCAACCTGGGCTCGAACCAGGGACCTGCGGATTAACAGTCCGTCGCTCTACCGACTGAGCTATTGGAGAATCTGATCGGCATTTTAGGCAGGAAACCCAAGGTCGTCAATCAATTAATGTAAAGAAATGAATTGTTTGCTTTATAAATATTCATTTGGGGCTTAAAAATAAAAAAATCACCCGAAATGGGTGATTTTTTAGCAAAGAAATAAAGAATTATTTCTCAACACCTGCAGGCTGACCTGCATATTTAGCATTTGCATAATCCCAGTTTACTAGGCTTTCCAGGAAAGTAGAGATGTACTTAGGACGGGCATTACGGAAATCGATGTAGTAAGCGTGTTCCCAAACGTCAATCGTCAACACTGCAATTTTACCGTGCGCCATTGGCGTATCAGCATTTGAAGTTTTCATGATTGAAAGCTGACCGTTTACTTCGTCAGCCACTAACCAAGCCCAACCTGAACCAAATTGAGTAGTTGCAGCAGCAGCAAATTCTTCAGCAAATTTTTCATAAGAACCGAATGCTTCGTCAATTTTCGCAGCCAAAGTACCAGTTGCTTTACCGCCACCGTTTTTAGCCATACAGTTCCAGTAGAACGTGTGGTTCCAAACTTGAGCCGCGTTATTGAAAACACCTGCTTTAGAAGCATCACCAGCAGTTGCTGTAATAATTTCTTCTAGAGTTTTGCCTTCAAGCTCAGTACCAGCGATCAGGTTGTTCAGGTTAACCACATAAGTATTGTGGTGTTTGTCGTGATGGTATTCTAAAGTTTCTTTGCTGATGTGTGGAGCAAGATCTTCGTAGCCATAAGGTAATGCTGGTAAAGTAATGGTTGTCATGTTCTCAATTCCTTGCATTTAGCTGGGTTTTAACAATAAGTGGCTTTATTGTAATAGATAATCGGACCAAATGGGCATTACGTATAAATAACAATACACAATAAATCCTGAAAATATATAAATAAAGCTCGTGGAAAATGCTGTCAGCGAGAATTAAATCGGATTGTTTAATTCGTAATAAGCATACTCAATATTAAACTGTTCTGAAATCGCTTTGGCCAGGCGCTGTACACCATATTTTTCAGTGGCATGATGGCCACAGGCATAATAATGTACATTCAGTTCCTGAGCTTCATAGAAGGTGCGTTCGCTCACTTCACCAGAAATATAAGCATCACACTCTTGTAGCGCTGCTTTATGAATATAATCCTGCGCACCACCGGTACAGAAACCGACTTTATGGATTTGAGTTTTGTCCGCAGGAAGATGAATTGCATCAAAGCCAAGTTTTTCTGAAACATGGTTTTTAAAATATTCAGGAAGCATCGGTTGTTTTAAATAGCCAATATTGCCAATCGGATGGCGTTCACTCGGATCCAACTGTTCGATATTTTCCAGTTCTAATAAATCTGCAATCGCCGCATTATTGCCTAAAGTTGGATGACTGTCTAAAGGCAGATGATAGCCAACCAGAGAGATATCATTTTGAATTAAGGCTTTAATTCGTTTACCGCGCATACCAGTGATCGGGTAGGCTTCACCTTTCCAGAAATAGCCATGATGAACCAGCAGTAAATCTGCGCCTTGCTCAATTGCCGCTTCGATCGCACTTTGCGAAGCACTCACGGCACACAGAATTTTATTGACCTCGGATTTACCTTCAATCTGCAAGCCATTCGGTGCATAGTCCTTAAATTCACGTGCTGCCAAAGTCTGTTCACACCACTGAATAATATCATTTAAATTCGCCATAAAATTCCTGTTCGTTTAAAAACTTGCCAATATTTATCTTTATATTTAATTGTAACTAAAGCTGCACAAAACTCTGTGGAATTTTTTGTGTTTAGTTATGTATTTCGCATTACAATAGAACACAAATTACTTAGTCATCAACGAATTAAAATATTTTAGAGGATAACAACGTGCGCCGCACCTTTACATGGTTACCCTGGGTGTTACTGATTTTGGTCATTATCGGTTTTTTGGGGTGGCAACAACTACAAAAACCAAAAGCACCGGTTGCACCAGATGGTGTCAAGATGCCTGCTGAAAAAGTAGAGCCGTTGATTGATACGTCGCGCTCAGGAGGCGTGGTCTCCTATAGTGCTGCGGTGAGAGTAGCAGCGCCGGCTGTAGTCAATATCTTTACCACTCAAAAAGTCAAACAGCAGGCTCATCCTTTGTTGACCGATCCGGTCTTTCGTGAGTTTTTTGGCGATCAGTTGCCTGACCAGTATGGACAAAGTCCGAATGAGAACAGTTTAGGTTCCGGGGTGATTGTACGTCCTGATGGTTATATCCTGACCAATAATCATGTGATTGCACAGGCAGACCAGATTGTGGTGGCATTGCAGGATGGACGACGTGCTGAAGCAAAAGTTGTGGGAATGGATCCAGATACCGATCTGGCAGTGATTAAAATTGAACTGGATCAATTACCCGTGTTGCCTTTTAAATTGAGTGGCAATGAAGTCGGTGACGTCGTTTTGGCCATTGGCAACCCATTTGGTGTGGGTCAAACCGTAACGCAAGGGATTATTTCAGCAACAGGGCGTTCAGATCTGGGCATTAATACCTATGAAGACTTTGTACAAACCGACGCTGCAATTAACCCGGGAAATTCAGGCGGAGCCTTGATCGATGTCGCGGGTAACCTGATTGGGGTGAATACGGCAATTTTCTCGCAAACTGGTGGTTCACTGGGGATAGGTTTCGCCATTCCAGCCAAAATCTGCCAGCAGGTGATGAATGCTATTCTGAAAGATGGCCGTGTCGTTCGTGGCTGGTTAGGAATCAGTTTATTACCGACAGAACGTGATGATGTACTGCAACCTAAAGAGAAAGGGGTGACCGTCGCAGAAGTGCTGGCAAATGGACCGGCAGCGAAAGCGGGCATCCAGCGTGGCGACAAAATTATGAAAGTGAATGAGGAAGAGATCAGTTCGGCTTCGCATTTGATTAATTTTGTTGCCCTGCAAAAACCGAATAGTACCATTCAGATTGAAGTAGAGCGTGCCGGCAAAACCATGATGCTGGATGTGGTGGTGACTGAGCGTAAAGCACAAAACAGTTCTTCTCAATATATTCCACTGCCAGGTCAGTAAGTTTTATTTAAAAAAATCCCTCTGCAGAGGGATTTTTTTGCTTGTTATTTTTTAGTTACCTGATACAAAAATGAAATACGGCTTTTGGTTTAAATCATTTAACTTGATGAAATTACATCAAAAGAGAAAATAAAAAATGACTTTTATGACGGCGGATCAGGCCAAGGTTTTATCAGATGTGGCCAATTTAAATATTGAGGTCTATAAGCCGCGTCTAGCCAAGTTAATTGAAGAAAATGCGAAACAGGGCAATACCGCAGTCATTACTGTATTTCCCAAACATTTGCCTTTGGAAGATATTCGGGCTTTATCAGCCGAGTTGACTGAACTGGGCTATAACGTACGTTTTGAAGTGCTGGAGTTTTATTATAGCTTTAATGTGTACTGGCTCTAGTGTGAATCTTCATTGAACTAAGGCTTATTTTGAGCCACTATTTTATTGGATCGGTCTGATTTGATCTTATGAGTGATCGGGCTGTATGTGATCAAAGATGCGAGTTTTTATAAGTAGGTGCTCAACTCTAAAAAATCCATCAGTTTTATTTTAGAATCATTATTGTAATGTACCGAGAATCTACAATTTCTCGGTACATATTCATTTGACGGATAGGCTGAGATCAGGGTAAGCAACTAAAATCAGCTGAGCTTTATTTAGCCTAAGTAACTTATGAATCATCTGCAAAATTAAATTTTGAGCTCATTTCTAAAACGGCTCAATTTCATCTGCAACCAAATTATTCCTCATTCACCTGATATTCCTGGATCACTTCAAGTGCTGCACGAAATGCTTCCTGAGTTGCTGGTGCACCGCAATATGGCAGGCTATGGAGTAACACTTCCTGAATTTCCTCAACCGTCGCGCCGTTGTTAAGAGCGCCCCGAACATGGCCTTTTAATTCAGTGGGGCTTTTTTGAGCCGTAAGGAAAGCAATGGTAATTAAAGAACGATATTTACGTGGCAATACACCTTCACGTTGCCAGGTTGAACCCCAGGCATGTTCATTAATCCAGTCTTGTAGAGGCTGGGTAAAAGGCACGGTATTTTCCTGTGCACGTTTGACAAAGCTTTCGCCCATGACATCAGTACGCACTTTCAGGCCATTTTCATAATCTTGTTGTGACATGGTTTACCCTCAATTTTCTTATAGCTCTAGCTTAGTGCTTTTTATGCGAAATACCATCGTGCCATAGTCGTAAAAAAGTGGCTAAAAAGCCACTTGGAAAGGTTCTAAAGTGAAATATTCAACTACGATCCCACTTTGGAATTTATGACACCTTTGGTCAAAGTTTGATTTAAGGCGAAGTTGAGTGTAAAGGATCGGTTTGAACAGAAGTATCGGTTCCTGTCGCATCTGCTTTACGAATATGGGGGTTCTCCAACTCCAATACTTCCTGTAAATGCAGATCAAAGACATCTGTGAGCATGCTGTCATAACGACGTGCATTATAGTGAAGCAGTTTTTCTGCTTCTCTATCATTAATAAAGCCATGTTGCTGTGCATCTGTCACATGCTCGGCAAAGCTTAAACCTTTAAACTGACCTTTGTTTTCAGCTTTTTTAAAGCGATCCCAAAGCTGTTCAATATCCAGTAGCAAAGCGAAAGTCGATTCCATGCGTCCAGTGACATCAGTTTCATGGGTATTGTAATAGACATGCTTTTTCAATACCTGACGGAATGCGTTATCTTCCATCATGCTATTTGCAACCTGCTGTTTAAGCTGGTCTGAGGGTTTGTGTACGGGACGGCCAAATGGGAAACATAACAGCTTGACCATGCCTGCTGCTGCACCGGCCGGGAAGTTAGCAAACAGATCATAAAATGCTTCCTGCGCTGTATAGAGTGACTTTTCTATTGCAAGCTGTGCATGCAAACGTTCAGCTTCAGTCTTTTTGCTATGCTCAAAATACTTCAGAATAGAGGAGGCAATAAACAGGTGAGCATGAATATCGGCGAGACGTCCGGACAGCATTTCTTTGCGTTTGATATCGCCTGCCAGCAAACCCAGACACATGTCTGCGGTTAAGGCAAAGTTGGCGCTCAGCCGGTTAATGACCTTGTAATAAGGTCGGGTAAACTCAACTGCACTTTGAGGTGCTGTACTTGAACCACCCGTAAATGCGTAGGCAAAGGAACGGGCGGTACGGTTAAAGGTATAACCCAGATGTTTAAACAGCAAATGATCAAAAGGGTTGAGTGCTGCTGCCGGGTCTTCAGCCTGTAAGAGTTGTAATTCTTCATAGAGATAAGGATGACAGCGCATTGAACCCTGACCGAAAATCATCAGGGAGCGACTGAGAATATTTGCACCTTCAACGGTAATGGAGACTGGAATCGCTTGATAATAAGGTGCCAGAAAATTACGTGGCCCCATCTGAATGGCGCGGCCACCGACCACATCCATCCCGTGATTCACCACCTTACGCATTCCCTCCGTGGCATAGTATTTGGCAATCGCTGTCATTACAGCAGGCTTGCCGCCCTGATTAAGGCCACAAGTCACCAGATAACGGAAAGCTTCCAGCATATAGGTATCACTGGCAATTTCACTATTGGCTTCCTGAACACCTTCAAACTTGCCGACTGAAATTTTAAATTGTTGACGGATTCGGGAAAAAGCCCCGACATTTAAATAAGTCATTTCTGCCGCAGAAGTGGACAGTGCCGGTAGGGAAATGCCACGACCCACAGCCAGACATTCCATCAGCATGCGCCAGCCCTTACCGGCATTTTTTACGCCACCAATAATCCAGTCCAGAGGAATAAATACATCTTTACCTTCAACTGTACCATTCATGAATGGTGGGCCGGGATTATGACGAGGACCTACTTGCACCCCTTCGTGACTGGCAGGTAGCAGGGCACAGGTAATACCATATTCTGTCTGCTCGCCCAAAAGATGATCCGGGTCATACATTTTAAAGGCCAGACCTACCACTGTTGCAATGGGTGCCAGCGTAATCCAGCGTTTGGAAAAATTCATTCGCAAGCCTAGGACTTCCTGACCTTCAAACTGGCCATAGCAGACCACGCCAGTATCGGGAATAGCGCCTGCATCAGAGCCGGCTTCAGGACTGGTCAGGCCGAAACAGGGAATTTCTTCACCTCGCGCCAGGCCCGGCAGGTAACGGTTTTTCTGTTCCTCAGTACCATAATGCAGCAATAGTTCACCCGGGCCGAGAGAGTTCGGTACCATGCAACTCACGGCCGTGGTGAGGGAGCGAGAGGAAATCTTGCTCATCACCCGGCTTTGAGCAAAAGAACTAAATGCGCGACCACCATATTCTTTGGGAATAATCAGGCCCAAAAAACCATGCTCCTTAATATATTGCCAGACATGATCAGGCAGCGCTTTCTGCTCGTGAATTTCCCATTCATCCAGCATGCTGCACAAGGTTTCAACTTCATTGTCCAGAAAGGCCTGTTCTTCTAGCGAGAGTTTTGGATAAGGATAGCTATTAAAGGTTTCCCAGTTCGGTGCACCCATAAACAGTTCTTTTTCCCACCAGCTGGTTCCAGAGTCGAGTGCTTCACGCTCTGTCGGACTGATGCTCGGCATGGCATTGGCCAGTGCTTTATAGGCCGGTCTGGAAATAAACGACATGCGCAAAGGGTCGATTATCACCACGAGGCTGATCAGGATGAGCGGGATACCAAGAATCAGTGACCACGGACTAAGAAAGGCACAGACCACTGACACGACCATCAGCACGATTGCACCTGCACTACGCGAGAGCTGAAAATAGAAAACTGCCCATAAACTCAGTAATAGCAGTAGCACAGCGAAAATAAATGACATTGTTATATTTCTCCAGATTTATACAACACTGGCTTTGTCTGGATTTCTCGGATATTTCACCACCGTTCATTCATTTTTAGTCGTTCGAGAATCAAACAGGTTTAGCATTGGATTTGTGAGAATGATCTTTTTAAGTATGGCAACGATATGTTTAAGTCTTGCATCTATTTTGAGGTTGTTGGAAAAATGATCAATCTTCAAGTGAGAACGCGCAAAGAAATGTGAAGATAAGTAATGACTTAATCTTTATCTAAAATAAAAAATGGGGTTTAACGCTCAGTAAAATTTTAATATGGATATTAAAAAGCCCTCTACTGGAGAGTAAAGCTGATCAGTTAAAGAATTTAGAAATAGACTCTTTAACTGCTTAGTCGTTCAAGGTCGTTCAAGATGGAGTCTTAACTTTTTAAATCAAATATTTGTAAATCATTTGTTACTTTGGTTTCGCCCAAATGAGAAGCGAAACTTCGCAAGGAAGGCATCTTGTGATCCCTCACCGCAAAACTCGTCAGCCACCATCCACTAGTAAATTTGTCATGGAAACCATCATTTTTTTAATATTGCCGTGCAATATACCTCATGCTTCAAACAGTTGCGGATAACTTTGCTATCTATCAAATATAATACTGAATTTAAAAAATAAAATGCCAGTCAATTGCTTAACTGACTGGCATTACTCTACTTGAGAGGGCTTTTATTTCATTGGTTTAAACAGGACTAAGCTTCAATGGCCTGAACAGCAATTTTCTTGGCAGGGTCAGTTTTACGACGCACTGCTGGAACCGGTTCGCCGTAGTATTGACGATCGGCAAAGTAGCTTGAACGAACCATGGGTGCTGCCCAGATATTGCGGAAGCCCAGTTTTTGGCCATGTTCGGTATAACGTTCGAATTCTTCAGGGGTCACAAAGCGATCAATCGCTGCATGTTCTTTAGAAGGCTGTAGATACTGACCAATCGTCACATAGTCCACGCCGTGTGCATGTAAATCGTCAAGTAAGGCAAGCACTTCTTCTTCAGTCTCACCAATACCGACCATCAGGCCACATTTGGTTGGAATATTCGGGCAATATTCTTTAAACATTTTTAACAGGTTTAAAGAGTGCTGATAATCAGAACCTGGACGCATCGCTTTATATAAACGCGGCACTGTTTCAATATTATGATTAAACACATCGGGTGGACATTCGGTCATGATGCGCATTGCAATATCCATACGGCCACGGAAGTCCGGTACCAAAATTTCAAGTAAAGTTTTTGGACTTAAAGCACGTGCTTCTTTAATACAATCGACAAAATGCTGCGCACCACCATCGAGTAAGTCATCACGGTCTACAGAGGTAATCACGGCATATTTCAACCCAAGATTAGCAATGGTTTCGGCCATGTGGCGCGGTTCATCTGCATCCAATGCATTTGGCCGACCATGTGCTACATCGCAAAATGGACAGCGACGGGTACAGATATCACCCATAATCATAAAGGTTGCGGTACCGCCACCAAAACATTCAGGCAGGTTTGGACAGGCTGCTTCTTCACAGACAGTATGTAGTTTTTGCTCGCGAAGCGTTGTTTTAATCCGTTGTACTTCTTCCGGTGCTGCCATCTTTACGCGAATCCAGTCCGGCTTACGTGGTGTTTCAACCGTAGGGATCACTTTTACAGGAATACGAGCGACTTTCTCTGCGCCACGAAGTTTGACACCCTGTTCAGGTTTACGGTTTTCAGACATATTCAACTTTTCCACTGTTTTTGAAGGGGGAGATGATCAAAGATAGCGCGTTTATTATAACGAACTTAGCTATAAATAGGGCAAAAAGGGGTATTCATTTAAAAAATGTTCTCATCAACCAATATATGTGAGTTAAATACACAAAATCAACAGGATTTACGTCATAATAAGCAGGTAGATTAAAGTGAATTTTTTAATTTTGAGGAGCGTTGAATGCCACGTAAAAAAGAGGTCGTTAGTGGGACTTTCGTTAAATATGATGCGGTAGTTCTAGGTTCGGGCCCTGCGGGCGAAGGCGCGGCAATGAAACTTGCCAAATCTGGTAAGCGTGTTGCAATCGTTGAGATGCGTGAACAGCTAGGTGGTAACTGTACCCATGTAGGTACTATTCCAAGTAAAGCATTGCGTCAAACGGTATCCAGTATTATCCGTTATCAACGTGATCCACTGTTTCAGAAAGTTGGGGACTGGAAACAGTTCACCATGAAGCAAGTATTGCGTCATGCGCATAAAGTGATTCAACAACAAGTAGATACACATTCACGGTTCTATGACCGTAACAAGATCGATATCTATCATGGTCGAGCCTATGTTCAGGATCAAAATACTATTTTTGTATTTAGTCCAGATGGCATTAAAGAAACCTTGATGTTTAAGCAACTGGTCATTGCCAGCGGTTCGCGTCCGTATCGCCCAGAAATTCTTGATTTTAATCATCCACGTGTATTTGATTCAGATAAAATTCTGGATCTGGACTTTTCTATCCAGAAAATCATCATTTATGGCGCAGGTGTAATTGGCTGTGAATATGCATCGATTTTCATTGGTCTTGGGCATAAAGTTGATTTAATCAATACCCAGCACAAACTGTTAAGCTATCTGGATGATGAAATTTCCGATGCGCTGTCTTATCACTTGCGTGAGCAAGGTGTGCTGATTCGTCACAATGAACAGATCGACTTTTTAGAAACATTTGATGATCATGTGGTGATGCACACGCAAAGCGGCAAAAAAATTAAAGCCGATGCAATTTTGTGGTGTAACGGCCGTTCAGGTAATACCGATGGTTTAGGGCTGGAAAATGTTGGCCTGAAACCAAACAGCCGTGGTCAGTTGACGGTAAATGATCAATACCAGACTGAAGTTGAAAATATCTATGCTGCCGGTGATGTAATCGGTTGGCCGTCGCTTGCATCTGCTGCTTATGACCAAGGTCGTTGCGCGGGTGCCAATATGAGCGGTGAGCCAGACGTTGCCCCCGTTACTGATATTCCAACCGGAATTTATACCATTCCCGAGATTTCTTCGATTGGTAAAACTGAGCAGCAGTTGACTGAAGAAAAAATTCCGTATGAAGTCGGTCAGGCCTCGTTCCGTCATTTGGCGCGTGCGCAAATTACCGGTGACACTATGGGCGAATTAAAGATTTTGTTCCATCGTGAAACGCTGGAAGTTTTGGGTGTACATTGCTTCGGTAATAATGCATCTGAAATTATCCACATTGGTCAGGCGGTGATGAACAGTCCAAACAACACGATCAAGTATTTTGTAGAAACCACGTTTAACTATCCGACCATGGCGGAAGCCTACCGTGTAGCGACGCTCAATGGTATGAATCGTTTATTCTAAGCGAGATGTTTGCCTTGGATTTAAAAACCCGTAAGTGAAGGCTTGCGGGTTTTTTGTTTTAAATGCTTTAAATCAGCTAGAAGATAAAGCATTAACCAATTCAATTCGGATGAAGATAAAGTTGATTAACTTGGTTTTTAAGCAGCCATTTTTCGGCATTCTTCCGCACAACGGCGACAGGCTTCTGCACATTGCTGACAATGTTCATGTTGGTGCTGACTGCATTCTTCTGCGCAATAATCACAAGCCTTGGCACACAGCTCGCAGATTTCCTGCATAAAAGGCGATTGCTTCTGCTCCATACGCGCGCAGAGCTGACAAATATCGGCACAATCCAGACAACGCTGGATGCATTCACGCATCATTTCTACATGTTCTTCTTTTAAGCAGGCAGCTGCACAGGCGGTACAGGTAAGGGAGCAGCTCATACAGGTTTGAACACAATCTGACAAATGACGGGTATTCATCTTTTTCTCCTTAAGGCGATAAACATATTTATGACTGAATACGCTAAGCAGAAAAAGGAAAACACACTAGGTTAATTAGGTGAGAAAAAGTAAAGAATAACTTGGTTATGTAAAGGATATACGAAAGAATCTTATATTGATTAAGCTTGAAAATAAAATTCACTCGAGCAGAACTGGCAATATTCCAAAAATAAAACACCGTTGAGGTGGTTAGTTCCTCAATGCTGAAAGTGTATACCTCGCTGATCTAATTCTTCTGGAAGGCTGGATTATCCCTTTTTTATTATGATGTTTCTCATTAAAACGGGCGACTACTGGCAAGACTGATCCGTTTAAGCAAATGGTACTGATCGGCTGGAAAAAGACAACGGGAGTGTAAAGTCTCGGAATTTTCTTGTTCATGAGCATCTAAGAAAATTTCCAGATTGAAATAAAATTAAAAAAGTAATGATCAGTTTATGAATAACCTTGTATTTTTATTATTCTATTGATTATGAATCATTTAAGTTGTTGTGCTGTGAATTGTGTTTATTTAGCTGAGTAAATTTCAGCAGTTTAATGCGCACAAAAGGCCTGATTAAAGTATTCAAACAGCTGCGGTGTCTGGATCCATAATGCCACCGACAGAGCGAATAAAAGCAAGAGCGCCACAGCAATCGAGATTTTGAGTATGAGCATAGAATCAGTCATGCACAATTTGCTCCTCATTGACCCAGAAATGTACCAATACGCCAAAAATGCTTAAGGCAATCGACAGCATCCAGACAGCATTATAATTACCACTCAAGTCATGATTGACTCCGCCAAGATAACCACCGAAAAACGAGCCGACCTGATGGGTAAAAAACACGATACCACTGAGCATGGTCAGGTATTTCACCCCGAACATATTCGCCACAATGCCGTTGGTGAGCGGAACGGTCGATAGCCAGAGTAATCCCATAATGACACCAAAGGCATAGACTGTCCATGTGCTCAGTGGCAGCATGAGAAAGGCAGTAATTGCGATCCCGCGTAAGCCATAGAGACCCATCAACAAATGCGGTTTGGAATATTTACCCCCGAGCCAGCCTGCAGTATAGGTGCCGACCACATTAAATAGACCCACCAATGCCAGAAAAATAGTCCCTGTGGTGGCATTAAAACCGTGATCAATCAGATAACCCGGCAGGTGAATGCCAATAAATACCACCTGGAAACCGCAGACAAAAAAGCCCATAGACAGAAACCAGAAGGGTTTATGATTTTTCACTACCAGCAGAATCTGTTTAAAACTGAGGGACACTTTATTGGGTGTAGATGCTGCATTTGGATGAATATACATTGGTGCTTTCAGCATCCAGGCCAGTGGTACAATCAGGGCAATCAAAATCGCACTGACCACCAATGCTCCTGACCAACCGACATTCTGTAACAGCAACAGGGTCGAAGGCAGCATGATAAACTGGCCAAAAGATCCGGCCGCACTGGCAATACCCATCGCCAGACTGCGTTTTTCTGGTGGTGCAGCACGTCCTACAGCAGACAGTAAAACAGGGAAAGATGTTGCAGACAGGGCCAGACCTAAAATCAGGCCCACACTCAGATTTAACAGCAGTCCAGTAGAACTGACCGCCATGAGTAGCAAGCCCACGGCATAGAGTGCCCCACCTACGGCAACGACAATCTTGCTGCCATATTTATCTGCGAAGGCTCCAGTAATGGGTTGTACTGCTCCCCAGATCAGGTTTTGCATGGCAATCGCCAAGCTAAAAACATTATGTCCCCAACCAAATTCATCACTCATCGGCACCAGATAAAGACCAAATGCATGACGTACGCCCAATGACAATGCCAGAATGATAGCGGAGCCAATCAGCATAAAAATAAGCGCTTTGGAAAATGGAGTATCGGACATAGGGTGAGCATGCAGATGAAATAAGCGCTTATGGTATTCGATTCAAGCTATGGAGGCGATAAAATAAAAATTAATCAAAAGATAAATTTTTTTTATCAATATTTTAAGCTTAAAAAAACGGCCGAAGCCGTTTTCCTAAAACCTGATCTTGAAATTAGAAACGCATCCCGAATCCTGCATAGGCCAGAATAGGATTGATTTCCACATCAGCTTTTGAGCTAATCAGGGTTTGTCCGGTATTTTCATTAATTACTGTAATTTTAGATTCATTTTTCAAATGGGCATAAGATACTGAACCAACTGCAAACCATTTCTCATTGAAATCATAAGTGAAGCCCACAGTCGCTACGGGAGCAAAGGCATCGGTAGCCTCAAGATCCACTTTCATTCTGCCAGTACTGTCCTTCATTTCCAAGGAAGCACCAGCATTCTGATTAATAATATTCTGGATCATATGACCTGCAGCAACGAGATCAGATTCAATGCCTTTATCCATTTCAAGCTCATTGAAATAAGCGTACATTAAGCCTACCCCTACATAAGGTCTGAATTTATTGACCCCGGTTTTACCAAAATGATACTGGAATTCAAAAGCAGGGGTCCAGGCACGTGCTTCTGCTGCTTTGCTAGACTGGGCTAGATCTGTAATTCTAATGTCATTAGCAAGATTCAAATTACCTGCAATCCCGCCTAATGGCGTTGCCACAGCGGCAAATGGCGCATAGATTGTGCCTTTGCCCTTGATATCGACCTTGGGAGGAATGCCAGCTTTCATTTCAAACGAAATATTATCGGTAAAATAGTAGTTGGACATAATGCCTAAGGTAGTGACATCATCGGCTTCCAGACCTGTTCCTGGATTATCCCATTCTGAAAGACCATATACGTAGGAATCTCCAGAAAGGCCACTAGATACTTTACCCCCAAATGCACCAATTAGTCTGACTAATCCTTCAACCACACGGTTTGGTTTGCGGTCGGGGTCAAGGTTGTCTATGACGGTTTGCGCCTGAATATCTCCAACTTTAGATTGATAGCCTTCATTAATCGCAGTATTGACACGAACAGGCTGTGCTTTACCTTGCGGCATGACATGCAAGGCACCGACTGATACAGAAAAGCGCTTAAAGCCATCTCCATCCTGCAGACTAAAATAAGGTGAATCTGCATGTGCAACCATAGGTAAAGTGGCTAGGCCTGCCATACATGCCAGCATTGTTTTCATTGATTTGGAACTCCATGTCCACTGTGTTTATTCGTTTTTCTAGTAAATTTATTATGTGAATTTCATTAAAAAATTCAGTTATAGAACAACAGGTCAAAGGTTAACCGTTGGTTAATATTTGTATCTATTGTATATTTTATGTTTTGTGGGATTGGGTTATTTAGATCAAACTACCTGAAAAATAGCTATTTAAGTCCATTATGCCCAGCTGGCCTTAGAAAACATTTGGTCTTTTTATCAGCATGTTTTTGATTTTGTATTTGACGCTCATGTTTGAGTTGAGACAAAGCACAGGGGGGGAAGTGGTTTGAGAATTGGCTAGTTTTTTTCTGCATGACTGCAGCCAGAAAAAGAGCTGGATGAATTTATCCTAGATCATGCTACCCAGTCACCTGAGTTTTTTTGTACAATAGGCACATATATTATTGAGTGAATCATATGAGCACCCAAACGCCTCCCCAAAAAAAGCCCCTAGTTAATTTGCCTTTTCCGATCAAGCAGGCAGAACAGAATGCAGCAGAAGAAGTTCTAGAAGATTTAAGACCAAGACCGCAGCGTTATGCTGACCGTACCTGGATGCCGCCACGCGGTACTCGTCGTTCAATGGGCAAGCGCTAATTGATCCAACTTAAAAAGCTATGATGAACCATGGCTTTTTTTGTGTGTAATATTTGGCATTTAAGTCATCACAATTTTATTGGTCTATTTATTTTCCCGCAAAATACACTCTGAATCCTATTGAATTATCCATATTCTTTATTACTTTGAGCTGCTGCATTCAAGGTCTAGAACATCGCATCGACAGGGAAGCTAAACGTTCGCCTGAGCTATTGCATGGCTTCTCCCCATAAAAAAAGCCAATTCAGAAATTGGCTTTTAGAGAGATAGGTTATTAGCGAATGCTTTTACGTGCTTTATTTTCCGGTTTTGGTGGGGCAATTTCTCGCTGTTCTTGCCAGACATCAATAAAGTCTTTTTCATTAATATTATACAGCTCAAGTAGCGCTAAAATTACACCCCCAAACAGCATGGCACCTTCCGAATGACTCTGAAAATCGATTAGTTTAGTATTTAGATTATGCAGGATATCTTCAATTTCGAAGACCCGTTCCCGCCCATTGCTGTCGGTCGGATAGATCTGGGTATTTAAAATAATCCTCGCCAGACTTTTTTCATTTTCGGTCAATGGCAATTCTTCAATCAGTTCATCAGTCGCAGGATTTAAAATGACTGAATCGCGAAAAATCGTATGTAGGAAGTTTGCGCTTAATTTGGGTAGAGGCTTTTCCACAAAAGGGCGGAAAGATTGCGGGAAAATGACATTGCGTGAAATGCCTTTAAACATCGGTGCAATTTCTTCGACTTTATAACCTGCGATCCCGCATCCTAAAGACGTAATAAAATATTTATTTTTAGAATGGTTTTTGGTGTAAATCTTGAAGTCATCAATATAGTGCTGGATTTGTGACAACGGCATTTGCTGCAAATGCTCGTTCATGGTGGGAATCGCATAGCTTTGACCCGACCAGCCACGACCGACGCCCATCACTGCACCAAAATGCTCAAGCGCTGTTCTTGCTGCACCTGCACCATGCTGTCCCGCCAGATTGCTGCCAAAAACAAACACGGTATTTTCCGGAAGGGATTTAACAATACTTTCATCGTGATAGTGGTAAGTCATAATTGTCTATTCGAGGCCATTCTGATCTTCATGTTGCCTTTGATCGGGGTTGGGGTCAAGTAAAAAGCAGGGATGGCCTGAATGTTGAAAGACTGACTAAATATGAGAATTCTCAACATATTTCTCGACTGTCATCATCTGTTGGATTTCGGTATTTTGGCTATGGAATCTGCTCCGGCAAGTCTGAAATCTGCTAAAATTCCTGATCCGCATTCGAGTTGAGACATGTAGCTGTGACTGATAAGCAACCCTTTGAATTAGTAACCAGTTATCAACCCGCAGGTGATCAGCCACAGGCCATTGAAAAGCTGGTCAAGGGTATTGAACAGGGCTTTCATGATCAGCTTTTACTGGGCGTTACCGGGTCGGGTAAGACTTATACCATGGCCAATGTAATTGCACAGACCCAGCGTCCGACCATTGTCATGGCACATAACAAAACGCTGGCTGCACAGCTTTATGGCGAATTTAAAGCATTTTTCCCGAATAACGCCGTCGAGTATTTTGTCAGTTATTATGATTATTATCAGCCGGAAGCTTATGTGCCATCTTCAGATACTTTTATCGAGAAAGATGCCGCAATTAATGACCATATTGACCAGATGCGTCTTTCCGCGACCCGATCATTATTAGAACGTCGTGATGCAATTATTGTCGCATCAGTTTCTGCAATTTATGGTTTGGGTGATCCGAATGCCTACATGAGCATGTTGCTGCATGTGGTGGAAGGCGACCGCATTGGTCGTGATGACATTATCCGCCGTCTGGTCGAAATGCAGTATTCGCGTAATGAACTGGAATTCCTGCGCGGTACTTATCGTATTCGTGGGGAAATTATCGATATTTTTCCGGCAGAATCGGATCAGGATGCCATCCGGATTGAACTGTTTGATGATGAAGTCGACTCCATCCGCTGGTTTGATCCACTGACCGGAAAAATGGTGCGCAAAGTCCCGCGGGTGACGATTTATCCCAAAAGTCACTATGTCACGCCAAAAGACAATTTATCCCGCGCGATTGAAACCATTCGGGAAGAACTCAAAGAACGACTGGTGTTCTTTCGTGAAAATGACAAATTGCTGGAAGCGCAGCGGATTGAACAGCGTACCCGTTATGATCTGGAAATGATGCAGCAGTTGGGCTATACCAATGGCATCGAAAACTACTCGCGTCATTTGTCTGGACGTCCTTCAGGCGAGGCGCCACCCACCTTGTTCGATTATATTCCCGATGATGCCTTGCTGATTATTGATGAATCGCATGTGACTGTGCCACAAATTGGTGCCATGTATAAAGGCGACCGTTCGCGCAAAGAAAATCTGGTGAATTACGGCTTCCGTTTGCCAAGCGCGCTAGATAACCGCCCGATGAAATTTGAAGAATGGGAACGCATTGTCCCGACCACCGTTTATGTCAGCGCAACGCCAGCACGTTATGAACTGGAAAAATCGCAGCAGATTGTCGAGCAGGTGGTACGTCCGACCGGTCTGATCGATCCTGAAATTGAAATTCGTCCGGTACTGACGCAAGTCGATGATGTACTTTCAGAAATTAATCTGCGCAAAGATATCAATGAGCGGGTACTGGTCACCACCTTGACCAAGCGCATGGCAGAAGACCTGACCTCTTATTTAAAAGAGTACGGGATTAAGGTCGCTTATTTACACTCGGATATCGACACCGTTGAGCGCGTCAAGATTATTCATGAGCTGCGTACTGGCGTACACGATGTGCTGGTCGGGATTAACCTGCTGCGTGAAGGTCTGGATATGCCGGAAGTGTCACTGGTTGCGATTCTGGATGCCGATAAAGAAGGTTTCCTGCGTTCTGAGCGTTCTCTCATTCAGACTATCGGGCGTGCTGCGCGTAACCTGAAAGGGAGGGCGATTTTGTATGCAGATCGAATAACTGACTCAATGCAAAAAGCCATTGATGAGACAGATCGACGTCGTGCCAAGCAGATTCAGTTTAATGAAGAGCATGGTATTACTCCGCGTAGCGCAGTCCGTCAGGTAATCAAGGAAATTGATACCGGTGAAATATTGGATGATGATTCAATTGAATTGAAAGCTTCTGATCAGGCGCGCGCGATCAGTGCAGATGAACGACATATCATGGCAGACCCGAAAATGTTTGCGAAGCATATTAACAAGCTTGAAAAGGAAATGCTGAAAGCCTCTAAAGAGTTACAGTTTGAGCAGGCTGCACGTCTGCGTGATGAAATTTTGCGCTTAAAAGCCCAGATGTTTGATTGATTTTTTTTACATGAAGTTTTATTTCAATGACCTAAAGTCAATCATAAACCAAACATAATGTAACAAATCAAGTGCTTGGATAAGGCTATTGTAAGAACAGAAAATTTTTAAATAAATATTTTGTGAACATATAATAGGTATTTTTATGACAACTCAAAATTCTTCAGGTACTGGATTGAAGCTGGCAAAAATTGCTGTGGGTAGTGCGGTTCTTCTGGGTTTGGGCGCGGCAACGATGGCCTATGCGCAAAATGAGCCATTACCGACCGTTGAAAAAGTAGAACTGGACCGTTATTTGGGGACTTGGTATGAAGTGGCGCGCAAGCCTTTGTCTTTTCAAAATAAATGTGATCGTGATGTAACTGCAACCTATACCTTGAATGAAAATGGCAATATTGTGGTCGATAACCGCTGTACTAAAAAAGATGGTCAGCCAACCCAATCCTTGGGTGAGGCATTTGTGCAAGATCCACCGCAAAATACCAAATTAAAAGTCAGTTTCCTGCCCGACTTTATTCGCTGGATTCCGGTCGGGCGTGGCGATTATTGGGTCTTAAAACTGGATGAGAATTATCAAACCGTTCTGGTCGGTGAGCCTAAACGTAAATACATGTGGATACTATCACGTAATCCGCAATTAGATAAAAATGTTGTAAACGAATATTTGCAATATGCACAGTCTGTGGGTTATGACCTGAGTGATGTGATTCATACCAAACAAACGCAAAGATAGAAATATCTTCTTAATCGAAACCATGCTTAGGCATGGTTTTTTATTTTTATGAGCAAAAATATATTTCAAAGTAGGGTAGTGATTTCACTTTAAATAGATGAAGCATCAAGCTTTCTAGTGTACTAATCGTTATAATGCCGGCGAATGAAAGTAGAGTTTGACTATGTATAAAGGCATTGCGTTATCTGTATTGGCCTCGGTGGTTTTCGGGGTGCTCTATGTATTTACGCCTTTCTTACAGCCTTTAGATAGTGAACAGACCTTTGCCTGGCGTATGCTGGCCACGATTCCGTTTTTAACTGCCTTTATGTGGTGGTCGGGTGATCTGCAACATATCAGCAGTATCTTTAAGCGGGTTTTACAGCAACCTGCGTTTTTGATCTGGTTGCTGATCAGCTCTTTGTTATGTACCACACAGTTATGGCTGTTCTTGTGGGGCCCTATTAATGGCCGTGGCCTAGAAGTCTCACTCGGTTATTTTTTGTTGCCTCTGGTGATGGTGCTGGTCGGCTGTATGCTCTATAAAGAGAAATTATCATCATTCCAGATGGTGGCTGTCACTTTGGCTGTATTGGGTGTAGGGCATGAGATCTGGCGAATTGGTTCAATTGCATGGGAAACGGTCTATGTGGCTTTGGCCTATCCTTTGTATTTCTTCATGCGGCGTAAATTTGCTACGGATCATCTGGGGGGCTTCTGGTGGGATCTATGTCTGATTTTACCCGCTGCATTTTATCTGGGTTTTATTTATAGCGACTCGATGCAGCTCATGTTAAATCATTCTCATTTGATCTGGGCAGTATTGGTACTGGGTTTTTTGAGTGCACTGGGACTCGGTAGCTATATTCTCGCCAGCCGATATTTACCCTTTGTTATTTTTGGGTTGTTGAGTTATCTGGAACCTGTGCTGTTGGCCTTTGCCTCGATGGCTTTGGGGGAGCGTGTGGAAGCTGGCGAGTGGCTGACTTATATTCCAATTTGGCTCGCCGTATTGGTGCTGGTGATTGAAGGGATTCTGCATCTATTTAAGCAGCGTAAACAGCAATTAGCGCTTAAGAAAAATCTGGCAAACTATCAGGATCGACTAGACTCTTAAAATCAAAAAGAGATCGAATGAATAAACAACATTTAACAAATTTCTGCTCCGTACGGGAAAACGCATGCTTTTAAAATTTTTGAATGCAAAATCATTTAGCTAATTGCAACTATTTCCCAGATTTATAGTGAATATACGTTAAAAACCACTCGTCTCGGTGAGCTTTTGATTCAAAGTTGCCTCCAATTCCATTACAATTATGGGGTTTTGAAATTTATGCCTAGATTTACAATTAATTAGAGGACGTATCTGTGAGCAAAGACACTATCGTTGCCCTACATGCAGAGCACCAAGGTCGCTGGAAAAACCGTGAAGAACTTGCGGAACGCATGATTGCCCTTGTTGGTCAGTTATATCGTGAAAAAAATATTGTAGCTACAGTTTATGGTCGCTCTTTAATTAACCGTTCTGTGATTCAGATCTTGAAAGCACACCGCCGTACTCGCGTACTCGATGTTGAACTTTCGGTTGTAAATACATTCCCAATTCTTGAAGCATTGGCGAAAGTTGAGAACATCGGTTCTGCTGAAGTTGATCTAGGTAAACTTGCTGTTGAATTTAAAGAAAAAGGCGGCGACATCGATGCATTTGTTGCAGACGCTGTTAAATCTCTAGAAGGTAATGCTGCTGCTGTAGAACATAAAGACGTAGTTCTTTATGGTTTCGGTCGTATCGGTCGTATCCTGGCACGTTTGATGATTGGTCAATCAGGTCTGGGTCGCGGTCTTAGCCTGAAAGCGATCGTGGTTCGTAAATCATCTGATGGTGATTTGGAAAAACGTGCATCTCTACTGCGTCGTGACTCTATTCATGGCCCATTTGCAGGCACGATTTCTGTAGATGAAGAAAACGAAGCAATTATTGCAAACGGTAACTTCATTAAAGTGATCTATGCGTCTAATCCTTCTGAAGTGGATTACACAGCATATGGTATCAACAATGCACTTGTAATCGACAACACTGGTAAATGGCGTGATGCTGAAGGTCTTGCTCAACACCTGAAATGCCCGGGCGCTGCTCGTGTTATTTTGACTGCACCTGGTAAAGGTGACATGAAGAATGTGGTTTACGGTGTGAACCAGGCGGACATCCTTGCTGAAGATAGCATCATCTCTGCTGCAAGCTGTACGACTAACGCAATTACTCCAACACTGAAAGTATTGCATGATAAATACACCGTGTTAAATGGTCATGTTGAAACAGTTCACTCGTTCACAAACGACCAGAACTTGATCGATAACTACCATAAAGCGGACCGTCGTGGCCGTGCTGCAACATTGAACATGGTTATTACTGAAACTGGCGCAGCGAAAGCAGTTGCTAAAGCGCTGCCAGCACTTCAAGGTAAATTGACCGGTAATTCTGTACGTGTTCCTACGCCAAATGTATCACTTGCAATTCTTAACCTGACTTTAGGTCAAGACGTTGATCGTGATGAAGTAAACGAATATATTCGTCAGATTTCAATCGGTTCGATCCTTCAAGGTCAAATCGGTTATACCAACTCGACTGAAGTGGTCTCTTCTGACTTTATTGGTTCACGCACTGCAGGTGTATTTGACGCGCAAGCAACAATCACTTCAGGCAACCGTTTAACTGCTTATGTTTGGTACGATAACGAAGTGGGTTATAGCTGCCAGGTATTACGTATTGCTGAACAAATGGGCGGCGTAAGCTATCCTAAAGTTCCTGCAGAAACAAATGCATAATTTGTTGATGTAGTTTAAAAAAGAGTCTCTATGGAGGCTCTTTTTTTATACTTATTTTTTATTGAAGTCGGGTGGATTCGATTCAATCACGAAATGTAAATCAGCTTGCTGACGAAATATTAATCTGTTAGCTTACAAAGAGTAAGTATATTAAAATCAGTAAGTAATAAAATCCCGAGATAGATTTATGACAAATTATGCAATTAGTCCGTTACTAGGGCAGGTTTTATCAACTGAATGTCCATCACGTGAAATATTGGAACATCTTGCCAATAAATGGTCGGTCTTGGTGTTGCGTTGCCTGAGTGAAGGTGTGCATCGTTTTAGTGAACTGAAACAACGGATTGAAGGGGTGAGTGAAAAGATGCTCTCCCAGACTTTAAAAGTGCTGGAACAAGATGGTTTTGTGCTCAGAACGGTTTATCCGGTTGTGCCACCAAAAGTGGAATATCAGTTGACCATTACCGGTTCACAAGCTGCAGATAAAGTGATGCAAATGATTCACTGGATTGAACGTGGTTTACCAGAAATTTTAGAAAATAAACAACGTGTTGCCAAATAGAAGCTAAATTGCTTTTGGGGTAGCAAGAGATGAAAAAGTCAGAAAATCTGTTGGCTACTTTACTGGCAGTGTATGCAATCATTTTAGTTTTATGCATTGCGATTTATGCAATCTTCAAACTTTTAGATGTTGATATTGCTTTAGCGACCAATCTCTTGCTTTGGTCAGCAACGATCTTTGCACCGCTTGCAATATTAATGACCTATACCAGTTGGCGAGAGCAGAAAGGGGTAGAAGTAATTGCTAATTATTGTAAAGGACTAGTTATTCAACTTGTTGAGCTTGAGCATCTTAGTAATCAAATATGTAATTATTTAATTTATAAACCTGATCGAAATGAAAGTATAAAAATATTGAATAAAAAATTTATATCTATATTTAATGAGCAAGAAGATGCTTTTAAATTTTTAGGTAAAGCAATATCTGATGGAGAATTAAAAGACCAAATTAGGAGATTTCAAAATCAATGTTTGCTTAACTATGTAAGATATAACGCACTGGTTGGTAGTGAAAATTTGGAACATATCGCGAATATTACACCTCAATTAGGTAGTATTCATCGAGAACAAAATTCTAATCTTAGAACAGAGTTAATGAAGTATGTACTTTACCAAAAGGAATAAACTGATCGATTTATTCCTTTGTGAATCAAGCATTTTGCATTTTCTTAAAATCCAAGCGATCAATCAGTAAAATTCCAATCGAGAAAATAAAGCCAAGGATCACGCAACCGATCCATTCAAACTGCTCCCAGGCATAGACTGCACCAAGCGAACCTAAAGCGGCACCACTAAAGTAAATCGTCATATAGACTGCATTAATACGTGAACGCGATTTAAGATCAATCCGATAAACCAGATTCTGATTCAAAACATGGAAGGCTGTCAGACCAAAGTAGGCCATCAGCACACCAATCGCATAGATTACAATATTGTGCTGGGCAAAATATAAGGGCAGTGTAGAGCCGAACATCAGGACAATGCATAGCTTGGCGACCAGATTTTCTCTACCTTGTCCTACGGTTTTGCCTGACCAGCTTGATGAATAAATCCCGATCACGCCCAGTAAGCCAAATAACCCAATTTCGAAATCGGTGAAATAATAAGGTGCATTGCCTAATACAAAAGTCATCGAGGTAAAGATCATCGATAAAATTCCAAAACCCAAGGCACCCGCACAGGCACGCCGGATTAAATGTGGATTCTGACCTGCAAGGCTAAACAAAGAGCGGTAAATGTCACCAATAGTTAAGCCTGCCTGAGCTTGAGTATCGGGTAGTTTTTTCCACATGAGTGCTGCAAAGAGCAAGGTGATCACACCGCTGGATAAATACACACCTTCCCAAGACCAGTAAGTGGAAACAAAGCCGGCAAAGGTACGTGACAGAATAATTCCCATCACCAACCCACTCATCAGCTTACCCACTGTAGCAGCGCTGGATTCAGGTGGGCTAATGGTCGATGCAAAAGGAATTAAGATCTGCGCCGAGATTGCGCCAAAGGTGGCACACAAGGTAAACAGATATAACATTGATAAAGTCGTACTGAATGAAAGCAATATCTGCGAAATGGCTGCAAAGACCATCAGGTTAACGATCAGTTTGCGTTTATTCAGAAAGTCTCCCAAAGGAACCAAAAGCATTAAGCCGAGGACATAACCAATCTGTGCAATCACCACGGCAAAACCGGCCTGACTGGTACTAATGCCCAGACTTTTCTCGATTGAATAGATCAGAGGCTGGTTAAAATAGGCAGAGCCTGCACATAAGCCACATGCCATTGCCATCAATAATACAAATTGTGATGACAATGGACTGACAGATTTCCTTTCTGAATTGCTCATAGGCCCGACTCTTTTAACATTGCCTACACTATAGGCAGTTGCACGACAAAGCAGAAATAATTAAAAACAATCAAGTGATCATTAAAAAGTATATTAAAACAAAAGCATAGAGCTTAGTTTTGAAACTTATCAAAAATTAATGGCTGTTCAATAACATGACAGGATTAAATAAGCGATCTTCATGGAATAGCATATAAATATAGTCGAGAAATTCTTTAAAATATGGCAGAATATGGGGTTTTAAAGTTTTTAGAGGATTGGCAATATGCGCTTTGTTGATGAAGCAGTCATTACCGTAGAGGCTGGCGACGGTGGCAATGGCGTAGCCAGTTTTCGCCGTGAAAAATTCGTGCCATTTGGTGGTCCAGATGGTGGTGATGGTGGTCGTGGTGGCAGTATTTATATACAGGCTGACGACAACACCAGTACGCTAGTTGATTATCGTTATACACGTAAATTCCGTGCAGAACGAGCAAAAAATGGCCGTGGGGCGAACTGTGCTGGTCGTGGCGGTGAAGACACCGTATTAAAAGTTCCAGTCGGAACAACAATTGTAGATGTTGAGTCTGGCGACATTATTGGCGATTTGATCGAAGATGGTCAACGCGTGAAAGTGGCAGCAGGCGGTGACGGTGGTTTAGGAAATACGCACTTTAAATCATCGACCAACCGTTCACCACGTAAGTGTACGCATGGTCAAAAAGGCGAATTCCGTGAAATCCGTCTGGAGCTTAAAGTTCTGGCAGATGTGGGCTTGCTGGGTATGCCAAATGCGGGTAAATCAACCTTCATTCGTGCAGTATCGGCGGCAAAACCAAAAGTGGCAGATTATCCATTTACCACCATGGTGCCAAACCTGGGTGTGGTCGATGCCGATAGTCACCGTTCATTCGTGATGGCCGATATTCCGGGTCTGATTGAAGGCGCATCTGAAGGTGCAGGTCTGGGGATTCGCTTCCTGAAGCATCTGGCACGTACCCGTATCTTGTTACACATCGTTGATGTACAACCGATTGATGGCTCAGATCCGGCACATAATGCTAAAGCAATTATGAAAGAGTTAGAAAATTTCTCCCCAACACTTTCAAAACTGCCGATCGTATTGGTGCTGAATAAAGTCGACCAATTGGCTGAAGAAACACGTGAAGAATGGTGTACTCATATTCT
Organism: Acinetobacter sp. F-1; assembly: GCF_022869025.1. Taxonomy (NCBI): domain Bacteria; kingdom Pseudomonadati; phylum Pseudomonadota; class Gammaproteobacteria; order Moraxellales; family Moraxellaceae; genus Acinetobacter; species Acinetobacter sp. F-1. The sequence continues at coordinate 142,417 of NZ_JAJKFX010000001.1, read as the reverse complement.
TGAAGAATTGCAGTGGGAAGGCCCGGTTTTTGAAACTTCTGGCTTAACCGCTGAAGGTACCAAAGACGTGGTTTACTACCTGATGGATCAGATCGAAGAGCAGCGTGAACGCGAAGCTGAAGATCAAGAATATGCAGCAGAAATGAAAGCATTCCGTGATCAGCTTGAAGCTGAAACACGTGAACAAACCATCGCTGCAAAAGAAGCGTATCGTGAGATGCGTCGTCAGCAACGTCTTGCCGGTATTCTGGGCGACGATGAAGATGATGAAGATGGCGATGATGATAGTGATGTGGAAGTGTACTACGTACGCTAATCTCTGAGAGAAGAGTCTGAGGACAAGATGATAGAAGTGGTAGATGGGCAGCGTCAGCTCAAGGGTTGTAAACGAATCGTTGTTAAAATCGGATCATCTTTACTCACAGCAAACGGACAAGGTTTAGATTTAGATGCCATCTCGCACTGGGCGGGACAAATCGCAGATCTACACAATGCAGGACACGAGATTATTCTGGTGTCTTCCGGTGCTGTGGCTGAAGGTATGGTGCGAATGAAACTTGAGAATCGACCCACCGATCTACCCAGTCTTCAGGCTTGTGCTGCCATTGGTCAGATGGGCCTGATTCATACCTGGTCAAGCGTACTGGAGAAACACCAGATTCGAACGGCGCAGGTATTATTGACCCATGATGATCTGGCAGATCGCCGCCGCTATCTCAATTCATGTGATGCTTTGCAGAACCTGATTGACTGGCGCGTGATTCCGGTGATTAATGAAAATGATACCGTTTCTACCGATGAAATCCGCTTTGGTGATAACGACACGCTGGCTGCCATGGTGGCAGGTCAGGTGCATGCCGATCTTCTGATTATCTTAACCGATCAGGAAGGTATGTTTGACTCAGATCCACGCTCGAATCCAGATGCCAAACTGTTCCATACGGTACGTGCGATGGATGAGAGCCTGTTTGAGATGGCCGGTGGTGGTGGTAAATTTGGTCGCGGCGGCATGCTGACCAAAGTTCGTGCTGCACGACTGGCGGCAAAGTCCGGTTGTCCGACCTTAATTGCAAGCGGTGATAGTGATGCTGTGCTATCTCGTCTGATGTCTGGTGAATTGTTAGGAACCTTGTTTGTGACTGACAAAGATCGGATGACCGCGCATCAGCAATGGTTGGCAGCACACCTGCAAACGGCAGGTCGTTTGGTAATTGATGATGGTGCGGTAAAGGCCATTAAAGACAATCATCGTAGCTTGTTGCCTGTCGGCGTCAAAGCGGTTGAAGGACATTTTGAGCGCGGTGATGTGGTGGAATGTGTGGATACACAAGGTCACCGAATTGCAGTCGGTCGTGTTAACTTTAGTTCGCGTTCGGCAGATATTGTACGTGGTCTGGCTTCTGATAAAGTGCATCAGGTTCTAGGTGAAGCACGTTCACTCGAGATGATTCACCGCAATCATATGGCGATTTACTAAGTCATTCAGATTTAAATTTCAATCATAAAAAATCCCGCTTTCGAGCGGGATTTTTTATGACATCTTAATGCGATTTATTTAATCCAGCCCATCCGGATTAATGGCGCAAACAGTGACTGATGAATAGTTAAAATAAACTGCATGAGTTTATCCTGATATTTCCACCACAATGGTAATCCAGCTAAATTTACTGTTATTGCAATCAGGAATGCACCCAGCATATCCATCGGAAAATGCACACCGACATAAACACGTGACCAAGCTACTAGCCAAGCTGTCCAGATTAGAATTCTTCCCAAATCACGTTGTGATGAAAAATAACAAGATAGGGCAATCCCACTAAAAATACTCATATGATTGCTGGGAAAAGAACCTGTAGGTGCATGTTCGATCAGGGTGCGACCAATATCTATTACAAACGGACGTGGGGTATTCAGGATCGCGGACAATACCTCGCTGATCGACAAGGTAATTGCTGTAAAAATAAATGCCTTGATAATGCCAGTTTTTACTTCATAACTGCCACGGAACCAGGCAATAGCAAAAATCAGCAGAAAGAGATAAACCAGATCATGCGCAATCAGGGAGGCATATTGGATCATCCAGATCGAGGCGTGTTCAGGTACATTTAGGATATGAAACAGGTAAAGATTCAGTTGGTCAAGAGACATGAGCAGAGAGGATTGGTACAAATGTCCGTTACTCTAAACCGGTCAAACCTCAATTCCTACCTGAGTTTGTATGAATTTGTAGCCTTGATTATTAAGGAATATTCAAATGATAGAAAACCACCCAAAAGGGTGGTTCTTAAAAATCCGAATAATATGATGAAATCTTATTTAAACTGAATCGCACCATTGGCACTCACCGTCATTTGCGATTCACCCGCAGCAACTTCCTGCTCTGGAACAGCCATATCCGCCGATGCAGCTTTCATCATGGCCATACGCGGTACAGGTTGTGGTGAATAGTTATTGGTATTCAGATTTAAGTTTACCAGTTGATAACTCGGTTTGTTCCAGGCTTGAGTCAGTGCCTGTGCGCGTTGCTGGAAGTTTTTAGAGGCTTCAATCATCAGCTCATTTTCGACTTTTTTGCGCTTTTCGTCTGAAACTTTGAAGTTAATCGACTGGGTCTGGAAGTGCTGTTGTAATTCAGCAATCAGTTGAGACGCTGCTTTAAAATCTTTCGATTCCAGACGAATCTGGGCACGTCCACGCCATTCTTTCAATTTGCGGTTATCATTGTCATAAATAGGGTAAGTGCTTTGTGCGCCCGTCTCGATTTTCACAGTTGGATATTTGCGCGCTGTGGTAATGGCCTGATTCATTAGCTGGTTAATTTGTGTAGCCAATTCAGCTGGCTGTTTGTTGGATTTTTCAATATAAAGCACGGCATGCATTTCATCATTTGAGATTTCACGACTGGCCTCTGCTGAAAGATTCACAACATTGTAATTCAGCGATTCAGCCGGAGCTGCAAATGCGCCTGTGGCCAAGGTAGATGCAAGGATAAAACTGGTAAGTGCTAAGAGACGCATGAAATTGTCCTGTTTTTCTTAAAATTGGCCATCTAAGCCGTTGTTAAAATATTAAATCTCAATTGTGATCTTTTTACGAAATATTTGTGGTAAGAGTGTTAAATTTTCTTTCATTTTACACTCTTACTTGATTTATGTTTATCGTTAATAATTAAGTGCTTAATGGTGGATTTTAAGCTTTTTTGCCTGAATGTTAGCTGTGCTACAAAAAAGCATAAAAGAACCCGCTTTTCTTTCTGCTGTCACACTGTAAGATGATCATACAGGTTATAGGTTGGTGTGATGTTTTTTTTCGATAAAGATTAGGACAAAATGCGACTGAAAGTTGTTTATTTTCCTGAAAAATTCGGTATCATCCGCCTCCTAGTTATTTAAATACAAACTGCTAGCTAGAACCTCTTTATAAAGCGCCGAGTCAAAGGACCAAACGTCACCAGACTTATTTCTTTCACCCATATCAGAGATGGTAATTCGATATGAGCGTTACTTCTGTAAACCCTGCCACCAATTCCACAAACGAATACTACTTGACTCGCCAAAGTCAGATGGAATCGAATGTGCGTAGTTATCCACGTAAATTACCGTTAGCGATAGCAAAAGCACAAGGTTGCTGGGTTACCGATGTTGAAGGTACTGAGTACCTTGATTGTTTAGCTGGGGCAGGGACGTTGGCATTGGGCCATAATCATCCTGCAGTCATTCAAAGTATCCAGGATACAATTGCAAGCGGCTTGCCATTGCATACACTGGATTTAACTACGCCTTTAAAAGATGCTTTTACTGAAGCACTTCTTTCTTATCTTCCAGGTGGTCAAGAAGAATACTGCTTGCAGTTCTGTGGCCCATCCGGTGCAGATGCAACAGAAGCAGCCATCAAACTTGCGAAAACCTTTACCGGTCGTAGCTCGGTGATCAGCTTCTCTGGTGGCTATCACGGTATGACGCATGGTGCATTGGCCATGACCGGTAACCTGTCTGCAAAAAACGCAGTTAACGGTTTGATGCCAGGCGTTCAATTCATGCCGTATCCGCATGAATACCGTTGCCCATTGGGTCTTGGTGGTGAAGCGGGTGTTGACGCTTTAACGTATTTCTTTGAAAACTTCATTGAAGATGTAGAAAGCGGCGTGACTAAACCGGCAGCTGTGATTCTTGAAGCAATTCAAGGGGAAGGCGGTGTGGTAACTGCACCTGTGAAATGGTTGAAGAAAATCCGTGAAGTGACTGAAAAGCACAACATCGTGTTGATTCTTGATGAAGTTCAAGCGGGCTTTGCACGTTCAGGTAAAATGTTTGCCTTTGAACATGCGGGCATCGAACCTGATGTGGTGGTGATGTCTAAAGCTGTTGGTGGTAGCTTGCCGCTCGCAGTACTCGGTATTAAACGTAAGTTTGATGCTTGGCAGCCAGCAGGTCATACCGGTACGTTCCGTGGTAACCAGTTGGCAATGGGTACAGGTCTTGCAACGATCAATACCATTAAAGAACAAAACCTGGCGCAAAATGCCCAAGAACGCGGTGATTTCCTGCAAGCTGAGATTAAAAAATTAGCTGCCGAATTCCCATGTATTGGTAACGTGCGCGGTCGCGGTTTGATGATTGGTGTTGAAATTGTGGACGAGCGCCAAAAGGCAGATCACATGGGTTCTTTACCTGCTGATGGTCAGTTGGCAGCAGCGATCCAGACGGCATGTTTCAACAATAAATTATTGCTTGAGAAAGGTGGTCGTAACGGTACGGTAATTCGTTTACTTTGCCCATTGATCATCACGCATGACGAATGTGTTGAAGTGATTGCTCGCTTTAAGAAAGCAGTTGCTGAAGCTCTTGTTGCAGTTCGAGGCGCATAATTCATGGTAGATTTTGCAGAACATCGTAAAGCTTTACTTTGTAATGATGCTGCATCCATCGCTGACTACCAGTCAGCCATGGATCAAGCGACCAAAGCGGTTGCAGCATGGTTGCAAAATGACAAAATGTACACGGGTGGCAGCATTAACGAGCTGCGCAGCGCGATTGCGTTTAATCCTTCTAAACAGGGGTTGGGTGTAGAGAAATCTTTAGAGCGTATGGTTGAACTTTTTCTGAATAAAAGTTTAAAAGTTCATCATCCGCATTCGCTTGCGCATTTGCATTGTCCAACCATGGTGACCAGCCAGATTGCGGAAGTACTGATTAACGCAACCAACCAGTCAATGGACTCATGGGATCAAAGCCCGGCCGGTTCATTGATGGAAGTTCAGTTAATCGATTGGTTACGTCAAAAAGTAGGCTATGGCGCAGGTCAGGCAGGCGTATTCACCTCTGGTGGTACACAGTCTAACTTGATGGGCGTACTGCTGGCACGTGATGCTTGCATCGCGAAAAACTGGAAAGACGAAAACGGTAAGCCGTGGTCGGTTCAACGTGATGGTATTCCTGCGGATGCGATGCGTAATGTCAAAGTCATCTGTTCTGAAAATGCACATTTCTCTGTGCAAAAGAACATGGCGATGATGGGCATGGGTTTCCAGTCAGTGGTGACTGTTCCTGTCGATGAAAATGCGCGCATGGACATGGACGCACTGGAAAAAACCATGGCGCACCTTCAAAACGAAGGCAAAATCGTGGCATGTGTGGTGGCAACTGCGGGTACTACCGATGCAGGTGCAATCGATCCACTGAAGAAAGTCCGTGAAATCACCAACCAATATGGCGCGTGGATGCACATCGATGCAGCTTGGGGTGGTGCTTTAATTCTGTCTAATGATCATCGCGATATGTTAGATGGTATCGAGCTATCTGATTCGATTACGCTCGATTTCCATAAGCATTATTTTCAGACCATTTCGTGTGGCGCGTTCTTGCTGAAAGACGAAGCAAACTACCGTTTCATGCATTATGAAGCGGAGTACTTGAACTCTGCCTATGATGAAGAACATGGTGTTCCTAACCTGGTGTCGAAGTCACTACAAACCACGCGTCGTTTTGATGCCTTGAAATTGTGGATGACGGTTGAAGCATTAGGCGAAGAGCTTTATGGTTCGATGATCGATCACGGTGTTGGTTTGACGCGTGATGTGGCAGATTATATTAAAGTGACTGACGGTCTGGAGCTTCTGCTTGAGCCACAATTCGCTTCTGTGCTGTTCCGTGTGGTTCCAGCGGGCTATCCGGTTGAACTTTTAGATACACTGAACCAGAACGTGGCAGATGAGCTGTTTGCACGTGGTGAAGCGAATATTGGTGTGACGAAAGTCGCTCAGGTTCAATCCTTGAAAATGACGACTTTAAGCCCGGTTGCAACGCTGGATAACGTGAAGAACTTGCTGGCACTGGTGCTTGCAGAAGCGGATCGTATCAAAGATTCAATTGCTGATGGTACTTATACGCCACCCATTGCATAAGTGATGGTGGTGTGAAAAAAGGAGATCGAAATGATCTCCTTTTTTATTTTTGAGTCATAGAATGATCAATTCTATAGGTAGATTCATCAGAAAAATACCGAGTATATGTACTTATTTTAAGCTGTTATAAAATCGTCATCTAATTATGTAACGCTAGGGAGCAGGATTTATCCTGAGTTCAGGTTTATAAAAATTGTTACATGTCATTGGTCTAAAATTTTTTATTGAAGTGAATGACAAAAAGAACTTAATCATTGAAATCCATAAAAATTTAATCAAGAAAAAACTGCTAGATTAAAAATCACTAAATCGTAATAAAGCTGTAACTTATCTGTCATATTCTAAAATCAAAATGCAGGTATCGAAAGAAGTACAAAACTGAATAAAAAGTGGCGTACTCCAAATTGTATAAATGAGAGAGATACTAGAATGCGCTTTACAAATATAGCTTTAGCATTAGCATTAACAGGGGCAGCTGCTGTAACGACTGCACATGCAGCTCGTGACACGATTCAAATTGCAGGTTCTTCAACTGTACTTCCATATGCCAGTATCGTGGCGGAAGAATTCGGTAATACTTTTCCACAGTTTAAAACACCAGTTGTCGGTTCTGGCGGTTCGTCAGGCGGTTTGAAGCAGTTCTGTAATGGCGTGGGTGATAACACCATTGATATCGCGAATTCTTCGCGTCAAATCAAATCTACCGAGCTGGCTGAATGTAAAAAGAACGGCGTTAACCAAGTATTAGAAATCAAAATCGGTTATGACGGTATCGTATTTGCTTCAAATGCCAATAAAGCGGCTTATAAGTTGCGTCCACAGCATGTCTTTGCTGCACTTGCTGCACAACTTCCATCAAATGGCAAAATGGTCGCCAATCCGTATACACGCTGGAACCAAATTGACAAAGCACTTCCGAATGAGCCGATCACGCTGGTGATTCCTGCTTCGAATCATGGCACGCGCGAAGTGTTCCAGGAGAAAATGGTGGATGCAGGTTGTGAATCGTATGCTGCAATTAAGTCTCTAGACAAAGATGCCAAGAAAAAAGCCTGTACCACATTCCGTAAAGATGGCCGTGTAGTTGAAATTGCAGGCGACTATACCGAAACACTGGCACGTTTGAAAACTTCTCCAAGTGCAGTCGGGGTGTTTGGTCTGGGCTTCTATGACCAGAACCGTGACCGCTTACGTGTTGCAACTGTGAACAATGTAGCACCTTCTGAAAAAACGATTTTGAATGGTGCTTATCCGGTATCACGCCCATTGTTCTTCTACGTGAAAGGCGAGCACTTGAAATCAATCAAAGGCTTACCGCAATTCACAGAATACTTCCTGAACAAGAAAGTATCTGGCAAAGGCTCTAAGCTGGAAAAAGCAGGTCTGATTTCAATGTCTGATAAAGAACGTGCAGCAGTCCTGGCAAATTTCAAGGCTGGTAAAGCGGTTGTAGTGAAGTAATAAATGATTTTGAAAATGCTGGTGGTAGGGTCAACCTACCATCGGCTTTTTGCGATAAACAAGTTTTTTCAAACCATGAAAATTGAAAAAACAGTGGAGAATACATGAATCTGCTACTTATAGGTGTGTTATTGGCGATTATGGCCATAGCCTATCAAATCGGATTAAGTAAAAGCCGTAACTTAGCAGGTAAGGGAAGCAATTCTGCAAACTTACACTCGCGTCCCGGATATTATGGTGCACTGGTTGCACTGTGGTGTGGTATCCCTGCGTTTTTAATTTTGATTGTTTGGAATATGGTTGAGCCAAGTTTTCTGGAGCAAGTGGTACTCAACCATTTGCCGCAGGATATTTCGGCCAATCTGGATCCGGCAAGTCTGGGCGTTGTTGTTGATCGCGTTCAGGCACTTGCCTCAGGTTTCGGTGTCAGTGATACACCTGCAGCCTATGAACTGGCCGCAGCAGAACAGTTAGCTAAATTTTCGACCATTGGGACTTTTGCCAAATTGGCAGTGGTGATTTCGGCTGCACTGGCAGGTCTGGTCTGGGCCAAAAAACGTATTAGCCAGGAATTCCGCGCACGTAACCAAGTCGAGAAAATGATTAATATCGGCTTGGCATTGTGTTCGGGTGTGGCAATTCTGACCACGCTCGGGATTGTCATGTCGATGTTTGGTGAAGCGATGCGCTTCTTCAGCTTCGTCAGTCCACTGGATTTCTTCTTTGGTACCGAATGGAACCCGGGTTTTAGTACTTCTGGCAGTGCCGAGGGCAGTTACGGTTTATTGCCACTGCTGTGGGGTACGCTCATGGTCAGTGCGATCGCACTTTTGGTCGCGGTACCGGTCGGCCTGATGATTGCGATCTATCTGGCAGAATATGCATCACCGCGCTTCCGTTCTTGGGCAAAACCGACCATTGAAGTGTTGGCGGGTATTCCTACGATTGTTTATGGTGTCTTTGCCTTGATGATCATCGGTCCATTTCTTAAAGCCATGGGTGCCATGGTCGGACTCGAAATTAATGCCACCAGTGCGCTGACCGCGGGTCTGGTGATGGGCATCATGATTATTCCATTCGTATCTTCTCTATCCGATGACATTATTACCCAGGTGCCACGTGCCTTACGTGATGGTTCTCTGGGGCTAGGTGCAACCAAATCTGAAACGATCCGTCAGGTGGTTTTACCTGCAGCTTTGCCGGGTATTATTGGTGCTTTCCTGTTGGCAGCATCCCGTGCGATTGGTGAAACCATGATCGTGGTACTTGCAGCGGGGAACAGTCCGCAGCTGCATGCCAATCCACTTGAAGCCGTATCTACGGTCACCATTACCATCGTGAATCAGCTAACTGGTGATACTGACTTTGCTAGTCCGCAAGCACTGGTGGCCTTTGCGCTAGGACTGACGCTATTCGTCATTACCCTAGGTTTGAACATTGTTGCACTGATCATCGTGCGTAAATATCGTGAGCAATACGACTAATGAGTACTTCAAATACAACGCCTGTGGATCAGCGTGTTGATCCATCCGTCGCTGCCGAGCTGCGTGAAAAGCGTAAGAAGACCATTCAAAGCTCTTTGGGGCGACGTCATCGTAAAGAAAAAACATTCCGTCTATTTGGTTTCTCTGCGGTATTGGCCGGTCTGTTCTTTGTGGTATTGCTCTTCGGCAGTATTTTATCCAAAGGTTTGCCTGCCTTCTGGCAAAGCAGCATGAGTTTGCCGATTCATTTCGATCCGGCCATTGTAGAGATTGGTCCAAAACCCAAGCCAGCTGCGGGAGAGTCTCCGGCGCAGTTTGAAGAGCGTATGATTGCCTGGCAAATGGATGTCGGCATGGTGGACTGGGATGCACTGATCATCAACGGCATGATCGCCAGAGACAGCAAGCTGGAAAGTCAGCGTGATGAACTGGGTTATTTATATACCAGTTCTGAGGCTTATCGCTTACGTGACATGGTCATGAATGATCCAAGTCTGGTCGGTCAAAGCACAGAGGTTAAAATTCTGGCAGATGCCAATGTCGATGTCTGGCTGGCGGGTAATATTGATCGTTCGTTACCAGCAGAACAGCAACAACTCAGTCCTGAAGTACGCCAGGTGGCGGACGAGATGAAAGCCTCAGGTGTAATCGAAAACAGTTTCAATACTAATATTTTTACCAGCCCTGACTCGCGTAGTTCACCGGCAACGTCAGGTCTGGCAGGCGCTTTCATGGGCTCACTGTTCATGATGATGATCGTGATCTTTATCTCGATTCCAATTGGGGTGGCATCTGCGATCTATCTGGAAGAGTTTGCGCCGAAAAACTGGATTACCGATATTGTCGAAGTCAACATCAACAACCTGGCAGCAGTGCCATCGATTGTGTTTGGTTTGCTGGGTGCCGCGATCTTTATTGGCTGGATGCATTTACCGCTATCGGCCCCTCTGGTCGGTGGTCTGGTGCTGAGTCTGATGACTTTGCCAACTGTCATCATCACCACACGTGCATCGCTTAAAGCGGTTCCACCTTCGATTCGTCAGGCAGCGTTGGGCTTGGGTGCTTCACGACTGCAAACGGTTTTCCATCATGTCTTGCCATTGGCTTTGCCGGGTATTTTAACTGGTGCCATTATCGGGGTCGCGCAGGCATTAGGTGAAACCGCACCATTGTTATTAATCGGGATGAGTGCTTTTGTTGCCAGCGTTCCAGCCACACCATTTGATCAGTCTACAGCGTTACCTGTGCAGATTTTCTTATGGCAGGGCAATGAGTTACGTAACTTCTTTGAAGGGCGTACCGCAGCAGCAATTATTGTACTTCTGGCCATGATGATCAGCTTGAACAGTCTGGCCATCTGGTTACGTAAAAAGTTTGAAGTCCGTTGGTAATAGGGGCAGAATCATGAACACAACTGTTATTCAAAACTCCTTAAAAAAGGATCAATCCGTGAATCCACAACAGACACAATTCACTAATGATGAGGCTACACAAAAGCCAGCAACATCGTTTGTCTCCCAATTCGATACGCAAAGTAGCAGCAAAAAAGATGAAAAGTCGACAAATGTGAAACTGAGTACATCTGATGTGCATGTGTACTATGGTGAAGCGGAAGCGATTAAAGGCATTGACCTGAACATTTATGAAAATGAAGTGATTGCTTTTATTGGGCCATCAGGCTGTGGTAAGTCAACCTTTCTGCGTACCCTAAACCGCATGAATGACACCATTGACAGTTGTCGTGTGACCGGTAAAGTCATGCTGGACAATCAGGACATTTATGATCCAAACCTGGATGTGGTCTTGCTACGTGCTCAAGTCGGTATGGTATTTCAGAAGCCCAACCCATTTCCAAAGTCTATTTTTGACAACGTTTCTTACGGCCCGAAATTACATGGTCTTGCACGTGATAAATACGATCTTGAAGAAATTGTCGAAGGCAGTTTGCGTAAAGCCGGTTTGTGGGAAGAAGTAAAAGACCGTTTGAATCAGCCGGGAACAGGTTTGTCAGGTGGTCAGCAGCAACGTTTATGTATCGCGCGTACCATCGCAGTTTCGCCTGAAGTGATTCTGATGGATGAACCATGTTCTGCGCTGGATCCAATTGCAACAGCAAAAGTAGAAGAGCTGATTTCTGAGCTTTCAACTCAATATACCATTGCGATTGTAACCCACTCCATGCAACAGGCAGCGCGTGTATCTGACCGTACTGCGTATTTCCATCTGGGTGATTTAATTGAGGTGAATGCAACCGAAAAAGTCTTTACCCAACCAGATCATCAATTGACTGAAGCTTATATTACAGGGCGTTTTGGTTAATACGATTTTAAAAATAAATCTTTTAAAACAGAATCTTAGGATTCTGTTTTTTTTTGTTATGTTCTATAAGTTTTTTAAAATTTATAATGACAATGCAACAGACCCCTGAATTTAAAGAAAAAGCTAAACTGACGCAAATTGCGATGAAAGATATGTTCTATGTGCTTTTTGGAACGGCTTATATGCATCAATATTTTGATTTAGTGATGGTGCTGTTCAGTATCATATTAGCCTTGATTATCCCTTATGAAGGCTTGTTCATTACTTCACAAAGTCAGGGAATGACCAACTATCATCGTTGGCTCTATGACGTGTTTATGATCGTGAATACTTTCTTGGGCTTTGTGATTTTTTATATGTTAAAGCATCAAAAATATAATATTGAAGTTAAACAAAAATGGCGTGTTTATATTACAGCACATGCTCAATTTAAATTTCATCGTTATCTAAAAGTACAAGAAAAGGGCAAGAAACCATTAATGCATACGCGTTTTGGTGAATACTTCTTTGTGCTTATTACGATCATTTTTTTTATTGCGGTATATTCATTGATGACCCCTTCGGGGACAAGTCATCGAGGTTTTATTATATTAACCTGGTGGCCAATGAATGCTTCGATTATAGCTGTAATCTATACACTTTTATTTATTTTGTATTTTCGTTTGTTCGCGATCCATGAAATTATGAATCAATATAAATTATTGATCCGTCGTGGACATGCTTGGCAACAAGATCAATAAATGCTGTTGAAAAAATCAGAATTGACCTAATCTAAGGATATAAGCCGAATTAAATAGAGAATAGATTTTTTATGTTATTTCATAGTCCGAAACTGCCCGCTGAAATCCGTGTCAGTCATTTAAATGCGCGTATCAATGAACAACGAAAAAAAATAGCGCAAACGACTGGCTCTAAACTGGAGCTTTTGCAGTTGTCACAACAGCTGTCAAAAGAAGCACGTGCACGCAAGAAAACCAATCAAAAAATCTATGTCTTGGACTTTAAAGGCGATATGGCCGCTTCTGCGGTCGAAAGTTTACGTGAAGAAATTACCCTGATTTTATCCACGGCTAAAGCGGGTCGTGACCGTGTTGTCGTGCGTTTAGAAAGCCCGGGTGGTATGGTGCATGGCTACGGTCTGGCCGCTGCTCAACTGGTACGTTTACGTGATGCCGGTTTTCACTTGACCATCTGTGTCGATAAAGTAGCGGCCAGTGGCGGTTATATGATGGCGTGTATCGCAAATGAAGTTGTGTCTGCACCATTTGCGATTGTCGGTTCGATTGGGGTGGTGGCTCAAGTGCCTAACTTTAACCGTCTGCTGAAAGACAATAAAATCGACTTTGAACTCTATACCGCAGGCCAGTACAAACGTACCGTGACCATGTTTGGTGAAAACACCGAAGAAGGGAAGGCCAAGTTTGAAGAAGAGTTACAGCAAACGCATGCTTTATTCAAACATTTCGTAGAAAAATACCGTCCGCAGCTGAATGTGGAAAAAGTGGCAACCGGTGAGCATTGGTATGGTCGTGATGCACTGGATTTAAACTTGGTAGATAAACTGCAAACTTCAGATGAATATTTACTGCACTTGCTAACGCAACATGATGTTTATTCGATCCAGACCCGCAAGAAACCAACCTTGGGTGAAAAGCTGGGTTTACAGGCAGCGCAAATTGCGGATTCATTGATTCCGACTGTAATGAATAAGGTCATGGAAAGCTTAAGCAAAGCCAATGCAAATCTGGTACAGATGCGCGATCCTAAACTCTAATTCAGTTAAAATTGAATATATATTAAAGCTCACTGCGGTGAGCTTTTTTATGCCTTAGGTTATTGTTAGTATGCTATAAAAGATCTAATTCAATGCGGCTTTTACTGGCATGCTCACCCTTATTCTTGTTTTAGGTTTTCTGACTATCGCGATCTGTCCGATAGCATGTGCATTGTACGCTGAAGCCAAGTTACAAAATGAAGATCAAAAAAAACTTTTATTTTGGCTGGGTTTTATCCCGGGCACATGTCTCTTTATTCTATATGCTGTGTTAAAGCCAGATGATCCGCCTGTTATTCCATCGAAGGCATGTGGTGTGGTGCAGTCTTATCAGGTGCATAAAACTCGAGGTGGTAAGGAGTTTGAAGGTGTGATTATTCGCTTTGATGGTGCTCAATATAGTCGCCATTTACTCTTCGATCAGCATCTAGAGAAAATGCCGAAAGCTCAAAAGGTCTGCTTTGAATATTTAGATAAGTTCAAATATCCACATTTGTCAGAATCTAAGTTTGTTCAATGGATTGAACCAACTGAAATGCAAAACATCCCTACAGCTAATCGGATAAAATAAAGCATATTTTATTGTTAGAGCAGAAACATGGCTATAGCTGAAGCATATCTTGCAACACAAAACTGTTATTTTAATTACGAGTTTGAAGAATTGAACTTGAATGATTTCCCAGAAGAATTTTCTATTTCTCTACGTGGGATGATGTATAGACATGAAATTCAATATCCTGATGCAAGCTATTTTATTTATTACAGCGAAATGTTGACGGGTAATGAACTGCAAAAAATGAAAGATGACTGGATGCAATATTGCCCACTCCCATAATTGCAGAATATGAATGTAATAGTTGAGTACAAACCTTAATTCAATGAGATTTTGATTTTAAAAGCTCACTTCGGTGGGCTTCTTTGTAAGAGCATGAGACTACCCGTAAATATCGCGCCTAATGTGGCAAGCAAGATGTCTTTATGCGCATCCCAGCTATCACCTTGCTGTCCATTATAGTTCTCCGCTTCTTCGGGAGATAAGCCAATCGCGATCAACCATTCCAGCCATTCATAGATCATGCTACTGGCCACCACAAACTGAATCACCAGCAGGAAAATGACCACAGGTTTTTGCTGCGGCAACCAGACCTGAAACAGGCGATAGAAAATGGGGTAAAGGAGTAATCCGTAGGCCAGATGAACAAAACGGTCAAACATATTGCGTGACCAATGCATTGCTTCATTCAGATGAAAGCCAAAAATCTGCTCAATCCACTGGTTATAAGGCACATAGGAATACAGATAGTGTGCAGCAATCACATGAACAATCAGGAAAAGGATATATAAATTAAAACTTAAAAAATGCAGCCCAATTTTATATAGACAGACCAGCAGCATGATAAGCATGAAAGCTGTACCGGCCTGATGCAAGAGATAAGCTTCCAGTTCTAAAGGATGAATACTGGCCAATATAATAGCAAGAATTAAAATGCCCAGGCTCGCATAATGCTTGGCGGAAAGTCGCTGCTCAATCATGTCGTTATGATGAAATATCGTTTTTAGAATAAAATACATTATAAATAAAAAGGCGAAGCCTGAGCTTCGCCTTTTGGTCTTATTTTAAATTAGATTTTAGCAATCAGCTCAGCCACTTGTTTGGCCTGTTCAGCAGCATTACCTGTATAAGAAGCAGGTGTCATTTCAGCTAGACGCGCACGATCAGCAGCAGGAACCGCTTCTAACTCGTTACCGTTTACGAAATCAACCATCATGTCGCGAGTCATGGCCTGACCACGAGTCAGGGCTTTTAATTTTTCGTATGGTTTTTCAACGTTGTAACGACGCATTACAGTTTGAATCGGTTCAGCCAACACTTCTTGCGCATTGTCTAAATCTTCATTGATACGTGCAGCATTGAGTTCAAGTTTGCCGATCCCTTTAGCACATGCTTCGAAAGCAATTAAGCTTTGTGCAAAACCAACACCCATGTTACGTAGTACAGTAGAGTCAGTCAGGTCACGCTGCCAGCGAGAAATTGGCAGTTTTTCACCCAAGTGTGCAAGTACAGCATTGGCAAGACCCAAGTTACCTTCAGAGTTTTCGAAGTCAATCGGGTTTACTTTATGCGGCATGGTTGAAGAACCGACTTCGCCATCTTTTAGCTTTTGCTTGAAGAAACCAAGCGAGATATAACCCCAAACATCACGGTTAAAATCGATCAGAATAGTGTTGAAACGACGCAGGGCATCAAACAGTTCAGCCATGTAGTCATGTGGCTCGATTTGCGTGGTGTACGGGTTGAAATCTAGACCCAAAGATTCTACAAATGCTTGTGAATGTGCCGGCCAGTTGATGTCTGGGTAAGCAGAATAGTGCGCATTGTAGTTACCTACTGCACCATTGATTTTGCCTAGAAGTTCAACATTTTTGAACTGTTTGATTTGACGTGCAAGGCGGTAAGCCACGTTCGCCATTTCTTTACCCAACGTCGTTGGGCTTGCAGTTTGACCATGCGTACGAGACAACATTGGCTGGTCAGCATGCTTTTCAGAAAGTGCAACAACTGAATCAATGATTTGCTGCATAGATGCAACCAGTACATCACGACCGCTTTTCAGCATTAAAGCATGTGACAGGTTGTTAATATCTTCAGAAGTACATGCAAAGTGAATGAATTCACCGGCATTTTTCAATTCATCGATATTGGCAATTTTTTCTTTCAGGAAATATTCAACCGCTTTAACGTCGTGGTTGGTGGTGCGTTCGATCTCTTTGATGCGATTGGCATCATCTTCAGAGAAATTGCTTACAATCGCATCAAGCGCTGCATTAGTTTCGCCTGAAAACGCCGGAACTTCAGTAATTTCCGGGTGGTTCGCAAGCGCCTGTAACCAACGCACTTCAACAGTCACACGAGCATGGATTAAACCAAACTCAGAAAGAAAGGGACGTAGAGCATCACATTTGCTCGCGTAACGTCCATCTAGTGGAGAAAGTGCAGTTAAAGCGTTCATATCGATTCCTTAGATTTTGGAATTAAACGTAAAACGAAACACGTGCAGTATCAGTTAAACCACCTGAAACTGTAAACGCGCCAGATTCTGAATATCTTTTAGCAACTTGCGTTTGCCAAATACCATGCCCCAGGAGCTGCCACCAAGCTGACGCCACAGGTGCGCCATTTGCAAACCGGTAAAGAGGGAAGCACGGATGCGGTTGGTATGTCCGGCATCTTTAAAGGCTTCGGCATTGCCACGAACCATGATGCGCGGATTGATTGATCCCGCAGTATCGACATAGGTTTGAGCCAGATTGGCAATGATACTGGGGTGCAGGTAATTGTTATCGAAAAAGGAAAGCTGTCTGAGAATTTTCTGTTGGGACTGTTCAATAATTTCAACAAATTGGGGATTGCTATAGACCTTCTTTTCTAATTGAAGAAGTGCCATGGCATAGCTCATTGGAAGTTTGGTGCTGGAAAGTTTTGGAATTCTGGATTTTGGTGAAGTATTGAAGGGTTGAATAATGCTGCTTTCTAATGTTTTTAAGCCTAAGGAAATATCGGCCAGTTGATTAAAAAAGTCTAGGGTCTGGGCATTTTCGTTATTGCCGGGACGAATATTGAGACTGGCTTTAATCAACTGTTCAAAATAAAAGTTACCGTTTTCACCAATACTTTGCTGACCACTCAATGCGGTCATATGGGTCAGCTGGGTGGCCTGAAACACACCCGCTAACGCCAAAGCGCGATTTTGACGAGTATTCAACGTTGTGGCTGGTTGAAATGGTAACTCCGTCATGCCGAATTCATCCTTTTATAAAATCAGGTTTAGGTGCATTGGTATGATGAATCACACCACCGCCTAAACAAACTTCACCTGAATAAAACACCACACTTTGACCTGGGGTCACTGCACGTTGTGGTTCATCAAACTCCACACGTACACCATTGGGTGATTCTGAATCTTGGTACACCGTACAGGCTTGATCAGTCTGACGGTAACGGGTTTTGGCCGTGCAACGGAAACCTGTTTCAGGAATATCCTGCTCGCCGGCCACCCAGTCAATTGCTTCACTCCAAAGCATGGTGCTTTGCATCAGTGGGTGCTCATGGCCTTGACCCACCACCAGACGATTGCCTTCGATATCTTTATGTAATACGAACCAGGCACCTTCCGCGACGCCTTTCATTCCGCCAATACCGATGCCGCCGCGTTGACCGAGCGTATAGTACATTAAGCCGTGATGATCACCAACCTCTTTACCGTCTTCCAGCACGATTTTTCCGGGTTGTGCCGGTAAATATTGCTTCAAGAAGTCATTAAATCGGCGTTCGCCAATAAAGCAGATCCCGGTCGAGTCTTTTTTCTTTGCCGTAGCAAGATCTAATTCTTCAGCGATTTTACGGACTTGCGGCTTTTCAATTTCACCGACAGGGAATAATGTCTTGTTAATTTCACGACCATGTACGGCATGCAGGAAATAGGTTTGATCCTTATTCTGATCAACACCACGTAAGAGTGGTGCGTATTCTTCACCGCGCGAATTGGTCATGGTTGCACCGCGACGACAGTAATGACCTGTGGCAATAAAGTCTGCACCCAAGTTCACCGCATGATCTAGAAAGGCACGGAATTTAATTTCTTTATTACATAAAATGTCTGGGTTTGGGGTACGGCCAGCCGCATATTCTGCTAAAAAATGCTCGAATACACGATCCCAATATTCCATGGCAAAGTTTGCGGTATGCAGTTTAATCCCGATTTTGTCGCAGACGGCCTGAGCATCGGCAAGGTCATCCATCGCCGTGCAATATTCTGTGCCGTCATCTTCTTCCCAGTTCTTCATGAAAAGACCTTCAACCTGATAACCCTGTTGAATTAAAAGCGCAGCAGAAACAGATGAATCTACACCACCCGACATACCGACGATGACACGTTGTTGCATAGGATTAGGCATCCAAATTTGAAATTAAGGGAGAGTTTTGGTGCTCGTAAATGAGCGATAAAGGGTATTTTTGACCTGACAGGGCATCTTGCACGGCTTTAATCACCAGGGGACTACGGGCACGCGCCGATTCTTTCAGTTCGTCCAATGTCATCCAGACTGCGCCGACAATATCCGTATCTAAAGCGGCATTTGGGTCGTAGTCAGTGGATTTGGCTAAAAAGCAGAAACGAAAATAAGTACGATCCGGAAACATGGGCGGGGTATAGGTATACATCCCTAAAAGATGGGTCACTTCAACCGTATGTCCGGTCTCTTCCATGGTTTCACGAATTGCGGCTTCGATAATGGTTTCACCGCATTCCACATGACCTGCTGGCTGATTAAATACTGGGTGTGTCACAGCTTCTGTATGTTCTTCGACAAACAGGAATTTTCCGTCTTTTTCGATGACGGTTGCGACAGTGACGTGAGCAGTCCAAGCGGTCATAGAACAGCACCATGGATAAAGATGCACTATTGTATAAAATTTTGGGGTGTGTGGCTATGATGATCAGTTTTTTCTTTAAGGTGTTATCTCCTTTACATGTGAGAAATGGGAAATAAACCAAATATAATCAGTATCCCGCTCAATCAGATTATGAGTCATACATTTAATTAATCTGATTTTCTGCAGTCATTTTCAATCAATGTATCACGATAAGATTCATTCAAGTCGTGTTGCCAATGCTTAACATAAGCATCAACCCAGATGTAGCTCTCATTTTTGTCAATTTTAGTGGGTAAATATTGCTTATATTTTTGCAGAAAAACACCCATCCAACAGATTTGATTGATTTGAGCAATGTTTAAGTCTTCATCAAAACGATAAGACTTACCAATCGTTTGCTCATAGCCTCGAATCACAGCGATTTTTTCCAGTGTCGAAAATAGTAACTGTTGCGTTAATGGAGATAATTCAGATGAGGAGGCAATTTGGTACACTTTGGCATCGGACAACAATGTACCTACTATTCCTCGATTGGCATTTTTTAGTGCTTCACTATTTATGTCGGTTTGAGAGGCGAGTGAACAACTTGCCAAAAATATGAAACATAATGAACTAAGGGTTATTAATTTTTTTATACATGACATTGACTGGATCACCTAAGTATAGGCCTTGAGATTTTAATATTTGAATCATATTTGGATTAAAATCCTGTTTAAAAACATCAATAAACATATTTTTATTAATTGTAATCGGCCCTTTGTTATTTTGGATTAAAAACATATCTCTTGTAGCATCAACAATATTAATTTTATCAATCTGATTTTGTAGTTTCTTAGCTTTAATTAGAGCAGATTTTAATTGATCTTGGGTGTTTAAATAAGGAATATCTTTTACTTCATCAATGGTAAAAGTCGTAAGAAACCGAGCCTTAAACACAGCTTTTTGAAATTCAGCTACAATTTTAGGAGCTTCGCGCATCACATTTTTCATTAGATAGTTATGAAACTTTACATACATTTGAGTATGAAATGCAGGATCTGATAAATACCCTTCAGGCAAATTATTAGTATCCCATTCCATCCCAAACCTGATAGCTGTAAGTAACTCTATCTTATTTGTGATACTCGACCATTGATCTAAGCTCATCAAAAAGTTGTAAGGACGAGCAATATAGTAATTTCGTACTTTAATAACACTGTTGCATAATGGTTCTGAAAATTCACAGACTTTTTTTTCCTCTGGAAAGGCTTCCCAAATATTAGAATTTCCAGAAATGATGCGACTATAGGCAGAGGCTAATTTTGTGGTTTCCATCATTATTCCCATTTATTCATGGGGTGGGAAAAGTCAAAAACATGTAGATCGACTTGTTCTGATTTAATTCCTGTATGCAAGATTTCAGTAAAACCATCATGATCTGTAAAGCCGCTCTGTTCTTTCCCATCATTTGTTGTTAATAGATAAAAATATCCATTTACAGGTATATTGAATTTTTTATTTATGAGCTGGAACTTTAGTCCATGTTCTTCTACAGGAATAGGATTCTCTACGAAATTTTGGGTACTTGAATATAGGTTTCTTTTTTGTTGCAGAAAGGCATGTACAGTATGCTGAGGAGCTCCAACCACATGAACTTGCTTTGGCATTAAGATTGCCCCACAGCTAAAGTGATCACCTGCATAAGCCACTGCTTTCCCATCCATAATGACATGATCATGGCTTTTAATTAGTGTTGACCACATATTACATTTGGGACAAGCAAAACCATCACCAACTCTTAAGAAGGAGATCCCCATTTGGGTAATCCTGGACTGGCTTGCCATAACTATTCCACCGTGTGAAGTCGTGGAACCTTGAATGCCGAAAGGACGTGTCATCATTTAAATTCTTATTGGTATATTGTTAACATGAATAAAGATACTTTTAATAACAACGATATATTCAAAATATGAGAAACTAACTCGCTTTTATAGAAAAATTATTCATACTTTTATATTGGGTTTTTCTTGTAAGTATATATTTTTATTAAAATTGCTATAATGATAATTTATTATGTTTTAAGCATATCAGAAGCATGATGAACTTGGAATCATCATGCTGAAAATTTTGCTTTAGAGGATCTGCTTTAAATAATTTTTTTACTTGTAATTCCCCGACACCTTCACATAATTCTGCGCTGAATACGGTAAAAATGCTTTTTCTTTATCTGTCAGCGGACGCACTTTTTTCACAGGGCTGCCCACATACAAATAACCGCTTTCCAAAACCTTATTCGGTGGAACAAGCGAACCTGCACCAATCATGACATCATCTTCAACAATCACATCATCCAGAATAATCGTACCAATACCGACCAAAACACGATTGCCAATGGTACAACCATGTAGTTTGACATGATGACCAATGGTGACATCTTCACCAATAATTAAAGGCGAACCTTCAGGCTTATCGGCTTTCTTATGGCTGACATGCAACATCGAGTGATCTTGTACATTTGAGTTTTTACCAATCCGAATATGATTCACATCACCCCGAATTACAGCAAAAGGCCATACCGAAACATTTTCAGCCAAGATCACATCGCCGACCACAATTCCCATCGGATCGACATAACAGGAAGCATCAATCTGTGGGGTCGTATCTAAATAAGAACGAATATTTTGGCTCATAACGATCTGTCCGATAAATGATGAAGGATCATGTGCATAGTATAAAATAAAAAGCACCCATCTGAATGAGTGCTTTGGTCTTAGTCCAAGACTGAAATGGTCTGTTTAGACTTAGAACAAGTTGCTAAAGAACTGTTTGATATGGTCGAGCATACGCGCGAAGAAACCCGCTTCTTCCACTGCATTCAAAGCCACAAGAGGTTTTTCTGAAATGACTTTACCATCCAGAGTTGCAACATATTTACCGACAACTTGCCCCGGTTGTAATGGTGCAGTCAGTTTCGGTTGAACCACCAGCTGGGTTTTAATCGCATTGGCCTGACCTTTCGGCATGGTCACGTTAAAGTTTTCAGCAAGTCCGATTTGAACTTCATCTTCCTTACCGAACCAGACTTTGGCTTTAGCAAGTACCTGTTTAGCTGGTTGAACATTTTTGGTTTCGAAGTTTGCATAACCCCAAGCCAGCAATTCACGTGTCTGCGTTGCACGTTCCTGCATGGTTGGTGCACCAAAAATAACTGAAATCAAGCGAGTAGGGCCGCGTTTAGACGAGGTGGTCAAGCAGTACCCTGCTTCATTGGTATGACCAGTTTTTAAGCCATCTACACTTGGGTCGGTATACAGCAGGGCATTACGGTTACCTTGCTTGATGCCATTAAAGGTAAATTCTTTTTCAGCATAAATCGGATAATACTTGGAACTGTCTTTAATGATGTGCTGTGCCAGCGTTGCCATATCTTTGGCAGTCGAATAATGACCTTCAGCAGGCATACCGGTTGAATTGATAAAGCTGGTATTGGTCATACCAATACGTTTGGCTTCCTGATTCATCATATGTGCAAAGGTACCCTCGTTCCCTGCAATATGTTCAGCCATAGCCTTAGATGCATCATTACCCGATTGAATAATAATTCCGCGCAGCATTTCAAGTGCAGTGGCCGTACCGTTTAAAGGCACATACATACATGATTCCGCGCTACTACCGCGACACCATGCTGACTCATTCATGCGAACCTGTTCATCTTCAGTGAGTTCACCGCTCAATAGTTTTTGTTCGATGATGTAGCTGGTCATCATCTTGGTCATTGAAGCAGGGGCTAATTTTTCATTTTCATTTTTTGAAGCGAGAAGTTGCCCTGTCTCATAGTCCATTAGCACGTAGGATTTATTATTCAATTCTGGTGGTGCAGATAGGACAGTTGCTGCAAAGCTAAAACTAGGAACTAATAATAATGCAGCAAGGGCAGTTTTTTGGGTCATTTCTAGTGGGTTCCTATATCTTGATGTAAGCACGAAGAGCCTAGCATTTTAGGATAAAGCTAGGCGGACTTCTATGGGAAACCCGGTCTTATTTCAAAAGTATTGTAAGTAATCGGCAGAAAAGCAGGTTAATTGTTATAGGTGGTTAATTCATTACAAATCACCTGATTTTTTTTCTTGCCAGCTTTCTTGGCATCAGATTGTGCTTCAGCCAGAATACTGCGGAAATCGTTCTGTTGAACCATCTGGTTTAAGCTTGCAACCGGATTGCGCTGACCTGGCATATATTCAGTCACCAGCTTGGTATAGCCCTGATTGAACTGTGACTTGTCCTTAACCATGCTCGGGCAGATTTCTGAAAGAACATAAATCGCAGCCAGTTCCTGCTTGGTCACTTGCTGGGTTGGCGTGACATTGATATTTTCATTGGCTGCAAATGCAGATGTTCCTAAAAGAGTCACGGCAGAAGCTGCACAAAGTGTCATGGCTTGAAGTAATGGATATTTCATTAAAAAACTCAAAAAATAGATTTAGAACAATAATTTGCCTAGCTTAAACTTATTTTTGAAATTGAAAAGTGGGAAAATGTAGCGAAGCTGTAGAATTATGAAGAAATCTGTAAGAGAAAATAAGACGATGTTTACACCGTCTTATTTGAAGATTTATCTAGCTTAGCCCTGGTAATCCAGAATCTCTTCGCATACGGTTTTTTGTTCGTCAGTACTGGTTTGTTTTGCACCCTGACGAGCTTCTTCCAGTAAAGATTTATATTCGCTATCTGCCTGTAGTTTTTGATAGCTCATGCCTTTATCTGAGTAGTCTGCAAGATAAGACTGGATGAGAGTCTGAATAATGCTGTCTAATTTTGCATTTTGGCCAATCATAGCCGGGCAAACCTCAGCCATGACTTGTGCCGATGCGATGTCTTCTTTCACAATGGTATTGTTTTCGTCAACAGTCAGCTCGCTCGCCATAACTGAAGGAGAAACAGATACTGCCAGGCTTAAAGCGAAAGCACTAAATAAAGAGAATTTTTTAATCATCTTGAGCCACATATTTTAAAGATGGATGTCGAGCAGTAAATATATATAATTCCAGCACTAATACAATTAAATGTCCTAACCAGTCATTTTTTAGCGCGACGAGATTTTTCAGTGAATATTTTAGTTTCAAATGATGATGGTGTGTTTGCACCGGGTATTCAGGCATTGGCACAGGCTCTAAAACCTTTAGGGAGAATTGTTATTGTAGCGCCAGAAAGTGAGCGCAGTGGTTACTCCAGTGCTTTGACTCTGGACCGACCTTTACGCCCGATTCAGATTTCTCCCGATGTCTGGGCTGTCAATGGTACTCCGGCAGATTGTGTTTATCTGGCTATGAACGGCCTGTTTGACTTTGAATTTGATCTGGTGGTCAGCGGTATTAATAGTGGTGCCAATCTGGGGGATGATGTCTTGTATTCCGGTACAGTCGGGGCAGCCTTTGAAGGTCGCTTAAGTAAACATCCTGCTATTGCGGTGTCATTGAGTGGGCCGAATGTACGCAGCTATCAACACCCTCAGGATTATCAGCTGGCTGCCAACTGGGTGCATGATTTTATTGCACGCGGTTTGCCGGTTCTTCCTGAGCGTCATATTTTCAATATCAATATTCCGGATATGGCTGAATTACAGGGTGAAAAAGTGACTTATCAAGGCCGCCGCCGTCAGTCGAAGCCCATCACCAGTCATGTTGACCCACGTGGTCGTCAGGTGTACTGGATTGGACTGTCTGGAGAAGCAGTAGCAGAACCCAAGCAAGGGTTGAGCGAGATTGACTCGGACTTCTTTGCTGTGGCCAATGGCTATGTCAGCATTACTCCGATTCAGATGGATGCCACCAACTATGAGGTTTTGCGGAATCTTCAAACACAATTGGCAGAAAATGCGTTCTCAGTGTTATAACTTTGTGAAAAACTCGCGATTGCAAGTATATTGCAGTAAAACTTTGCTAATCTTAACGGGATTTTGCAACCGTATAGATCTTAGAGAGGAAGATAATGTTCTTGGTGTTACCGAAATGTGTTGTTGCTTCGCCTGCAGCCCTGATTAAAACCCTAGTTTTATCAACCGTTGTTATTTCTACAGGAGTAATCACCGGTTGTGCCACCAAACCTCAAGTAAATAATGCGACGCGTTATGCGACAGCTCCTGATTTCTATACGGTACGTTCAGGAGATACATTGAGTGGGATCGCAGCACGTTATGGACTGAACTATATCAGTGTTGCCGAGATGAATGATATTGCTGCACCTTACCGGATTTATGTGGGACAGTCGATCCGCCTGAAAAATAATACCGTACGTCGCAGTACCAGCACGCAGGCAGTGACTCAGGCAGCCCCTATCCAGCGTCAAACGATTGCAGTACCAACACCGGCACCAGTTACACCAGCGACCACCGTGCAGACTACACCGCGTGTGAGCACGCCGGCGCCAATGACACCCGTCTCTACTGCCGCGGGTTTAGGTTGGGTAAAACCGTCTAATGGCCCAGTTTTGCAGCAGTATAATCTGGCATCTAATATCAAAGGCACACGCTATAACGGCAATGTCGGTGATCCGGTGTTTGCAGCAGCAGACGGGCAGGTTGTTTATGCTGCAGATGGCCTGAAAGAATATGGCAATCTGGTGTTGGTGAAGCATATTAATGGCTATATTACGGCTTATGCCCATAACAGCAAACTGGATGTAAAAAGCGGACAGAATGTAAAAGCGGGGCAAAAAATTGCAGAAATGGGTTCAACTGGTACAACGCGAACCATGCTTGAATTTCAGGTGCGCTTAGACGGCAAACCGATTAATCCAACTACAGTTTTACCAAACAATTAAATAAATAATGCAAAACGTGAATTTCGCCGTATAATACAATAAGTTGCTTTTATCAAATGATGAGGCATCTCATAAGTTTAGAGGGAAATTTATGTTAGATCAACTTCGAGCAATGGGTGTTTTTGCTTGTGTTGTAGAAAAAAACTCGTTTAGCGGTGCTGCCCGTGAATTAGGGATTACGACCAGCGCCGTGAGTCAACAAATTCGCTCATTAGAACATGATATGGAAGTGGTACTTTTAAATCGTTCAACGAGAAAGTTAAGTTTGACGGAAGCGGGACAAGCTTTTTTCTACAGTTGCCAGGAAATGCTATCTGCTGCAGAGCGCGGTAAAGTCCGAATCAATGAATTACGCGATGATCTTGTGGGTGAACTGCGCATTGTCGCTTTGCCAGAATTGTGCGCGAATCATGTGATTCCTGCACTTTCTCACTGGATGTCCGCACATCGTGGCCTGGCAGTACATCTGGAAACCAATAATCATGAGGTTGATTTGTTCGATGGGCGTATCGATATCGCCTTAAGATTTGAACAGAAAAATGATGAGCACAATCTTCAGGTGGTGCCATTGATGCAGATTGAGCAAATTCTGGTGGCGACACCGAGTTATATTAATCAGAGCACCATTATTTCACGTCCTGATGATCTTAAAAATCATGATGTGCTGCCTTTGACCCATATCAAAAATCATCAGTATTTCCAGTTTCAAAATGTCAATACTGCAGAAAAAGCCGATTTTGAATTGAAATCCCGTTTCAGTACCAATAATGGTCTGGTGGCAAAATCGATGTGCTTGCAGGGCAATGGGATTGCCAAGATTTTATATCTCGATGCGAAAAAAGACTTACTGAATGGCACTTTGGTTGAAGTTTTGCCTGAATGGCGACTTCCACCGATTACACTATATGCAGTCATGCCGAAACGTGAGCAACAACCGACAAAAATTCTTCGTTGCCTAGATACATTGAAACAATATTTTGACCAGATTTCTGGTGGGCGTATTTTACAAGCCGCATCATAAGATACAGAATATAAAAAAGCCGCTTTCAAGCGGCTTTTTTGTTTTTAAGCGCAGGGTTTAGGCCAAAAAAGCGTTGATCATTTTCACTAAACGCTCAATCAGCTGATCAGCCTGTTCCTGAGTAATGTTCAGGGTAGGCAACAGGCGAACCACATTACCGGCAGTCACATTGATGATGGTTTTGTATTCATCACGTGCAATTGCGACCAGCTCAGTACATTCTTTCGGTAATTCAATTCCGATCATCAGACCGAAACCACGCACGCTCACATTTTGATCGGCCAGTTTGTTGCGTAACTGATCCACGATATAAGCGCCTTTTTCCGCAGCATTGGCGACGATATTTTCTTTTTGCATAATATCGAGAATGGTGTAGACCACACGTGAACCCAAAGCTGTACCACTATAAGTCGAACCATGATTACCGGCAGTTAGTACACCTACACCACGACCTTGAGTCATGACGGCGCCAATCGGGAAACCATTACCCAAGCCTTTGGCTGTGGTCAGTACATCAGGAATAATGCTGGTGTGCTGATAAGCAAAATATTTGCCCGTACGGCCATTCCCGGTTTGCACTTCGTCTAGCATCATCAACCAGTTGTGCTGGTTACAGATTTGACGAATCTCTTCAAGATAGCTGAAACCTTGAGGTGCGGTATTTACACCACCTTCACCCTGAATGGGCTCAACTAAAATGGCTACAATATCCGGATGATGAAGCGCTGCCTCTTCAATCGCTTCGAGATCACCAAAAGGTACACGAATAAAACCTTCGACCAGCGGGCCAAAGCCTTCCTGAACTTTTTTATTGCCTGTTGCAGAAAGGGTGGCCATGGTACGGCCATGGAAAGAACGATCCGCCACAATAATTTTGGGTGAAGCAATGCCTTGCATATGACCGAATTTACGTGCAATTTTGATTGCACCTTCATTTGATTCTGCGCCACTGTTGGAGAAGAATACTTCTTCCATACCCGCGACTTCGGCCAGTTTTTGTGCTGCCGCAGTTTGCCAAGGCACTTCAAACAGGTTGCTGGTATGAATCAAGGTCGCAGCCTGATCAGCAATTGCTTCGGCAATGACTGGATGCGCATGACCCAGACCACATACTGCAATTCCGGTTAATGCATCTAAATACTCTGTACCATCTTCGGTATAAAGATATGCACCTCGTCCTCGGACAAAGCTGATCGGTTGACGGCCAAATACAGGCATCAAGTGAGAAGGTTGATCAGTTTGTACCGGTGCGAGGGTAATATTATTCATGACTAACTCTTAACTGTTAGGTGGAAAGAAAAACTTATATAAGCAAAAACCCGCTCAGATTTAAAGGGTAATTGTAAATAAAATTGGAATTATTGCTTTAGACATACTGTTTTGTCTGGATTTGGGTATAATGCCAGACAGATGAGTTGAGGATTTATCAATGACTGAACAAGCACGCGATACCGAAGCGTTAATTCGTGACCAAATTGCTAAACATGCAGTACTTCTTTATATGAAAGGCACACCGCAATTTCCACAATGTGGTTTTTCTGCACGTGCAGTAGAAGCACTCAGTCAGATTGGTCGTCCGTTTGCTTATGTAAACATTCTGGAAAATCAGGACATTCGTGCGATGTTACCACAAATCGCCAACTGGCCGACATTTCCACAGCTTTGGATCAATGGTGAGTTGATCGGTGGGAGCGATATCATGCTCGACATGTTCCAAAAAGGTGAATTAAAGCCTTTGGTTGAACAGTACAGCCCGGCAGCTGATGCTTAATTAAATTAAGATTTAAATCAAGCCAGATGTTAAAAAAGCGCTTCATTGAGAAGCGCTTTTTTATTGCTATTTTAAAGATAGAGCAACGACCGGATTAATCTTCTGTTGCTGCATTTGCCTTTTGAGCTATTGCATGACCTGCTTCAAGTTCAGTGTGTGGCTCAACAATTTGCTTCTTGTCTTTTTTCTTCTTCTTTTTTTTCTTTTTCTTCGGTAATTCGACCAGCTCACCACCATCTTCAATCGCTTGCCAGTAATCCAGCTGTGCCATCACCGCGGCATAGATTGAATTTTTGCTATAGCGACCTTTTTTATCCAAGGTGCCGACCGGACGCGCCATCAGGATTTCCAGCGCCTGATCAATGGTATCAATCGCGTGAATATGGAACTGACCTTCTTCGACAGCAATGGTGACATCTTTACGCAGCATCAGATGCTGCATATTCTGACGTGGAATAATCACGCCTTGTTTGCCGGTCAGACCTTGCAGCTTGCAGGCATCAAAGAAACCTTCAATTTTGGCATTGACACCGCCCACTGGCTGTACTTGTCCCAACTGGTTCATAGAGCCGGTAATGGCCCAGGATTGATCAATCGGTAACTGGCTAATCGCAGAGAGCAGGGCAGACAGTTCCGCGACTGTGGCACTGTCTCCATCGACCTGACCATAGCTTTGTTCAAAGGCCAGCGCAGCAGAGAAGTGCAGGGTCTGTTCACGACCAAAATGTGCTTTCAGGAAAGACGACATCAATAACACGCCTTTGGCATGCAAGGAGCCACCGAGTTCCACACTGCGCTCAATGTCGAGAATGTCACCACCCCCTTGATACACCGAAGCAGTCAGGCGTGAAGGAAGGCCAAATTCGACATCGGCATAATGAATTACCGACAAAGCATTAATCTGTCCCAGACGATGGCCACGGGTTTCGATTAGCTGTGTACCACGGGTCAGATCCTGCCAGTATAACTCACGCAAATAGCCTAAGCGATATTTACGATGATCGAGTGCAGTATTGATATGTTTTTCCGAGACCATCTTGTCACCGGCCTGAAAGGCATGATGATGCGCTTCACGAATCAGGTCACCCAAGGTCAGGGCATGTAATGATAGTGAGCTTTGGTCTTCGGCCTGACGGCTGGAATCTGTGAGCAGTGCAGCCAAAGCAGAACGGTCAAAAGGCAATAATTTATCCGATTGCACATAGTCGGCAATCAGCTGCATATAGGCCTGCTCGTTGTCGTCATTACGTTGTAATGTATCGGTAAAATCAGCACGGATTTTAAAGATGCTGCCCAGCTCCGGTTCAAGCTCTAGAATTTCATAATAAATTTCAGGCTCGGCCAGCAAGATCACTTTAATGTTCAATGGAATCGATGCCGGTTCAATTGAAATACTGCCGGTCAGCGTGATCATATGCTCAAGCGAAGACAGTTTTAAATGCCCGGATTTAAGCGCACGCTTCAAACCTTGCCATGCATAAGGCTGTTCCAGCAATTGTTCCGCTTCCAGCATCAGAAAGCCGCCATTGGCTTTATGCAACGTTCCCGGACGAATCAGGGTGAAGTCCGTGGTGATCGTGCCATTTTGGGTTAGCTGTTCCACATGACCGAGTAAATTGTAATGTGTTGGAAAATCTTCAAAGATGACTGGCGCACCGCTATTCGGCTTGTGGGTAATAATCACGTTGGCCTGATAACGTGCCGGTACGCGGCTGAATAGTGCCGGGGTGAAATCATCCTCTTCCTGTTCCAGCACGATTTCGACATTATTGATAATATCTTCGGCATAATATTTTAGATAATGTTCCAAGCCTTGCACATGTTTGAACTTGGAGAGAATCTGTTCTACACGTGGCACCACCACCTGTTTGGCAATATCACGATTCAGAATCTGAACACGGTCGCGTGCATCATCTTCCAGATCACCCAGATGCAAACCCAGACGCTCCAGTTTTTTGTCCATATAGCGCATATTGGTTGCCAATTCGGCCCGATCCTGATTGCTCAGCGCATTCAGATCTTCCTGAGTCATTTCCTGTAATTTGTCATCAATCAGATGTACGGGAACAAAGCAGTGTTCATCGTGTCGCGAGATCAGTTTCAGATCGAGTTCTGCACCTTCTTTGGTGAGTTCGATCAGCGCCTGTTGCTGTTCATCGCCAGTTTCCTGGCGAATCATTTCAATGCGGTTGTGATAGGTTTCCGCGGTAAAACGGCGTTCAAGCTGTTTCAGAATGGTTTGCCAGCTTTGGTTTAACATGGCCTGAAATTTTGGACCCTGACCGGCAGGCAGCTCCAAAGCTATTGGTTGGCGCTGGTTTTGAAAGTTGTTGACATAAACCCAATCATTGGGTGTTTCCATGGTTTTGGCATGCTGTTGCAGCAGGCGCTTCACCATGGTGCGCTTGCCCAGGCCAGCCGTACCCACGGCAAAAATATTATAGCCTGAATAAGGTAAGGCAATCCCGGCCTCTACCGAAGCCCGTGCGCGGTCTTGCCCCAAGAAATTATTCAGGGGCTTGATCCGTTTGGTCGACGCCGGAATTTTTTCTAGGTTTGGAATGTGTGTCAGTTGGGTGGATTTTAAGCGGGTATGCTCAAGGGTGTTGTGAATTTCGCTTTGTTCAAATGCCGAGATAAGTAAATCTGAGCGGATATTTTCTGGTGTTGTCGTATTGTTGCTGGCGATAGAAGAATTAATTTGATCGAGTCTCTGGGTCACTGTTGAAATCCAAAACGAAATATTACGTTGATAAGCGTTAAGGTATACAGATTTGCTTGGAAAATTCAAGCGAACATGTGGCTTTTGCCAGAAAATAAAAAACCGGAAATGTGATAAATATATAAATCTTGTTGAAAGATGCGCTATTACAGGATTGAATAGCAGCAATTGGTTTTTCCGCGGAAAATAATAAAGCAATGACAACACAAACGACGGGTTGGAAATCCGCATTTACAGCATTTTTAGATCGACGTGCCTTGATCATGCTGTTCTTGGGATTTTCGGCCGGTGTCCCGATTCTTCTGATTTTTTCCAGTCTGTCTTTATGGTTAGGTGAGGCCGGAATCAGCAAAAGTGCAGTCACTTTTTTTAGTTGGGCAGCATTGGGCTACTCGTTTAAATTCGTCTGGGCGCCGCTCATTGATGAACTGCCAGTGCCTTTTCTGACCAAGGCTCTGGGACGCCGTCGAGCCTGGTTGCTGATTGCACAGATTCTGATTGTCTGCGCCATTTCCATTATGGCTTTTTCTGATCCGGCTTTGGGCGTAACTCATTTACAGCAAATGGCGCTGGGTGCAGTCCTGTTAGGCTTTTCTGCTGCAACGCAGGATATTGTGATTGATGCCTACCGGATTGAACTGGCGGAAACCCAGATGCAGACCGTCTTGGCCGCGACCTATAATGCCGGTTACCGGATCGGGATGATCGTGGCGGGTGCTGGCGCCTTGTTTCTGGCCGCTTATTTGGGCACAGCCAAAGGCAATTATATTTACGATGCCTGGAAATGGACCTATCTGGCCATGGCCGCGGTAATGCTGGTCGGAATTGTCACCACGCTCTGCATTCGGGAACCGCAGGTTGACCGTGTGCCTAAACATTATCTGCGCAGTGATTATTTCCGTTTAGTCGCAGTGTTTTTTGTCGCAGTGATCAGCTTTGTACTGAGCTATATCTATTCCGGCAATCTGGTCGTCAGTATTACCGAACAGTTCACCATTCAAGATACTTTTGCCTTGTTCTGCTTTGAAGCCTTACGCTTTATTGGTTCTGGTGCGATTGCCTTTGCCATTGGTGCAAGCTTGGTGAAAATGGGTGCAGTCAACAAGCAGATGGCCTATGAAACCTGGGTTAATCCGGTTGCAGACTTCTTTAGGCGCTATGGCTTAAAACTGGCATTGGTGCTGTTGTTATTGATCGGTTTTTATCGGGTTTCCGATATCATTGCCGGGGTCATTTCCAACGTCTTCTATCAGGACCTGAATTTCAGTAAAGAGCAGATTGCCGAAGCGGTCAAAGTCTATGGGGTGATTTTCTCTTTAATTGGTGGTTTTCTCGGTGGTTTACTGGCCCAGAAAATGAACATCATGAAACTGATGTTTGTCGGTGCCGTGCTGGCCTGTTCCACCAACCTGATTTTTATTGGACTGGTCAAATCTGGTGAAAAACTGGCAGCTGTCGAAGTTAGGGTCGCTAATCAGGTTTATCAGGCCGATACCGATGAAGTCGGTTACTGGAAGCTGAATGTACCCAGTGATGTTTTAGCGCAGAGTAAGCAACTGCAAGTGACAGCCAGCTATCTAAATTCAGATCATGCTACTCAGCCTGTACAGGTCAGCATGCCGTATTTGACTGCACAACAGGGCAGCACCCAGTTACAGATTCTGCCGATCACCAGTGACAATACCCTCAATGTCGCTGAACAGGACAAGACCATTGTGGTACGTGGTCAATATGTCGGTGCAGCGCTGCAACCGAATCAAAAGATTGTTTTACAAATCAATGATCAGAATCTTGAGGCAAAATTAGAAAGTGAAGGCGTATTTACTGCCGCGATTCCTGCGCAGCAACTGATTCACTCACCCGCACATATTGTCAGTGCAGTCTTGATGCAAGATGGCCAGGCGCTTCAGCAAACCACACATGTTTATCAGGTCAATGATCAGCTCATCCCTGGCCAGAATCTGGATGTTGATATTCAGCCTTTGGCGGTGATAGATGGCAGTAGTTCAGACATGATTGAAGTCAGTGGTAAGGTCATCAAACCTTATAGCGACAAGTGGCTTTATTTTGCCATTATTGTCGATAATCTGGCTGCCGGACTTGCGGGTGCTGCGTTTATTGCATTCTTGTCGAGCCTGACCAGTGTGTCATTTACCGCGGTTCAATATGCGATTTTTAGCTCACTCATGACCCTGACTCCCAAGATTTTAGGCGGATATTCGGGTACTATAGTGACCAATATTGGTTATCCGAAATTCTTCCTCATGACCACGTTAATTGGGATTCCGATCCTGATTCTGGTGGTTTGGGTCGCAAAACTGCTCGGTGAACACCAACAACAATCTGTACAGAAGGATGATTAATATGCGCATGCTGCATACCATGTTACGTGTAGGCAATTTAGAACAATCGCTCAAGTTCTATACTGAAGTACTTGGCATGACTTTGCTTCGTAAACGTGATTACGAAGAGGGCCGTTTTACCCTGGCTTTTGTCGGTTATGGCGATGAAGAAAATCACACCGTACTTGAATTGACGCATAACTGGGATACAGACAGCTATGAGCTGGGCAATGCCTATGGTCATATCGCGATTGCAGTCGATGATGCTTATAAGGCATGTGAAGAGATCAAGGCACGTGGTGGTAATGTCGTGCGTGAAGCTGGTCCAATGAAAGGCGGTGTGACTGTCATTGCATTTGTAGAAGATCCAGATGGCTATAAAATCGAGCTGATCCAGCAAGATCAGGATGCACGTAATAACTAAGTGGGATGTAGCGTGATAGATGAAATGTATTCACGTATAGATGAAAATATTACATCAACCTGAGTGCATAGCATGGGCCCGGCATCTGTTAAGATAGCCGGGCATTTTTTTATCGAACAATAAAACTTTAAGGGAAGAACAGCAGATGCTTAAATTGTTGGCATTGGACCGCTTTACGATATTGCTATTTGTCATGGTGCTGTTGGCCAGTGTAGTGCCTGTCTCCGGACAGGCCGCTGAAGTTTTTGGCTGGATCACGACAGGCGCGATTGCCATTCTATTTTTCCTGCACGGTGCCAAGCTGTCCCGCGAAGCGGTGGTGGAGGGGATCATGCACTGGAAATTACATACTTTGGTCTTTGCACTGACTTTTGCCTTGTTTCCTATTCTAGGTTTGCTGGCCAAGCCGATTTTATTGCCAATGCTCGGGCAGGAGCTGTACTGGGGCTTCCTATTTATGTGCTTCCTGCCATCTACCGTTCAGTCTTCGATTGCTTTTACTTCCGTCGCACATGGGAATGTGGCCGGTGCTGTCTGTAGTGCATCATTTTCTAATATTATCGGCATGTTTATCACCCCGGTATTGGTGGCATTTTT
This sequence comes from Acinetobacter sp. F-1, assembly GCF_022869025.1. Classification (NCBI taxonomy): domain Bacteria; kingdom Pseudomonadati; phylum Pseudomonadota; class Gammaproteobacteria; order Moraxellales; family Moraxellaceae; genus Acinetobacter; species Acinetobacter sp. F-1. Next base: position 107,867 of record NZ_JAJKFX010000001.1, on the reverse strand, counting down.
TATTTTAGGTCAATCTGAGCACGGGTTTGACCCAACCGCTTCGATTATCCAGATTACGCTGTTGTTATTGGTACCTTTTATCTTGGGGCAAATTTTACGTCCCTGGATTTATCCAAAAATGATGAAAATGCCAAAAATCGTCAAGGTCTTCGATCAAGGCTCAATTTTATTGGTGGTCTATGGTGCTTTTAGTAGCGCCGTAGTAGCGGGACTTTGGAATGAAGTCAGTCTCAGTACATTATTGCTGTTATTGCTAGCCTGTTCGGTGCTTTTGACCCTGGTGATGCTGTTGTCGCTGTATATCCCACGCTGGCTGGGTTTTAGTCGCGCTGACCAGAAGACGGTATTTTTCTGCGGTTCTAAAAAAACCCTGGCCAGTGGCGTGCCGATGGCACAAATTCTATTTATTGGCCAGCCACTGGGCATGATTGTTTTGCCGATCATGATTTTTCATCAGATTCAATTGATGGTTTGCGGGATTATTGCCAATGTGTGGGCCAAAGAGGCTGAGTCAGAAGCAGAAGAATAATTCGCATATTGAATTTTTTTCACGTATAATAATGCCCACTTGTTGTGCTTAGCTCTGACGGTATCCGTCTCGGTGGGCCAAAAGAATGGTCTGTTGTGGTGTTGATCTGCATGAACTTTGTTCCTGCTTCCTCATTTGAGAGTGATCAATAGCGATGACAGCTAAACCTTCTTGAATCTAATGGAGTAATCGACCATGCGCGCCGATATTCACCCAAAATATGAAACTTTAGTTGCGACTTGTTCATGTGGTAACGTAATCGAAACTCGTTCAGCTGCTGGTAAAGAAACACTTTACCTAGACGTATGTTCAGCTTGCCACCCATTCTACACTGGTAAGCAAAAGAACGTTGACACTGGCGGTCGTATCGACAAGTTCAAACAACGTTTTGCTGGTATGTCACGTTCTGTTAAACGTTAATACCCAAAATGAAAAAACGGGCCTCAAGCCCGTTTTTTTGTGCCTGCCATTTGGAAAATAACCGCATGGCAGGCATATAACTATTTAATGCTCTTGTACATCAATCAGGTGATCGAGTTTTTTCTGGAAATAATCCCCTTGAATAAAGCGGGCATCAACATTCCAGGCATTGGCGAACAGGGTCATATCATTTAATTCGCGGACCAGAATATTCAGCGGTTTGATATCATTATAGCTGGTGATTTTTTCCTGCAGCTGCTCGACTCCAGTCTCGTTATTCAGCATCTGGGTCAAGCTGGAATGCAAGCTGACACCATCTATTTCCAGCTCACGCAGCAAATTCGGACCATACATCGATTGACCAAAATCACGCAGCGCAATCAGCGCGCCATGTTCATGCAGAACACGTAGATATTTCTGCGCATCCTGTTGATTCAGCAGAATATCTTCTTCAGAGAATTGCAGGATCAGCGGATGTCGGACTTTGCTGCGAATAATCGTAATCAGCTTGGAAATAAATTCCGGGAAGCTACGGTCTTTAAAGAGTACCGCACGGTTCAAATTCACGATTAAGGTCGCATCCGGATACTGGGTAATAAAGTTGTGCAACTGTTTACTGGCTTCAACCAGAATCCAGCGATCCAGTTTAATCGACAGCTCATCATCTTCATGCAGTTCAAGGAGTGTAGAAATATCCTGCCATTTATTCTCATAAATGAAGCCGCTGGTCACTTCATAAGTATAAAGGCGGGTATCTTCTTTATCATACAACTGCTGATATTTTAAATGGATTTCACCACGATCCAGACATTCACTCAAAGCTTTCAGGATATGAGGTGTCGCCGCAGGAATAGAGCTGACTGCTGGACTGATCGCCGCAACTGTTGGGCTTTCGATTGGTGTTTCAGCCACACTAAAATCGATCTGCGGCATTTCTAGAGATGGCTGGTTGCTCAGTGAAGCAGGAATATCTAGTACAAATTCAGGTGCTACTTCTGCTTGAGGTAAAGACGTAGAGAAGGCTCGTGCAATCAGTTCATTGCAGTGCGCTTCATCATTTAAACCCTGTTCCAGAACCACATAACCCATGCGTAAATTGAGCGGGAACGAATTTTGTCCCACTGTCACTAATTGTGGCTTGCTGAGTGCATTTAATCCGATCAGTTTGGATTCAAGAATTGCTTTGGAATCTGCCTGGAACAGACCGACAAGGACGTCATATTCCAGCTTGAATAATGGAACATGGGTTTGTTCTTTGAGGAATTCTTTAACAGCTTTGAAATATCCACTAAACGTCGTCCACTCAGACTGTAGAACTTCTGGTTCATAGGAACTTAAAGAGAAAGTTACCATGGCATTTACAGGTGCGGACTGTTTGGTTATTTCACGTTTAAGGAGCTGGAAAGTACTCGGTTTTCCGGCTGGCTTCTCGGTATTGCCTGCTTGAGCCTGAGTATCAATAGTAATTTGTAGTGCATCTTCTTCAGCGCTGGATGGCAAGAATTCCAGTTTTAATGGCTTAGATGCGGCGACACGCGGATTAAGAGAGTGGATTTCAACCCGGCCTAAATCCACCTGGCCTTGAGAAATCTTTTTGAAACGTGTTTTAAAGTCGTTTAGATCAGAAGGTTGTAATAGATCTAGCAGCGGCAGGCCAATAATCTCGTCTTCACTTTGTAAGCCAAACAGTTTCAGATAGTCTGCATTGGCCTGAATATGAATCCCTTCTTGAATGGTTGCGATGGCACGATTACTATCTTCGACTAAGGATTGTGTCTGACTTTGTGCTGCTTCCAGTTCATTGAGCAAATGTTGGTGGGTCTGCGATACACGGCTAAATGACAATGCCCGAACCAGTCCCACATAAAAGCGTTCCAGGTAGTCAAAATTGAGAATGTCATAAATTCCTTTATGAATATACTGGGCATAGTGTTCAGCCTGATAGTCATCCGGTTTAAGCAAAATCATCGGCAGATGAGGCTGCTGGGAAAGACGCACCAGACTTAAGGCCTGTTCATATTTCAGATCATAAGCACGGCCAAAGATAATCAGATCCCAGTTAAAATTTAACTGTTTTTCAAAAGATTGCAAATCATCAAGCAGGACAGCATCAACCTGATAGTCATTGCTGGTCAGAAGATCACGGATTTGGTTATATCTAATTTGATTATCATCAATAATCAGTAAACGTGTTTCGGTACGTTTTAACTTTTTAGACAATAATGGATTTCTCACTTCAATGCTTCCCATAAATCATGATTTCTGCTTTCATTCATGTGCTGACCGATAAAGTTTTCTATCATTTCTTCTTCTTGATCATTCAATAATTCATAATCAAAACGGATAAAACTCTGCGTAATCAGTTGTGCTTTGGTCAGATAGATTTTTAATTCTTTCTGACCGAGGCGTAAATGAATGGTTTGTTTTTCCCTAAACATCTGTGAACCAGAGACAATCACACTGGTCGTGACCTGATCCAGTTGCGTCATTTTTACCAGCAGTGCAGGCTGATAATTGACATGATGGCGTTCGGTACGGCTATAAGCCGCGCAAGGGAATAATTCCTGAGCCAGAACTTCCAGACCAATTTCCAGACTCTTGTCGGTCGATTGCTTGATCCAGCGAATCACACCACCACGCCACTGACGCTGTGATTTTTCCTGAACCAGAATAAATTCACCGGTTTTCAGATTGGCAGGGGTAATACCAGTCCATTTAATCCGGTAACCATTGACACTAATATCCAGAACTTCAGCACTATGAATCTGTTTGGTTTCGCGATCGAGGGCCTTGATGCTGCTAAAACCACGTGGAATGGCATTTTCCATTGAGCTGACAAAACTGCTTTCACTCTGGAAATTATAATTGGCCTCAAGTTCCAGGGTCTCGTTAAAGTTTTTACCTTTGGATAGATAAAAATGTGCCACCGTCAAGCCAAAGCAGATATTGATCTGGGCTGAATATTCATAACGTTCGTGACGGCGTTCGATATTATTCGAGAGCAGATTATAGATATGAAAATGTAGTGCAGGGGTCAGGAACAGTTTTTCATTACGCGACAGATACTGGGCATTTTTGCTTTGAGTATGGGTCAAATGTTCCATCAGATTCTGGGTGGAAATATAGAAGCTTGGCTGAAAATTTTCACCCTGATGCGAATTAAAGATCGGGGGGTGATCTTTGCTGGCATCCACCACATAGCGGGACAGTGTGGTTTCTTTCGGTAGAATCTGCACCAGTTTGGCCCAGTCAAAACTGCATAGGTACAGCCCCTGAATTTCTGCAGGGCGAATCTGATGGGTATTAAAAATATCCAGTAAAATCAGTTGAGCATAAGCATGTGCAATATTCTGGATCTCGTGCTGGGTGCCTAAAACCTGATTGATATTGCTTTGGTAGAAATTATTTTCGATTGCACATTCAAGCAGTTGATGTGCAGCCAACCATTGCCCCATATCCGGTGTGCTGTATAACATATGCTGTTGATATAACAGCAGGCTGAGCTGTTGCAAAGCATAATAAATCGACACCATACGCGCGGTTTGAATGCTTTTCTTTTTACCCAGAGAAAACAGGGAAAATTTTTGATGGGTCAGTTGATGATTACAGCGTTTGACGATATCAATATAAATTTTGGCAAAATGGCTACGCAGCAGCATGGCCAGTTCAATGATTTGATCGTTACGATCCGAAGTAATCAGCCCCTGATTGACAAAATGCTTTTCCAGACTGGTCAGAACATTTTCAAGGGTCGGATGCAAGACCTGAATCAGGTCAAAGCGCAGGGTTTCTGTGCATTTCAGCTCAGAAATTTCTAATAAGGCATTAAACAGGGATTTGGATGAATTTCCCAGTTGCAAAATTGAAATACCGGAAACCCACTCTTGCAAAGCTTTGGCAGTCGTCGGGCAAAAGCTCAGCTGATCCCGTGTGAGTTCCGTCGGTGTCTGAAAAATGTCGGACGTATGCTTGCTCATCTTTATTATTTAACTCAAAAATGTTGAAACCCCAAAAAGCGGTGTCTTATTGTTCTCGCCCGCTATTTCTCGAACCAGTTTAGGAACCAAATACCCCGGAAGGTTCGCTAAAACTTCAGTATAAATCTCATAAATGTCATCAGGTGGTAAATCAAAATGATGTGCACCTTTTACTTTATCAAGTACATGTAAATAATACGGCATCACCCCGGCATCAAACAAGCGATAGCTTAAATCTGTCAAAACCTGAGCAGAATCATTCACACCTTTTAATAAAACTGTCTGATTCAGCACAGTAATCTGTTCTTGAACCAACTGGTTCAAACGCTTGCAGGTGAAGTCATCCAGCTCCGATGCATGGTTGGAGTGTACCACCAGAATAATACGTAGCCTACTGTTTTTTAACATGCTAAGTAGCTCTTCGTCCACCCGGTTAGGGATCACAATGGGAACTCGTGAATGTATTCTTAAAAATTTGAGCTGTGGTAGAGATTCTAGCCGCTCGATCCAGAGTTGCAATTTCCGGTTGGATAAGGTCAGTGGATCACCACCGCTCAGAATCACTTCATTAATATCAGGCTGGCTTTCCAGATATTGCTTGATATTGATCCAGTCTTCATTTTTAGGCAGGTTGTCCTGATAAGGAAAATGCCGGCGGAAACAGTAACGACAATGCACGGCACAGGCACCGGTCAGCGTCAGCAAGAAACGTGATTTATATTTGTGCAATACTCCAGGCTGTTGATTGGCCTGTTCTTCGCCTAAGGGGTCGGTAACAAACTCGGGATGCTCCTGCAGTTCCAGATGATGCGGCAGAACCTGTAATAGCAGCGGGTCCAAAGGATTTCCCACTTGCATTTTTTCCACAAAAGCCCGCGGCACACGTAATTTGAACTGTTCACTGGCCAAAATCGCGCCCGAAAGCAGCTGCTCTGGTGAAAGCTGCAACACGTCAAGCAGTTCGCGTGGGTCGGTGATCAGGTCGCTAAGCTGGGATTGCCAGTTTTGTTCTTGATATAAATAGTTCGTCATGCTGGAAAATTAACAGTAGAAATGGGAGGGCAAAGCCTGATGGCTGCAGTTTAACAGCTTGTAGCAAACCAGAATAATCCGCTGCGCGATAAAATTGATCGCATCATCAGATATGCTAAAAATGATGATAGCCTGATGGCATTTTAGCGTTGAGCAAGACATGAATAAACAAGAGAATTTCATGTCTGAGTGTAACTTAGGCAGTGTCAACGGCTGAAACCGGAATTTTTCATTGCGGCAAAGTGTATTGCTCATTTAGAATACGCAACATCAAATGAATGTGCATGTGGCACCCAATGTTCGTGTCAGACTTGCTAAATGACATTGCAACAGCCCTTAGCATCTATAGATTAAAGTTAGTAAGTTTGGAGTGCGCCAGTCATGGCCTATTATTCTACGAATGATTTCAAGTCAGGCCTTAAGGTTATGCTTGATGGTAACCCATGTTCAATCATGGAAAACGAATACGTAAAACCGGGTAAAGGCCAAGCCTTCAACCGCGTAAAATTACGTAACCTAAAATCAGGTAAAGTACTGGAAAAAACATTTAAATCAGGCGAGAACCTAGAAGCGGCTGATATCGTTGAAGTAGAAATGGAATACTTGTACAACGACGGTGAAATGTGGAACTTCATGGATCCTGTAACTTTTGAACAGATCGCAGCTGATAAAACAGCGATGAGCGATGCTGCAAAATGGTTAAAAGACGATTCAAATGAAAAGTGTACTATTATGCTGTTCAATGGCGTGCCGTTAAACGTAACTCCACCGAACTTCGTAGTACTTAAAATCGTTGAAACTGACCCAGGTGTTCGTGGTGATACTTCAGGCGGTGGCGGTAAGCCGGCGAAACTTGAAACAGGTGCAGTCGTACGTGTTCCATTATTCGTACAGCAAGAAGAAAGCGTTCGTGTAGATACCCGTACTGGTGATTATTTAGAACGTGCATAATGGTTTTAAAATAGACTATTATCGAGAGGGATGATCTAGATCATCCCTTTTTTTATGCCAAAGTCTTAGAGGAAAGCGAAAAGAACAGGCGTAAAGTCGCAAGGGAAAACAGCAGTACTTCGAACAACAACAACCGCGCTGATTTATATGCATCACAATATGAGGGATTGAATGGAAACTTTACAAAAGAAGTCCACGCTGACTTCGAAAATAATTTGGCTTTTAGTAGCCATAGTGGGTGCAGTCTCCTTTGGAGTGCTGGCCCTGAGTCGGGGTGAGCATGTCAATGCAGTCTGGCTGGTACTTGCAGCTGCCTGTGTCTATAGCATTGCTTACCGTTTCTATAGTTTGTTTATTGCCACCAAAGTATTCGAGCTGAATGAGCGCCGTTTGACGCCTGCGCATCGTCTGGCCGATGGTCTGGATTATGTACCGACCAATAAAAGTGTCTTGTTTGGCCATCACTTTGCAGCGATTGCCGGTGCAGGCCCGCTGGTCGGTCCGATCCTGGCCGCACAAATGGGCTATTTACCCGGAACGATCTGGCTGTTAGTCGGTGTGGTACTGGCCGGTGCCGTACAGGATTTTCTGGTGCTGTTTATTTCGACCCGGCGTGACGGTCGTTCACTCGGTGAAATGGCCAAGCAGGAACTCGGCACCTTTGCCGGTATTATCGTCATGCTGGGTGCTTTAGGCGTGATGATCATCATCCTGGCGGTGTTGGCACTGGTGGTCGTCAAAGCCTTGACCAATAGTCCGTGGGGCGTGTTCAGTATTGCTGCCACGATTCCGATTGCGATCTTTATGGGCGTGTATATGCGTTTTATCCGTCCGGGTAAAATTGCAGAAGTGTCGATTATTGGTTTTGTATTGATGATGCTCGGGATCATCTACGGTGAAAACATCGCGCAACATCCGTACTGGGGGCCGTTCTTCACACTATCGGGAACTGAGCTGACCTGGGCATTGATTATCTATGGATTTATTGCATCAGTATTGCCGGTGTGGCTGTTGCTTGCACCACGTGACTATCTATCCACTTTCTTGAAAATTGGTGTAATTGCCGGTCTGGCGATTGGTATTCTGTTTGCCATGCCTGAAATGAAACTGCCAGCGGTGACCAAGTTTATTGATGGTACTGGCCCAGTATTTGCAGGCTCCATGTTCCCATTCCTGTTTATTACCATTGCCTGTGGTGCGATTTCCGGTTTCCACGCCTTGGTCTCTTCGGGAACGACACCGAAACTGGTCAATAACGAACGCGATATCCGTGTGATCGGTTATGGCGGTATGTTGATGGAATCTTTTGTGGCGATCATGGCTTTGATCTGTGCCGCAGTTCTGGATCCGGGAATTTATTTTGCGATTAACTCGCCAGCCGCCTTACTCGGGACTACCGCAGAAAGTGCGGCAGAAGCAGTGCGTACCCTTGGTTTTGTGGTAACCCCTGAAGCCTTGACTTTATTGGCTCAAGAAGTCGGTGAAAACTCGATTCTGTCACGTACAGGTGGTGCACCGACTTTTGCGATTGGTATGGCGCATATCATCACGGAAATTTTTAATAGCCGTGAAATGATGGCGTTCTGGTATCACTTTGCGATTCTGTTTGAAGCTCTATTCATTCTGACAGCGGTAGATGCCGGTACGCGTGCCTGTCGCTTTATGGTGCAGGATACAGTCGGCATCGTGATTCCTGCGGTGAAAAACTCGCATAATTTCTTTGGTAACTTGCTGGGTACTGCGGTTGCAGTCGCAGGTTGGGGCTTCTTCGTCTATCAGGGCGTGGTCGATCCACTCGGCGGCATTAACAGCTTATGGCCGCTATTTGGTATTGGTAACCAGATTCTGGCTGCGATGGCGCTCATTCTCGGTACAGTCATTCTGTTCAAAATGAAAAAACAGAAATATGTCTGGGTCACCATTATCCCGACCGTTTTCCTGTTCATTACTTCCATGACTGCCGGCTGGCAGAAGATTTTCCACGAAAATCCGAAGATTGGTTTCCTGGCACAAGCTGATCGTTTCAATACGGCCATCGCCAATAATGAAATCCTGGCGCCGGCTAAAAGTATTGCAGAAATGCAGACTGTGGCCATGTCGAATCAGATTAATGCCGCACTTTGTGCCTTTTTTATGATCGTTGCTTTTGTGATGCTGTTCGCCGCGATTCGCGTGATTCGTCGTGCTTTAGCAGATCCGAATCCTTCTGTGCATGAAGCGGAAGCCATCTATCGCGATCCTGAAGACATTCAGCCAGCGAAAGGTCATTAAGGAGAGTCTTATGAATCTGAAATTTGCCAAAAGCGGAAAAACCATGATTTATAAAATCATCAAAATGACCGTGATGTCACAAAAGGATTTGATTCTGAATCCGAAAAACTGGTCACGTATTGCGACCTTGTGGCAACGCTTGCAGCAAAGTTTCCGCCTGATGGTTGGGGTGCCAGATTACCAGACCTATGTGGAGCATATGCGCAAGCATCATCCAGACCTGGAAGCGATGGACCCGAAAACATTTTATCGTCACTGTGTGGATTCGCGTTATCCATCGGCAGGCAGTGGGATGAAGAAATGTCCGTGTTAATTTTTGAGTAAAACAAGCGCCTTTCGGGGCGCTTTTTTATGCCTAAATATCGGTCTTAAAAATGGCCGAGCGAATGACCTCTCATTTCATTCACTCAGTTGTTTCAGAATATTCTTGATTCAAATCCAGGATAAAAATAAATCTGCATACCTTTTAAGTATGGTGTTTTAACTATCATAAATAAAATGTATACGAGGTATTAATACTCGCACTCGAAGAAAAAATGATTTCTTCTTGAACCGGTTTTTTTGCCTGTTTTCTATGTTGCCATTTTCTCCGTACTTGATAAAACCCACCTATTTTTATTTGAATTTTCGCCATTTTGTCGCGGGTATTCTCATTCAGTTACACAGATAGAGAATTGATCTTTTGGGGAAATTAAAATTTCAGTGTATGTTAATCCTAGACCGTGTTTTATTAGGAAAATTAGTGTGATCTGGGGCATGAAACAAAAGGAAAATAACGATACTGCACATCTCAATACTGTGCTTGAACAAAAGATTGCAAGTTATGCGCCCAAGATCCAGCATTTTTTTGAAGAGGTCAATGCCATCGTACTGGACAAGCAGGCCCAGACCAAGTTGGCGCTGTGCTGTCTGATTGCAGGTGGTCATGTTCTATTTGAGGATTTACCGGGTCTGGGGAAAACCACATTGGCGAGTAGTCTGGCACATCTGGCAGGGTTGAAGTTCCAGCGGATTCAATTTACCAACGATATGCTGGCCAGCGATGTCATCGGTATTAATATGTTTAACCAGAAAGAACATCAGTTCGAGTTTAAACAAGGCCCGATTTTCACCCAGATTTTACTGGCAGATGAAATTAACCGTTGTAGCCCCAAAACCCAGAGTGCCTTACTTGAAGCCATGGAAGAGGGTTATGCCACCATTGATGGCGTACGCTATGCCTTGCCAAAACCATTCTGGGTGATTGCCACACAGAACCCGCTGTTTCAAAGCGGCACTTATGCCTTGCCGGAATCGCAGCTGGATCGTTTTCTGATGCGTTTGTCTTTGGGTTATCCATCGCGTCATGCCGAGAAGCTGTTATTACAGCAGGAATCCCGTTTTGCCCTGATTGCCAGTCTGGCGCATATTTTTACTGAAGATGAAATTCTGGATCTGCAAAGTCTGGCGCATCAGGTCTTTATGAGTGAAGCGATTCAGGAATATCTGCTGGATCTGGCGGAAGAAACCCGCAAGAACCGTCATGGCCTGTCCACCCGTGGTTTATTGGCACTCAAGCGTGCAGCACAAGCGCATGCGCTGATTCAGCAACGTGCCTTTGTCACAGCGGATGACGTACAGGCCGTATTTGTGGCGGTGACTTCACATCGTCTGGGTTTGAGTGAAGCTGAAACTTTGAATGTCATGCAACAGGTTGCGGTCAGCTAAAGGAGTCCTCTCTTGGATAAAACCTGGCAAGAATGGCTGGCCAAACGCTTTCAATTTTCACAGCAGAAACAGCTCTCGCAGAAAGACGTCTTGGTATTTATTTATCAGCAGGGCTATCTGTATCTGGTGTTGATCTTGATCACCTTTGTGGCAGGGGTGAATTATGCCAACAATCTGATTTTAGGTTTCTGCTTTTTAATCAGTGCTGTGCTGTGTATCAGTTTTTATCTGACGTTTAAGCAGCTGCATGGCTTGAAGATTGAATTAATCGCGGATGAAGTGGGGCAGGTCGGACACAGTCTGAATCTGCAAATGTATTTTCAGCAGCAGCAAGTTCGACCACATTATTTGTATATTAAAGCTGGAAATCAGCTACACAAAGTTTATCTGAATGCACAGAAGCAGCAGTTTATCCTGCCATTTTATGCAGAGCAACGCGGTAAATTTGATTATCCCGTCATTCAAATATATTCGGTTTATCCTTTTGGATTGGTTCGGGCCTGGACTTATCTTTATCATCAGCATACTGCCTGGGTTGCGCCCAAAGCAGAAGTTTTTAGCGCAGAAAATAGATACCATCTGAACCGCTTTGAACCAGATATGGATGAATTTCGCGAGCTGCGAAATTACCAGACTGGCGATTCCTTGCAGTCGGTATCCTGGAAGCAGTTTGCCCGAGGACAGGGCTTATATGTCAAGGTTTTTGAGCAGTATCAGGATGAACACAGTATCGAGATTCATTATGAACATATGCCGACGCAATCACATGAAGAAAAACTTGAATTTATGATGGGACTGATCGAGCAATGCGAGCAACAACAATGTGCTTATGCACTGCATTTGCCCCAAGCCGAATTGCCACAGGGTGCAGGTGAAGCGCAACTGCGTAAAGCCAAACAGTTATTGGCACAGGCCTAAGGCAGATAAAGCAATGATCAATGCAAAAATCCGTACTTCGATTGTACTGACCTTGAGCCTGATTCTCATCGCCCAAATGGCATTTATTCCGGTCTTACTCAGCATTATTTTCGCCATCAGTATTCTGTGTATCTGGATTTATCTGAAACGTCAGCAGCCATTTCCTAAAATTGGCACCTTTTTGCTCACAGTTTTGGCACTGGGCAGTATTTATTTAAGTTATCAGAGCTTTATTGGTGTTGAAGCTGGAGTGGCAGTTTTATCGACATTTTTATTTGCCAAATCACTGGAAAGTAAAAACAGGCGTGACTTAATTATTTTGTTTAATTTTGCCCTGTTTGTCGCTGCCAGTTCATTTTTATACAGTCAGTCATTTGGCATGGCGATCGTGATTGTGCTGTGTTTAATCAGCTGTCTGATTGGCCTGTACCGGATTCAGACCAGCGAGTTTGAGCAGGAGCAGACCACCCAGCGTGCAGCATTACAACAGGATGCCAAGCATGTAGCGAAGTTTATCCTGTACGCCATTCCATTTTTCCTGCTGCTGTTTATTTTCTTCCCGCGTTTGCCACCACTTTGGCATATTCCCATCCCAGAAAATAAAGGTGTGACCGGTATTAGCGACAGCATGTCGCCCGGTGATATTGCTGAATTATCGCAGTCTAGTGCATTGGCTTTCCGGATTATCGGTGATGTCAGTAAACTCCCACCGCGTTCAGAGTTGTATTGGCGCGCCTTGGTACTGGATGAATATGATGGTCAACGCTGGACCAGCAGTTTCGTCAATCAGCAACCTTTAATGCGACAGCCCATGGATAGCTCGCCAGTGCCGGTTGGATGGAACTATCAATATCTGGCTGCGGATCCTTCGGTGTTCTGGATCATGGGGTTGGAAAAATCAATACCTGTGGAGCGCCGTTATTATAACCGTCAGGACTGGAGTATTGTGCCGCGACGACTCACGCAACGCGTTGAACCGATTCCGCTGCAGTGGATGGGGACACAATATGATCCTCAGGCTGTAGGTCAATATCTCGCGCGAATCAATACCCAGGTACAGCGCAGATTGGATCCTCAAGCGCAGCAGCTGGCACAACGCCTATATACGCAAAGTGCTGAAGATCCACGCCGTTATGTGCAGAACATTCTGAACTGGTATCAGCAGAATAACTTTGTTTATACCCTGAAACCGGGCCAGTTGGGACAAAACCGGATTGATGAATTTCTATTTAATTCGCGGCAAGGGTTTTGTGAGCATTATGCATCGAGTTTCGTCATGCTGATGCGTTATGTCGGGATTCCTGCACGTGTGGTGACTGGTTATCAGGGTGGAGAACTGGCACCGGATCGTAAGAGTTGGGAGGTCCGGCAACTGGATGCTCATGCCTGGACAGAAGTCTGGTTAGATCAGAAATGGCAGCGCTTTGATCCGACTGCCATGATTGCGCCACAACGTATAGATAGCGGAATGCAAAACCTGATGTCTCAAGATGAAAGAGTTTGGTCAAATAATTCGACCTGGACATCGCAGAATAATCAGTGGATGACCAAGATGCGGGTCTGGAGCGATTATGCCAGCTACCAGTGGCAAAGCAAGGTAGTGGGTTATAATGCAGAATCGCAACAGAACTGGCTATCAAAATTAGGTCTCAGTTCGGCTTATTCGAGTATTGTAGTTTTGCTCGGCAGTATTGCACTACTGATTCTAGCCTATGGACTCAGAATTTATCTAAAAGCCCGACAGGCTCAATCTCCATTTGATCGTGCTATCCAACAGTTGAATCAATCTTTAGCTGACGATCTCAAAAAACAGCCTGCTGAAACTTTTCATCACTGGATGCAGCGTTTATCCCAACAGGTTAAGGTCGAAAATCAGTCTGCATTTATAGAGGCAATCCGGATTTTTGAAAAATATCTTTATTCAGGAGCAGAACTTACTGATCAAGAATTGAAAAAATTCAAGTATTTGCTTAAAACTTGTGCTGATAGTTTAAAAATCAAATGAAAAGACTTGTCTTCAGTCAGAAAAATTTATAATATGCCATGCATTCTAGGTGTATAGCTCAGTTGGTTAGAGCGCTACGTTGACATCGTAGAGGTCAGCAGTTCGAGTCTGCTTATACCTACCAAGATTCAAAACGTTATGTTATAAGGGTTTTAAGCGAAAACAATAGCTTAAAACCCTTTTTTGTTGTCTTGAATAAAGTCTACCCTTAACCGCCATATCCGCCATATCCGCCCTTTTGGCGGTTATGGCCGTTAAATTTAGACCAAGATTAGACCAAGAATATAGAGTTATAGATCATGAAAATGCCTAAAGCGGTCAAGCGCGGTGAAAGCTACAGAATTAAAATAATGATTGCTGGAAAAACATATTCAGTAACCAAAGACACAGTAAAAGAATGCGAGCAATGGGCTGCGCAAAAGATGCTTGAGGCAAAAGCAAATAAACTTTCTGAAGATCTAGGTGTAAAGCAGCACTACCCATTTAAAACACTTTTTCATAAATATTATGATGAGCATGGGCGAAAGCTTCGCGGATCCAAATACGTCAAAGAACAATTAGCGCCGTTTGATGAAAAGTTTGGTGCGCTGGCAAATATGTCTATTCATGACATCACACCACAGCATTTAACTATCTGGCGAAATAAGCGCTTAAAACAAGTTGGAGCAAATACGGTGCTACGAGAAATTGCGCTGTACTCTTCAGTTTTTAGCTATGCGGTTAAAGAGCTTTTCTTATTGGAAAATAATCCATGGATGGGCATTAAAAAACCAGCTAAGCCTAAAGCACGTAATCGCCGTATTCGTGATGAGGAAATTCAGCTCATTTTAGAGGGATTGAATTATCGTGAAGGGCAGACACCAACATTACCAGAGCACTATGTTGCATGGGCATTTCTATTTGCTCTAGAGACTGCAATGCGCCGTGGTGAAATTCTCGGTATTACCATGTCAGAAATTTATGATCGGCATGTGCATTTACCTAAAACCAAAAACGGTGATGCTCGTAATGTGCCATTAACTAAAAAGGCCTTGGCTTTGTTGGATCTGATTGATCATGATGGGCCTAAGCTGATTCCACAAAATGAAAATGCTTTCAGGTTAATGTGGGAGCGTCGCAAGGCAAAAGTAGGACTGGCAGATATTCACTTTCATGACACACGCCATGAGGCTATTACTCGTTTTGTGAATAACCAAAAATTACCGGTTGAAGTGCTGGCAAAGGTGACAGGTCATAAAAATATTAAAGTCCTGGTGAATACTTATTACAACCCGGATGTTGAAGATATTGCGGATATGATGGATGCATAAAATTAAAGCCCCTTAAATTGGGGCTTTTTCTTTAAATATAGTTTGTATGGCCTTTTTCATTGATTATTCCTTGGTCGCCCGCGTCTCGCGATAGGTTTAGCTGTCAAAATAGCGTGTGCTTGTTCTGGATCGTAAAGACATTTCCCTCGAGTACCTTTGTTGATTGCTGCACAGCGGTCACGAACAGCGTCGGGACTAATGCCATAGTACTGAGCCAATTCAGTAGACGATACCAGTTTTGGGCTTACATCCTTGATCGATACGATCTTTGCACCGCCAACTTCAGAGCCTACAAATAATTTAGGTGCTTCACCTTGTACAGTGATTTGAAACATTCTCACTTAAGACACCTCCTTTAAACTTTGCTTCACTGTTTCCGGCAACCCAAACACATCCTTAAAAGCCTTATCAAATTCACCGCTTGCAATAAATTGATCAATGCAGTTTTCCGGCTTCTGATGCTTTTCGATGTAGCTGCTCAATGCCTGATATATACCGTTTGAATTTCCCTTAGTTACACCGACATGAATCTTGTCACCGATGTTCTTAACTGAAAATCCAACATCAAGATCTGAAGCATCAATGATTTCCATAAATGGCTCGAATTCACCTTGATTAAAAATCAAATCAAATGGCATTTCTTTGTGCAGCTCATCGCAAACATAGTTCGCCAATTGAAGCTTTGTTAATTGAATTTCAGTCATTTGACACCTCAACCGATTTGAACAATTCTTTCATTCGCGCGTAAGTTTTAGGTGCTGAGCGCTGTGGAATTTCTTCTGCCAATAAAGCTTCAAGTTCATCCCAGTGATCAACAAGAACAGCCCAACTCTTTGATACTTGCTTCATCACACCCAGTCGTTCGCGAAACTCAGGAACCGCATTAAGCAGATCAACGCAACGCTTAAAATCACTCGGGTCAGCCGGAGAGAACCGACTTTTCCAATCTTTACCATTTACCGGCCCACTATTTAACATAGTCGCCATTAGGCATTCGCTCGACATGCCAGTATTTGCATTAAGTAGCCAGTGCATGGCTTTTTGAATTTCAGTCATTGGCTGGCTCCATCTCCAAGTGCAACATGCCAATACATGCGCACCAAGTAGTCCATTGACTATTAATGCTTTCTGATCTATCGCCAAAATAAATCATCTTTTCAGCATCAAAATTAAAGAGTTTTGCGGTTGGGTGCATAGCTTCAAAATCACCACGTCTTAAATCGATTTTAGTCATTCGCTGGCTCCTGTGCCACAACTGGTAAATGCATCCAGTGTGTTGGCATATCATTGAGATAATTAGCCCAAAATGGACAGCCCGTGTCAGCACAAATGTCCATAAAATCCTTTTCAGGCTCAATATCTGGAGAATCAGACCAACAAATCAAAACCATTGTGTCTGTCGGTGGTAATTCATCTTCAACTGAAATCCATTTCGGCACCGCTTGAGCTT
This sequence comes from Acinetobacter sp. F-1, assembly GCF_022869025.1. Taxonomy (NCBI): domain Bacteria; kingdom Pseudomonadati; phylum Pseudomonadota; class Gammaproteobacteria; order Moraxellales; family Moraxellaceae; genus Acinetobacter; species Acinetobacter sp. F-1. The sequence continues at coordinate 91,297 of NZ_JAJKFX010000001.1, read as the reverse complement.
TAATACTATGTTTCGCAGACGACCACATTTCCCAAGCCATGTTAAGCATGTCATCTTCAAAACCATGTTTGGTTTCATCCAATTTTTTATTTTGGAAAGTGTATCCACGACCTTCCAATTCATAAAAGAAAAGATCTTTATCCATCATGCCACCTCAACTTTTAAAACGTACTTTTGGCCGCCGCTGGTGAACTCGATTGATTCACCTTTATCTAGCAAGTAATGCCCAATCGCTTCCAGATTTTTAGCACTCAATCCTGTTTTAGCTCTTGCTCTGCGACGGTCACACTCAAGACATATATTTGACTTCACGGATCGCTCGGAAGTGCCACATGATCGACATGGGGCAACAGGGCTGTAGCTTTTTAAACCTTGCTTCTCGGCACGGGTACGCAACACATGGTTTTGATGACTATTAGGTCGCTCAGCACTTTTAAGCGCTGTGTCTGCATTGCAGTAATTAAACTCGGCCTTATTGGTATTTACGGCCGGATTGATCTGACCACCACGCTTAACGAACTGAGCAACAGCATCGGAATAGTCCGGCTTTATTTGATTGCTGATCATCACGCTGCCATCCTTAATACTTTTGGTGCCTGAGCCCGTAAAGAAACCAGTAAGGGCTTACCAACTTTCAAATACTGCTTAAGAAAAATGGCATAGCGCTTTTGGGTGGCTTCACTCATCTTTCCAGTGCTGTCAATTTCAAGCGTAGGTTTATTTGATTTGCTGTATCGAACCAAAGCGGCATGCTTGACCAGTTTTGGTTGATACCCATCGTTCAATAGCCAGTTTTCAAAAGGGGTAGCCAGGCTAAAATGAATTTTCTTGGTGCCTTTGGGTTCAATGGGTGGGTAATTCATGCTGACACCTCGTCCCATTCAAAGTCTTCGCCAAGCTGATCAGAGTTATCTGAATCGTACAAAATGACAGAAATAATTTCGTATTCTTCCATTTCAGGCATGTTGGCCATTTTTTCAAATGCCTCATGGATGCTCTCAAAATTACCGTACAGCGTTTGAATCTGTGTAGCAGTCCCACCGCCAAGTAGTGCAAGCGATTCCTGAATGCTTGGATCCAGAGTCATATCCTTGCGAATACGCACTTGATATTTTTTAATACTCACTTCACACCCCCTACAATCGCAGCATTAATCTTTTCAATTTCATAACGATCAATATGGGCATTCACAGTCTTGTCAAAATGCACCACGTTCAGAATTTCCAGAAACTCGACTGAGGCATCGTCTAAGGCATACTCAACATAGATGCTGTAATCATTAGCTTTGACAGTAGCGACACAGGTTTCATGGCAAGCGCGTTTAAGCACTTCATATTTTTGAGCGGTGATAACCACTTGAGGATTATCATCAGCCACTTTGGCAGGCTGGAAAGCGTAAGCTACTGCTATCCCTGTGCTGATTGATGCTGCAATGAATGCAGACTTGAGAATATTGGATTTAGTTGTCATAATGACCTCGTTGTGTTGAAGCCCAGTGTCTGTCGAAAGTAGCTGGGCTTTTTTGTGTTTACGGGGTAAATATCGCATTACCGATATTAATAGTCAATAGGAAATCCGATAAAAATATAGAAAAACCGATATTTTTATTTTTTACTATGATTTAATAGGCAAAAGAAAACCCATCACAGGGATGGGCTGTTGCAACTTTTATTTTTCAATTCTTGCGTGTTTTTTTCTTAGCTCGATAAACGTAGCGAATACAATCCACCACCTCCCCAACGAACTCGCAATTTTCATCAAGTGGAATAATATTTGGTTTAAATTCAGGGTTAATCGCCTGTAGGTATTTAGTGCCATCAGGTTCAATCACCAGGCGCTTAAAAGTTGCATCATCAAACTTTCTAACAACAATAATATCGCCTGAGCTCATGTCACTAAATGACAGGGTCGGATCTACAAGAATGTAATCGCCCTCATGGAACTCTGGGTAATTACTTAATCCTTGAACTTTCAGGTAAAAGCACTTCTCACAATCACCATCTGGAATTGGCAGCCATTCTTCCACTTGGGACATATCAACAGCTTCGACATTGGTCATCGTGCCTGCTTGAACCCATGACAAAACAGGAGCCATGTTTGGCTTAATTACAGCAACATTACTTGCAATAAGATCGGATGTATCTACGCCTTTCTTTAATTCCTCCGCAGTGACACCGAGCGCAGTAGCAAGCTCAACCACGAAGCCTGTATTTCTAGCATTGCCTGTTTCAAGGTCAGAAATTACGGACTGCTTTACGCCTGATTTTTGCGACAAGACAGCCTGAGTCATCTTTTTAGCTTTGCGTATCTTTCTTAAATTTTCACCCAAAGTTGTCATGAGCTTTTCCTTAAAACCACTATCGGAATTGTGATACAAATTTCAATCGGTTTGGCTATTGTATAAATATCGGAAAACCTATATATTTATAAAAAATATAGGAGGTGTTCTATGAGCCAGTGGCAAAAAATGATCATTGATTTGAAGGAGCGGGGATTAACCCAAACCCAAATCGCTACTGAAATTAACTGCTCTCAAAACTATGTGAGCAATCTTGAAAACGGCTTATGTGGCAAAAGGATCGGGTACGACTTAGGTAAAAGCTTGGAGTGCTTGTGGAAAAAACACTGTTCACACAGTCCAGCAGCATAGGTGAGTAAATGAGGGTTAATGATATGCAAGAAGCATTGGATTTAGGTTTTCTTGATGTGCATGGGAAAAAGACCGATTCAACATCAGTCCGCATGACACATGAAGCATTGCAGGCGATTGATGCGCTGGCAGCAATGGACGACATAAAACGCTCGGAATGGATTCGGGATGCAGCCATTGAGAAGCTCCTGAAGTTCAAGAAACAACATGAGTATCTCAGCAGGGCGTTTGGTAATACTACGAATACGGTGAATACATCGTCCACAAATAAAGAAAGCCCAGTGGGTGCAACCACTGAGCCTGATGTTCAATAACTTAAGGATCATGAACAATGAATATGTTAGCACAACCAAACAACACCGAACAATTAGTCGAGGTTACTACTCGTCAATTTAATGGTGAGCAAGTATCAGAAGGTATTACCAATTCAATTCTGGTTGCTAAGCATTTTAAGAAAAACCATCGTGATGTACTTCGCGCTATCAAAAACTGCGGATGCTCGGATGAATTTAGACAGCGCAATTTTGCGCAGTCCTCTTATCTCAACGAGCAAGGCAAAAGTCAGCCAATGTATGAAATGACCAAAAACGGCTTTTCATTTATTGCTATGGGATTCACAGGTAAGCAGGCGGCCCAATTTAAAGAAAGCTACATCAATGCTTTTGATGAAATGTCAAGCCTCATTAACTCTCAAAACCTTACTTTGATTTCTCAATTCAATAAAGCATTTCTTGAATTCGAGCGAGCTTCCGATATTGCAAGCCAAGCAGGTCGCAACCTCTCTTTGTATGGTCGCAAGATTAAGCCACTGGCAGCGGAAAAAGTTGCTGAGCTTGAACGCCAGATCCAACCGCTACTGTTTACGGAGGATGTGGCATGAGCAGTTTTATCCCTAACAGCTTCCAGCTACCGAATGCGCTAATTGATGATGGTGTAATGGCTGATATGAAAGGCGCAGCATTGGCAATCTACATCCTTGTTGTCCGGAAAACTCGTGGCTGGCAGAAAGAAACCGATGCAATCAGTATTTCGCAATTTATGAAATTTACAGGCTATGGAAAAGATGCTGTGATTTCTGGTGCTGAAAAATTAGTTTCACTTGGTTTGGTAGAAAAAATTGGTCGTGATCACCAGGCAACACTCTACTCATTAAGTGATCTTGCTGAGCGTGAAATTTCCAACTTGTCGGAAAAACCGACTACTGCAAACTTGTCGGAAAATCCGACAGGGGTAGTCGGAAAAACCGACATCAACTTGTCGGAAAATCCGACACACAATAACAACTCAAAAACAACTATTACAAAAACAAATAAAGATAAGGGTGATCAGAAGAAATCTGGTTCTGAAAAAACTGAGAAATCCACTTCTAAAAAACAACCGTTGTTCGATGCAAAAGCAATTGAGTTACCAGTGAACGTAAATCGTGATCTATGGATTCAATTTGTTGATATGCGCAACAGCATCAGAAAACCACTTACTGAAAACGCCGTAAACCTTTTGATTAAAAAATTGATTGGTTTTGGTGAATTGGCAAATCAGTCACTGGAAGTATCAATCATTGGAAGTTACCAGACTGTTTTCCTACCCAAACAACAAGCTCCAGCTCAAAACCAACAGCCATTGCAACGCCGTCGCTTTGGCAACCAGGTAGATCCAAATCAGATGCGCACAGTGGGAGAGTCAAACTAATGAGCAATATTCAATTATTCGAGAACGCTTTTGCTGTGAACTTTCCAGTTGAAGTAGCGGAACTGGTTTTAAACCGCATTGGTGATGTCTACGGCGCTGAGTTCACCAAGAAATACGCAGGTTATTCAGATGAAGAGCTTGTTCGGTTGGCATGCACTGTTTTGAGTGGCCTGACTCCAGCTGATATCACTCGCGGCATCTTGCGTATGAATTCTGAAGAGTGGTGTCCAAACCTTCCAAAATTCCGTAGCTGGTGTGAGCAGGGCGGTGACTGGTGGACTGCGGACATGGCTTGGGCCAAAGCACTGCAGTTTGAAAATGATAAAAATTCGGAAATCACGACACTTGCGAAGCGCAGTCTTGATGAGGTGCGCCATATCCTCAACGTAGAGGGGCAGAAAGCAGCGCATTACGCCTTTAATGCGATTTATCAGGACTACCTTGCCCGGGCTAAGGAAAAAGGCCGTGTGCAGCAAATGTGGAAGAAAGAAGACAAGTCGGAAAAGACTAAGTCTTTAACTTATGACGAGCGCAATCGTAAAGGTGTGCCGTGTCCGCCTGAATTGGCTGCAAAGGTGAAAGGTGCTTTTAAGTGTGTAGGGGGTGCAGCGTGAACGAAAGAACATATCAGCACAACAAGGCAGCCTCATTAAATCGTGGTATTGACGTTTTACTTGTTATTAAAAACACACCAATCGCCACAACCAAGGAAATCAAAGATCAAGCGCTGCCATACATGACGATTAGATCGGTACAGCGCTACTTAAAAACCTTGGTGCAAGTCGGTCTTATTGGATTTGTTGGGGGTGGTAATGACGAATATCGCTACTTCCTTACACCTAAAGCCAAGCAATTATTTGGAGCACAGGGATGAACATCAATAAAGCAGAATTTTTAGAACTCGTAAAAGCTGAAAGCGTGGCACGTAAATCAACAGCGGTTCCGACTGAGAGAGAAAAGCTGCGTAAACAGTTAAACCGGGACGTTAAGAAGTTTCTTAAGAGTGGTGGCCAGGTTGAGCAGTTACCAGGTACGGAATTTAAACCACGTCCACAGCGGTCAACAGTGGAAAGCAGTGAAAATGGATATATTTCCCAGTACCAGAAAACGCGCCTGGCGAACTGGTGTAATTCGGGCGGACATTCGAACCCGAGGCGCAATATTTTGTCTGAATTAACTGGTATTTCGCTTCAACGAATTAGACATACCACGGTGATGGGTCATAGCAACCGCTTAACTCGGGGTGAGTACAAGAAAATCTGTGCGGTGATATCGAAGGCCGAAGAATTGCAGAAATTGCGCGACGATGAAGTGCTTAAAGAAAAGGCGCTTAAAGAAAAAACAACACAAAAAAGAAGATATCAAAAAAGGAAAGCAGCATGAACTTAATCGAAAAATATGGCGTAGATGCTCAAGGCTTGGTGCGGCGCTATGGTGGCATAGAAAGGTGCCGTGAGATTGTGGAAAAGGCTCCAGAAGGTGCGGAGTGCTACTCGTGGCGTTTGGGGGATTCTGGCATTAGAGACAAAACGGTTTACCTGGATGATCTGAGAGCGGCAATCGCCGATCACGACCGCATTGATACGTGCACGGACATCCGTAACCACATTTCTCCGAATACAAAGGTGATCGAGCGATGAAAGAGCAATTCGAAGTTTTCTTCATGGCTCAGTCCTTCTACCTGCAACTAAAATATATCTATGGGGGCCGCTTATTTGATTTTGATCAGGGGATTGGGTACCGCAATTTAACGGTGCAGATCGCATATGTGTGCTGGTGCAAAGAGGATAAGGAGTTTGTGGTTTGAAAGTCCTCATCGGCATCGATACAGGAGTTAAAACCGGTTACGCCGTGGCAATGGACCATGGCACCGGTGGGGAGTTGCACCAAGTGGAGTGCTTAAGTATCACCAAGGCAATGCAGGCGGTTCAGGAAATAAAAGCAATTCATGGGAAAGATAATTTAAAGCTGTATATCGAAGATGCACGTAAACGTACTTGGTTTACTGGCGGTAAAGAAAAAGCTCAAGGCGTGGGGTCGGTAAAGCGTGATGCGCAGATCTGGGAGGACTGGTGTATAGAACAAGAGTTCAATTACATCATGGTTCACCCAAAAGCAAATGCTACTAAAACCAAAGCGGATCTATTTAAGAAGATTACCGGTTGGACTGGCCGCACGAATGAGCATGCACGTGATGCAGCAATGTTGGTTTTTAAAAGATTTTGGAAGATTTGAGGGAAGAATATAAATGAGCGCAATTGTAGAAGTAAAACCAACGGTTCGAATGATGCAGAATGAATTGGCGCAGTGGGGTAAATGGGCGCGTCATGCTTCATACAATCCAAGTGAATTGACTTATACCTCACCTACTTATGGTTTGATGTGTTTGAAAGAGGGGCAGAAGTCGTCAGGTATTCAGGTGATGCTGGATGATGATGCTTTGGTTGCTGTTGATCACCTGGTGACGCAGTTGCGCTTTTCACGGCCAGATCTGTACCAGTGGATTGAGTTCCATTATTTGAAAGGGTGTCCGATCGCCGTTTTGGCGAGTAAGACCAAGGTGGCTCGATATAAAATTGACGGGTATTTGTTGGCGGCTGAATCTTGGTTAGATTGTAAATTGGAAAATTTGACAAATATACAGGAATAAAATGTGCTTATTTGGGGTTGAAAGCTGTAGGGATGCAATACAAGTCATAGACACTTTCGCAAGTATTATGACCATTGCTGGTGTGATGTTAGCCTTTCATGTTGCATTAAGATGGCAAACTCAAGAGAACTATAGTTTTGTTCGAGATAAAATATTTGAATTAGAGTTAGCGGTAAGTGAGTTATTTAATTACGAACAACATTTAATTATTACTATAACTAACGCACTGATACATCTTAGAGAAGGTCAAGATGATCAAAATATTCACGCTGTGAAAGATGAAGTCGCTTCTAAAGCGTATTTGAGAGGCAAGCTCTTGGAATATGATCTGAAATTAGATTCGTTAAGGATACTTAAGGTACCAATAGATTCAGAATTGTTTATAGATGGTTCAGAAGTACACAAGCTTATAGATGAAGGAATAGAAAAGATTTTATTACCAGAAAACTTAGCAATTATTGAGTTGTTGCGAAGTGATTTAATTTCAAAAGTGCAAGAAAGGCAAAAATTAATGCTTAAACATCTTGAAGTGGCTCGCAAAGCTATTTGACTTGTATACAGCAACATGGCATATTCATGTTATGGTTGGCGAAGTTATACAGCGTTGATCATATTGGATTGATCTCCAATTTTTGTGCAAGAAAGCTACTGTTTTTGATTGCACCAAAAAACCTGCTTAGATGCGGGTTTTTTAATGCCTGGGCTATTTGAAAATAAGCTCGCCAAATGGTGGGCTTTTTGACATTATTTATTCATAAAATTAAGTGATAATGCCTTTTTTGTTTTTGAGCTTTAATTGAAATGGCGATTTTAACTGTTAAAAAACTAGAAGATACTCTCGGTAAATTAGTGGCTGAAGGCGAAAAGCCTGAAAAGATTTTATTAGGCTATAAAGCGTATGGCGAGCTAATGAATGATCGTAGCTTTTTTGAGGAAGTGGCTGGCTCGGCAATGGATCCAAACAAACGAAAATATAAAAATATTAAAATTAAGGTCACTCAAGACGAATACCAGTTTAACGTGAAATGTCAAAAATAGGTTTTTATTGAAACTAAAGCCCACCAATTAATATTTCTTTAATCAACAAGATGTCATACTTGGAACTATATTCAGAGCAAGTGAGTATAGTCTTGGAACGTAAAAATCTTATATTTGTAGGCGGAATATTGTTCACGTCCATATTTTTATTATTTTTCTGCTTCTATCAGTATAGGTCTGATAAAAAAAGACAGATTGAAAATCTTGAGAAGATAGTTGAAAAGATAGAGGCCTCCAAATAGATTTCTTGAGGCTAAACTGAAAGCTCATTTCAATATAGGATTTTTTTGATGATTAGAATTTATTATTTGAAAAGAAAGTTAACTCAAGCTCAACATTTGAAAACATTTTCTTAGTATTTTCTATACTTTCTGGTTAAAGCGTTAGTGCTATATTGTTTTTGCGATAAGAAGAAGATGCAATACGAAGAAAGTGACTACAGCACTGGCCCACTTATTTGACGAGTAAGTGGGCTTTTTATTGCCTGTAAAAAGGCGACCCAAGCCTACTGGAGTGCTGACCAGTGGAACATGCCATCGAGTAAACTTCCTTCGGGAATCTAGACTAGGGAGTAGCGTCCCGACCTAAAGAGGATTGAAAGCAAGTAAAGCAGACCGTGCATGTTAGGTGTGTGTGATTGTGAGTAGCGTCTGGCCCCGCGAAGAGGGCTGTCTTACCAAGATTTTAATAAAGTCTTGTATATAATATTATTGTGTATATAATGCGGGCCAGATTCTATGGCTGTAGTTTCTATTAAGTTTCTGCCTCCTTTCCCTATAAAGGAGGTATTTTTTTGTCTGGAGAAAAGTATGCTCCAATTTATATTCTGTTTATTTGGTTTACATGGTGTGACTGAGATCGATTACACGGTTCATGATGAAGAAATCAAGGTTTGTCGGGATTGTTTGAAAGAAGTTGAATAACAATCACTCAAGCAAATATCTATGTCATTAGAATGAAATATTTAAGCTATATGTTTGATCTGCAAATAAGAAAGAAGTTGTAGCGCAAGTCAAGCCTGTTTAATTGGAGAGAGAGTTAAACAGGCTTTTTTATTCTTAAAATTCGCCGGACGTATTACGGCAAACAAAGCCCCTCGCATTCTAGATGTTGAGGGGTTTTTCTTTTCTTATTGGTGGTGATGTATGGATATCAAAGAAGCCCAAAAGAATCTAAATGAATTGCACGATGAGTTGGTGAAGTATCAGAGCCTAAGTCGAGCATTCATGAATAGCAAACAGATGATGGCTATTGATGAAGTAATGGCAAACATCCGTACTCGCATGAAGAATATTCAAATCAATTTAAGTCGGAGATAGCGCCGTGGATATAAGCGATCAAGAACGACTCGATGCCTTTAAGCGGGATCTATACCAAGACATAGCCAATCGTAAGCGATTGTTTGAGGCTGAGACTGGTTTAGCAATCAAAGATGTTGAATTGGTATTTGTGGATGTTTCCACTGTAGATCAAGTCAATCAATACATACTTAACGAAATCAATGTGACCTTGGGTGATTCAGATGACATGCAACTCATGTGAACAGCGCCGTCAATGGATGAAAGAACAATATGAGCGATCAAAAGAAAGAATGCGGTTGTGTATCGAGCGACTTACTCCTAAAGCTAATCGAACAGAACAACCAGCTGATTCAGCAAAACAGCCAACTCATCCAGATCAACAATGAACAGAATGCTCAGATCAATGAGCTATTGATTCAGTTGGAAGGTGATGAGGATGAGCAGCCTAAGAGGTCACAGTATTTGGATGGGTAGATATGTTCCATAGTGCAAAAGATGGTAAAGGCTTTCGACATGTATATGTGAATGGTAATCGCATTGACTGTGTATTGTGGGCCAATGAAGAACAAGGTTTGGTTTGCTTTATGCCGAAACGTCGAATGACTAAAAGGGATATACGCAAGGGTCAGATATACACACGTTTACTGCGTGGCAATGTGGGAGTCGAGTTCATTCATGAAACTACCCAGACTGCAAAGCAAACTACAGGCGATAACACCAAAGGCACCGAGACCAACTAAGGTCAATTGGGGTCAAGGTCGTGGTGGTAGACCGTGGCGCAGACTTAAACAGAAGATTCATACACGTGATGAGTGGACCTGCTGTTCATGTGGTCGTGTGACTATGGAGCTTGAGTTGGATCACATCGTTAATGTGGCTCAAGGTGGTACGGATGATGAGGAGAATCTCCAAAGCCTGTGTGTGCCTTGTCATAAGAAGAAGACTAGTCAGGAGAGTCGAGTATGAAATGCAGAACGATTGAACATACCGTTGATGCTTATGAGGTGAAATGGTTGCTAAGTCTTGCAAAGGATAACTGGGCAGCACTGCCGAATTGGTTTAAGAAAATGCATCAAGAGAACAGGATTTTAATAGGTGGAAGTCAGATTCGAGTAGAGACGGAAAGCTATCTAGAGGATGCTGGCTTGGGTGATGTGATATTTAAAAATCAAGATGGGTTTCTTGAGATTCTTCCAGAGGAAAAGTTTTACAAGCTTTACCGGGATATTCTTGCAGGGTGAGGGGGGAGTCAAAAAGTTTGAAACCCTGAGCCAGCGGACACCACCCACCATCTCACTTATAAAAAAATTTCCCATTTCAGCAAAAGTTAAAGCGAAAAGTTAAAGGTTAACCAATGGCACTAAGCGAAAAAATGAAAAAGTTTGCTCAGGCCGTTGTTGACGGCTTAAGCAATAAAGAAGCTGCGATTTCAGCAGGTTATGCAGAAAAGACAGCATCACAGGCAGGCTCAAAATTAAGAAAAGATCCTGAAATTTCTGTCTATATCGAAAAGTTAAAGGCTGATAAAGAAGGTCGAAGTTTAACTTCTGAAAAACCTAAAGTTAAAGCGATAGAAACTTCGAGTTATGAAGATGATGATCCACTTGAGGATCAATACAGCACTGACGATCCTCTCGACTTCCTGATTAACGTCATGAAGAGTGGCGGCAATGAGATGATGCTTCGAGTGAATGCTGCCAGAGCTGCTTTACCTTATGTACATGGCAAAGTTGCTGAAAAAGGCAAGAAAGAAACTAAAGAAGATGCGGCCAAGGCTGCAACAAAGTCAGGCAAGTTTGGCACTTTGAATAACCAATTGCTTAGTTGAGGTGGTTATGATTACAAAACCAAAAGGTGCAACGCATCTTGCAAAAACAATGTTTGGTTGGGCGTATGCTAAGAGTAAAAGTAGGAAGTGGTACGTTCACGTAAATGGCGTATGGAAAGAAGCTTATAGCCAAAATATCAAAGTAAAGCCAATTTAAGCCGCCCGCTTCGGGAGGTTTTTTAATGAGTTAAGTTTATGTCAGCAATGCTCCCAGAATGGACAACCTCCTGCCCAGACTGGGAGGAACGTATTGTCGCTAAAAAGTCACTCATGCCATGCGAACCACTTTTTCCAGAAGTGGCCGATGTAGCAGAGCGGATTTTTAAAGAATTAATCCTTGTCGATGTGATGGGTAGCCCGAAAATGGGTGAGGTCACACTCGATTGGGTAATTGAATTTGTTCGGGCAATCTTTGGTGCCTATGATCCCCAATCTAAACGCCGATTAATCCGTGAATTCTTCTTACTGATTTCCAAGAAAAACACCAAGTCGACGATTGCAGCTGGAATCATGATGGTGGCTTTGATCCTGAATGATCGTATGTCAGCAGAGTTGATTTTGCTTGCCCCCACAAAAGAAGTGGCGGACAACTCATTCAACCCGATCCGGGACTTTATTAAAGCAGATCCTGAGCTTCAGGAGATGTTCAATATTTCTGAGCACACCAAAACAGTCACTCACTTAGGCACCAATGCAACCCTGAAGGTGATTGCTGCTGAAAGTGATGCTGCTGCTGGTAAAAAAGCCTCAATCATCCTGATCGATGAGATCTGGGTGTTTGGCAAAAGACCGCGTGCTGAATCGATGTTTCGTGAAGCAAAAGGTGGTCTTGCATCAAGGCCTGAGGGTTGTGTGATTTATCTGTCTACCATGTCGGATGAAACGCCATGCGGGGTATTTAAGCAGCTGCTGGACTATGCCCGGGATATTCGGGATGGAATCAAGGTTAATCCTCAGTTCTTACCGTTGATTTACGAGTTTCCCGAATGGATGCTTGAGGCAGGTGAGCACTTAAAGCCTGAAAACTTTTATGTCACCAATCCAAACTTGGGTGCATCTGTTGATCTGGATTACCTGATTAATGAGTTTGAAAAGGTAAAAGATGCAGATGAGGCATCACTTCGAGACTTTCTGGCGAAACACTTAAATGTACCAATTGGCCTAAACCTCCGAGCCAACCGTTGGGCAGGTGCTGAATATTGGCTGCAACAATCTAAAAAATTCACCTTGGACAAACTGATTGAGCAATCAGATGTCATTACCTGTGGTATCGATGGTGGCGGTCTGGATGATTTGCTTGGGTTCGCTGTACTTGGTCGCCATAACAAAAGCCGTAAATGGTGGCTCTGGAATCATGCCTGGTGCAATAAAACCGCAGTCGAGCGACGTAAAGAGAACGCGCCAAAGTACGCTGATTATGAAAAAGAGAAAAGCCTGACCATTGTTGAGCGTATCGGGGATGACATTGACCAGCTGGCCGCTATTGCAAAGAAATGCTTTGACTCAGGCAAGCTCGACAAAATAGGACTGGATCCATTGGGATTGGGTGGTCTTTTAGATGGCCTACTCGATGCCGGTATTCCTGAAGACAAGATGATTGCAGTGGCTCAGGGCTTTAAGTTGATGGGTTATATCCTCACCACTGAGCGAAAACTAGCAGAAGGTAATCTTTACCACGCCGGACAGGGCTTAATGACCTGGTGTGTTGGTAATGCACGTGCAGTCATCAAGGGTAACGGCATGATGATCAGCAAACAGGAATCAGGTGTCGGGAAGATCGACCCATTGATTGCCACGTTTAACGCGGTGGCCTTGATGTCTATGAATCCAGAACAGGCCGAAAAAGAATACAACGTCTTCTTTATTTAATTTATTCACTTTCCAAAGCTCGCATTACGCGGGCTTTTTTATTGGGAGAGCCTTATGTCTGCTCTACATAAAACCTTTGGCTCTGTCGAAATTAAGAGCCTTGATGAGCAAAAGCGAACCTTCAAAGGAATCGCAAGTACACCAAATCAAGATCGCGCCAAGGATGTAATGGTGCCAAAAGGTGCGGATTTCGATCTGCCTATGCCTTTACTTTTCCATCATGACCCGCGTTCAGCCATTGGCCATGTGACAAGTGCAAAAGTTACTGCAAATGGCATTGAGGTCGAGATTCATATTCCTGAAATTGAGGAAGATGGCGACCTAAAACGCGAAGTCGATAAGGCATATCAGTCACTGAAATACGGTCTGGTCAAAGGCTTGTCAGTTGGTTTTATCCCGAATTGGGATGAGGCGGAAATGATTAAGGGTGGTGGCATCCAGTTCAACTCATGGGAATGGTATGAGCTTTCATTGGTAACTATCCCGTGTAACCGTGAATCAGAAACAGAATTTTCAAAAGCATTTGAGGAACACAAAGCCGCGTTGGGCGAAAAACCTCAAGACGTTCCAGGTGGCGCTTCATCTGAACAAAAACACGTTGTCGTAAAACTTAATAGCCCAACAAAGGGTGGAGTGAAACTATGAAAGATTATTTAGCTAAGCTGCTTAAAGCATTGTCTGAAAAAAACCAAGCAATGCAAACAGCACTATCAAAATCAGCGGAAGCAGGCAGCACACCCGATGAAGCGACTGAAGCGGAAATTCAGGCGATTGAAAAAGATATCGCTGCGATTGAAGTGAATATTGAACGCACTAAAAAACAAATTGCTGCTACCGAAGCTGCTGCAAAAACCGCAACTCCTGTTGCTGGTCAAACTGCTGAAGAAGCTACAAAATCGGCAAAAGGCGATCCAGATCCTGAAGGCAAAAAGCCAAAAATTGAAATCGTGCCACTCGCTAAAGGTGTTGGTTTTGCTCAATATGCCCGTGCAAAAATCCTGTCACAATTAGCAGCAAAAGAGGGCAACTACAAGTCTGCTCTCGATGTTGCAAAAGAACGTGGCTTTGGCGATGAAGTTCAAGACCTTGTAACAAAAGCAACTTTGGGTACCACTACTGATGCAGGTTTTGCAGCATCATTAGTCACTGAAAACCGCTTAGTTGGTGAATTTGTTGACATGCTTCGTGCTGCAACTGTATTTGACCAACTTACAGGTTTCCGTAATGTGCCGTTCAACTCAAAAATCCCAAGTCAATTGACCGGCGGTACCGCCTCATGGGTAGGTGAAGGTGCTCCGAAACCTCTTACAAACCCAACCTATGGTGAGGTTGAAATCAAAGAGCATAAGCTTGCTGCGATTACTGTCTACACACAGGAATTAATGCGTCGCTCTGATCCAGCTGTAGATATTTTGGTTCGTGATGACTTAATTGAAGCATCAAAAACTTTAATTGATAACACCTTCCTTGACGCTGGTGCTGCTACTGCGGTTCGTCCTGCGGGTGTTTTAAATGGGGTAACAGCCACTCCAAATACAGGCACTACAGCAGCAAATTATGAAGCTGACCTATTGGCTCTAGTGAATAGCTTTGTGACGGCCAACCTTTCACTGGATGGCTCATACTTCGTAATGTCGGAAACACGCGCTGCACAAATCAGCTTGCTTCGTGATGCGCTAGGAAATACCTACTTCCAAGGCATGGCGCTTCGCGGTACTCGTACATTGATGGGTATTCCGGTAATCACATCACAAACAGTCGGCGACAAGATCATTCTTGTGAAAACTTCTGAAATCCTGCTTGCTCAGGATGGTGGTGTGGATGTGTCTTACTCTGATCAAGCAACTCTGGTTGATGGTGGTACGACTCATCACTTATGGCAAGAAAACAAATTTGCGGTACGTGTTGAGAAGTTCATCACTTGGGCGAAACGTCGTCCGATTGCTGCAGCATTCCTGGACTACACACCAACTGGCGGCTAATTAAAGTCACCAAAAAAACAGCTCCTTAATCGGGGCTGTTTTTATATCTAAGCATCACAATTGTTTAGCTATAGGAACAGTCTATGAAGATTAAATATTTAAAGATGACCCACGATTCCAATGTCGGGGATATTAAAGAGATTCCTGATTTTCAGGCAAATGTATTGCTCAAAATTGGTGTTGCAGAGGTCTATACAGAACCGAAAAAAGCAGCACCAAAAGCGAAAAAAGAAGATAAAACCAAAGAATAGGATGTAAAGAATGGGCTTTTTCGGAAATTTATTTGGTAAAAAGAAATCCCTCCAAGGAGTCCATTCAAACCAAGGGTGGACTTCTTTATTTGTACATGAGCCTTATTCTGGTGCTTGGCAAAAGAATGATGAGCTGACCCGGGAAGATCTGGCAGCACATCATGCAGTATTTAGCTGCGTTTCATTGATTTCTCAAGACATTGGTAAGATGCCGATTCTGCTAAAAAAGAAGCAGCAGGGTGTCTGGATTGATCAAGATATTCCAGAGCGTTTCAGTGTTCTAAACAAGCCAAACCACTACCAGACATGGCAGCAATTCAGCGAACAGTGGACCACATCATTACTGCTTCGTGGCAATGCCTATGTGATGAAGGTTCGGGATATCTTCTCAGGTAAAGTTGTTGGGCTAAAGGTATTAAACCCTGACCTGACAAAACCATTGATCAGTGATGCTGGTGATGTCTTTTATCAACTCAACGATGATCGACTCAATCAGACCTCTCATGAGGTGGTGCCAGCATCTGAAATCATTCATGACCGTATTAACTGCTTTTATCATCCACTTGTAGGCTTATCGCCAATTACAGCGTGTGCGGTAGCGGCGGGACATGGCCTAGAGATCCAGAAAAGCCAGCGCCAACACTTTAAAAACAATAGTCGACCAGGTGGAATCCTGATTGCGCCCGGGCCTATTGATCTAGAAAAAGCAGCAGCAATTAAAAAACAGTGGAATGAAAGCTATGGTGGTGCCAACGCCGGCTGCACGGCTGTAGTTGGTGATGGTATGAAGTTCGAAGCCATTTCAGTTTCAGCCGCAGATTCTCAGTTGATCGAACAGATGCGAATGACAAATGAAGTGATTTGCGCTGTTTTTCACGTACCGCAGTTTAAATTGGGTATTGGCACTATTCCAGCAGGTCAGAAAGTTTCAGACCTGAATGAAATTTACTATTCGGACTGCTTGCAAAGCCTGATTGAAGCGCGTGAAAACCTGCTTGATGAAAGCCTTGGTCTGAAGGATGCGAATTTAGAAGCCTTTCTTGATTTGGATACGCTGATCCGCATGGATTCAGTGTCCCAGATGCAGCGACTTAAAGAGGGTGTGGGTGCAGCAATCATGACACCGAATGAGGCGCGTCAAAAGCTTGGCTTAGGCCCATTAGAGGGTGGTGACACGGTTTACATGCAGCAGCAAAACTATTCGCTTGAAGCATTGTCTAAACGTGACCAGCTGGAAGACCCATTCACAGCACGATCTTCTCAGGTGGTTACAGATGGGCTTAAGTCATCATCAGGCAACCTTCAGCAAGAAGCATTGAATGGCGCTCAAGTGACAGCCTTGCAGGGCATCATGAATGCGGTTGCATTCCAAGGGTTGCCACCTGAAAGCGCCAGAAACCTAATTTCAATTGCATTTCCACTGGTAAGTGCAGAGCAAATTGAAGCAATGCTTAAGCCTGTGATTGATGCTAAGGAGGATATGGTCGCAGAGCTTAAAAAAGACGATAAGCCTGATGAAAAAGCATTGTGGCAAGGCATTTTTAAGACTGAAAACCAGTATAAATCAGGCCAGTTTGTGACTCACAAAGGCTCATTATGGCACTGTGAAAAAGATCATTCAGGCGAATTTAGCCATGAAAACTTTAAATTAGCGCAGAAAAAATGGGGTGAAGAATGAGTATTGTAAGTCTTGAAACCCTGAAAGAGCATTTGCGCTATGACGATGATTCAAATGATTTGATGCTTCAGGGTTATTTAGATGCAGCGGATTCAGTGGTGTTGAATTACATCACTGATGAACTTGAACCTGATTACCCTAAAGCAATTCATCAGGCAATTTTGTTGCTGTGCGGATATTGGGACCAGTACCGCAATGCTGAGCAGGAAACGCCGGTAAATGGCAACTTCCTACCGATGCCGGTACAAAGCCTGCTTTATCCATATCGTAAGCCTACAGCGATTTGAGGTGATATATGGCCCAACGTGCCGGCGAACTATGCCACCGTGTAACGATTCAGCATAAAACTACGGTCTATGATGAATACAACTATGAAACCGAAGCTTGGACTGAATTTAAAAGGCTTTGGGGTAAGCTGGATTTCCTTTCTGTCAAAGATTCTCTGAACGCCAAGGCTGCCGGATCAGAAACTACAGCCCGGCTAAAACTGCGCAAGCGTAAAGATATTGATACTGGTATGCGCGTTTTATTTGATGGTCAGACTTTCCAGATCGTGTCGCCACCTAAACCAGACAATGAAAATGGTCGGATTTATATGACGCTGGAGTTGTCATTAGTGGAGTAGGCCATGTCAGTAGAATTTAATATTGAAGGCTTGGATGAAGTTCAGGAAAAGCTTAAAAGACTGGCGAATCCACGCTTGATGAAGAATGCTGCAAGGCGTTCAATGCGTAGAGCGATGGCGATTGTCCGGGATGCGGCTCGGGCCAATGCTAAAAATCTGGATGATCCAGAAACAGCCGAGAAGATCTGGAAAAATATTGCGATTTCAGCAGGTAAAACCAGAAACCCAAATGAAGTGATAATGCGTGTCGGTGTGCGTGGTGGTGCGTCATTCTCCAATCCCAATCCACCCAATACAAGTGGTGGGGACACCCGCCATTGGCGTTGGCTAGAATTTGGCTCTGTGCACAATCCACCAACTCCATTTATGCGCCCAGCACTGCAAAACAACATTCAAGCCGTAACCAATAGCTTTGCTGAAAACTTCAATAAAGAAATCGACAAGGAACTCGCAAAATTATGAACATTTTACCCGTAGTTCCGACTTTAAAATCTGATCCAGCGGTTACAGCATTGCTTGGGAATAGCCCAACCAAGGTGTTTGAGGATATTGCACCACACAAAACACGATATCCCTATGCGGTCTGGTCAGTGGTCACAGCAAATCCTGAAAACAATTTAGATTGCCCGGCAAATCTTGATCATGTGTCATTCCAGATTGTGGTTTATGACACAGATCAACGCAGAGCTTCAAATATTCGTGCAGCAATCCGCAAGGCCTTAGAGCCTCATTGCCATGTCACCAATATCCACCCAAACCACTTTGAGCGCATTGCTGACACTAATATTTTTGGTCGCGGCTTTGATGCGAATTGGTTTTTAGGTAGATAAGTTTTAAATTTTCCACATAGCACCCAATCGGGTGCTTTTTTTATGCCTAAAATTGAGGAGCACTCGCAAATGGCAGAATTACGCACGCAAGGGACAAACGTCTTTGCTTTTGATGGTACCGACATTACGCAACTTGTCTGTGTAACCGGTATTGATCTGGGAAGTGATAGTACTTCAAAAATTGAAACAACCTGTCTTGAAGAAACGAAATCCAAATCCTACATGCCAGGGCTATCTGATCCGGGTGATGGCTCACTCTCGATTCGACTTGATCCAGAAAATGACTCTCACTTAAAGCTTATTCAATGGGCTGAAAATCGTACCGAACTTGAGTTTTATATTGGTGCAAGCGATTCAGTTGCAGTGCCAACAGTAACTACCAATGCTGTAGATCTACCAACTGGCCGCTCATTCTGGTCATTTAAGGGCGCTTTAACTCCAGCAGTACCAACATTTGAAGCGGATTCTATTGTTGGTTATCAATTCACATTGCAGCGCTCAACTGGTGTAACTCTGACTCCAGCAACCGTTTAATCCAAAGCCCCTTTGCTGGGGCTTTATTCTTTCTGGTGAATCATGAAAAAATTAACTTTAAAAGATATTAAATCTGGCGCACTAATGGGTAAGCCGGAGCATGTGACAGTCCAAATTAAAGTTGCTGGTGAAGACGCGGAATTTGATACTCATATTCTGCCATTCAGCTACAGCACAGCAGTAGCTCAAATGAAGGCCTATGGTGAAAACAAAGAGGCTTTAGCTGGTGTTTTGGCAAGTGTTATCTGTGATAAAAAAGGACAACTTGCATTCACTGAAGATGAGATCCGTACCCATTTCAACCAAGCTTTAGTAGACGCACTGTGGTCAAAAATTGTGGATATTAACGTATTGGGAAAGCAATTGAACTCAACCAAGACGACGAAATCCTCATCGAAATCAGCATCGCGCTCGGTAAAACGTACAGTGAAATCGCCGATCTCCCATACCGAGAAATTAAAAAGTACACCGCCTACATTCGAAAATACGGAAGCCTCAACCTTGGAAGAAGATTCGAGCAAGAATTAGCAAGGATTCACCAGTCTATTTTAATGCTGAAAGGCGTTAAGAATGTGAAGTTGCATGACTTGATGACCCATGAAGAAAAGCCAGTAGAGAAGAATCTTGAAGATTATCTGGTGGAGAATTTTGGGAAATAAGAAATCAATACGGATTGGTTTCTTTTTCATCTGATAATTAGTATCTTATCCTGAATAACAAGTGTTCAGGTTTGATCATGTGGCTTATATTAATAATTATTGTAGTGGTCATCGGTGCAATTTTCTTGGCAAGGAAAGCCAGTATACCGGCGGAAAACAAGACTCAAGAATTTCTCAAGACTCAACAAGCTAAAAGCAAAGAGGAGGTGAATGGCAGAAGCTTACCGCCACCATTCCCGATGGGAAGTACCAGGAGAAAGGATGCGAACAAGATTGCGCCTAAGAGAATTTTCCGACTTGATTATGATGGTTCGCATGATTTTGATAACTATCCATTCGAAATTGTTGGCGAATCACACTATCAATCAAATATTGAACGCTTTGCTATAAAAAGAGAGGGGAAGGGCTGCTTTACTGAAGTAGAGGCGAAAATCATCAGGGAGTTTAACAATAGCCACGATAAAAACGCATGTAGGGTGGATATCAAAGGATTAACAGTTGGTTACTTCCCTCGCAATAATGCCGAGAGTTGGGTAAAGCTTTTGGGGCGCTTAAATATGCCTGATAACTCAGAAGTTTATGTTAAGGCTGTGATTGTTGGTGGTGGAAGCAAAGACTATAGCTTCGGGGTAAGATTGGATATACCATCTAGAGTTGCAAATTCTGCTAAATACATAAAAGAAGTTTAAGGTCCTTGTATGAAAAAAATTACTTTATTGGCTTTGGTTGTTGGGTTGGTTGGGTGTTCTAGTCAGCCAAAAATATCTGAGGAAAAAAAACAGCAAGCCGTAGCCCATTTCAAAGCTGATAAGACAATAAAAGATGCTGTTTGGACCTCCGACTCCATGTTTAAGGTTGGAGTTTTGGACAATGGATCAAGCAGGGATGGATTGGCGCAATATGTTTGCCAAGAGTTAAGTGAACTGAATATTTACAAGGTTAGAGTCAAAATTATAGATATCCAGAAACTTGTCTCTACAAACAAATGGATAGATTTAGGGCAAGCAAATTGTTCGTAAAGTCTCAAAATCAATAACCGCCACTAGGCGGTTTTTTTACGCCTAGAGGAAAAGTTATGGCTGGTAAGTTGGGTGTTTTAACATTAAATCTAGTTGCTCGTATTGGCCAATTTGTTGAGCCAATGAAGAATGCCGAAAGACAGACCAAGACTTCAGCAAGCAATATGGCGCGCGATTTCGAGGAGGCTGATAAAGGCATCTCAATGTCTGCAAAAAATATTGGGCTTTCATTGGCTGGGGTTGCGGCATCCTATGTCTCTCTTGATCGACTGATCAACACGCAGCGCACCTTTGATAAGTTAAATGCCGGCTTAATAACAGCAACTGGATCGGCCGAGGGTGCGGCAGCAGCATTTGATTCTTTGCAGAAGTTTGCAAAAGAAACTCCTTATGGCTTGGAGCAGTCTGTAGGTGCCTTTATTAAGCTTACAAACTTGGGGTTAAAGCCATCTGAAGCCGCACTAACATCTTATGGCAATACTGCCGCTGCAATGGGCAAAGATCTTGATCAAATGATTGAGGCTGTAGCGGATGCCACCACTGGCGAGTTTGAGCGATTAAAAGAGTTTGGAATCAAGGCTAGTCAAGAAAATGGCAAAGTGTCACTCACATTTAAGGGACAAACCACCACCATTAGAAATAATGCCAAAGAGATTGAAAAATATCTTCTTAATCTGGGTAATGTAGATTTTTCTGGCGCAATGGAAAACCGCATGAAAACCCTAGATGGGTCTATTGCAAACCTTGAGGACACGATTGATGGATTATTCCTAAAAGTATCGCAATCAGGAATTGGTGATGCAATTAAAGCTGGTGTTGATGGAACTAGTGAGTCATTGGAAACTCTAGGGGATAACCTAGATACGGTTGGTGATATTGCTTTGGTGGTAGGCGCTATATTTGCTGGAAAATATGCCTCTAGTATGGTTGGTAGTATCCAAAAGACAGTTGCGGCAAGCATAGAGCAAAAACAGGCACTGGTAGCTGAGCAGGCTGAAAGCGTAAAACTAATTGGCATTCAAGCACAAAGAGCACGCCAAAATGTGGCCTTAGCTTTAACCGAAGTGAATCTATCTCGCGCAGACTTTAACAATGCCACCACGGCAGCAGCTCGCGCGGCTGCAACTCAGCGATTGACAGCAGCAAACATTGCTTTGGCTATTTCTGAGAAACAAGCTTCTATTGCAACAACTGCCTATACAGCAGCTACAGGTGCGGCAACTGTAGCCACAAGCCGACTTGCGGCAGCAAAGGCGCTTTTGCTCGGATTGACAGGCGGATGGGTAGGACTGGGAATTACTGTGGCTTCTGTAGCGGCAGGCTATTTAATGATGAGAGATGGTGCTGATGAGTCCACTAAATCATTAAGAGAAAATAATGAGTCTGTTGATGATGCAATCAAGAAATATAAGGAGCTTGATGAGGTTAAGCGTCGCGCGCAGCTTGTTTCTGAAAAAAATGCACTTCAGAATCTAGCAAAGGAATACAATGAAGTTAATTCTAAATTAATCACCGCCACCTACTCATTTAGTCGTCATAACGACATGACTTCTGAGCAATCAAAACAGGTTAATGCCTTGATTGCTGAATACAAGAAAACTGGTGATATTGATCAATTTTCAGGAAAAATTAACGCCTTAAACTTTATTAGCCAGACTTCTAAGGATCGATTTAATACTTTAGGTGGGTCTGTAAAAGATGCTGGTAATGAATTTAAAAACCAAAAATCTTTTGTGGATCAGATGGCTCCAGCAGTTAAGGGGGTAGGTGATCAAGCTAAACAGACTGCTATTGAAACTGCAAATCTCAGCGCAGAGATTAGAAAACTTCTTAGTGAAGCAAACCAAACCATTAAAGACTCAGCAATTACTTCCGCTCTAGCAAATCGTGGCTATAACGACACCATGGTTGAGCTGGCTAAGAAGTACCTGAATGTTGAGGGTGCGATTGTTACCAATGCGAAAGGTCAAAAGGTCTTAAAAGACGAACTGAAGACTAAACTTCGCGAGGAATATCAAGCCATCATGCGCTCCAAAAATGCTGTCGATGAGCGCAACAAGGCGGAGGAAAAGAGCAAAAAACTACTTGAAGCTACTGGCAATGCAATGAAGGTGAATGCCAAAGTTGCAGCAAATGCGGCCAAGTATAATTTTGCGGGTATTGAATCTAAAAATGGATTACCGACTGGACTGCTTTCAGCTATCCACATGCAGGAATCAAAGGGAAATCCAAATGCTTACAACAAGAGTTCTGGTGCTACTGGTGGATTCCAGTTTCTGGAAGGCACAGCAAAACAGTACGGTGTAAAAGATCGCTACAACCTTGCGCAATCAGCCGAGGGTGCTGGTAAGTACATGGCCTATCTTCTTGATTTATTCAAGGGTGATCTTGACAAGGCTGTGAGCGCCTATCATGCAGGCGAAGGTAATGTTCAGCGTGGCACCAATATTGGCCCTGTAAACCGCCAGTATGTAAAAAACATTAAAGGCTATTTAGGTGGCTCTAGTGGTGTTTCATTCACAGAAGATTATTCTTTTGATGACTGGATGAAAGAATTGGAGCGCAATATTGCTGAGCAGGAAAAACTTGAGAAAGAGGTGGTCGAAACCAAGAAGGCTATTCAGGTCAGCTACTACAATGAATGGCAAAATCTTGAATTCGAAAATCAGGAGAAAATTAAGAAGATTAATGAGGCTTTCGCTGCCGATCCAACAGAGCGCGACCGTCTTTTAGGACTTCAACAGAAGGCCTATGAAGATGATGTGGCCAACTGGATCAAAGCTCAGGATGAGCGGGTTAAGGCCGAGAATGAGGCTAATCAGAAAATTATTCTAGCGCGTCAAAATGCTTTTGCCATGATGAATGGGCCTTTGGGCGCCATGGTTCAGATGGGAGTGGAGGCCAGCGCTAGGGCATCCATGAAACCAGAGGAGTATCAAAGATGGCAGATGGGTAATGAACAGCAAGATGGCTATTCACAGCTTGCAGACAACCTTTATTCTGCGCGGGAAGGTATTCAGAACGATGAGTACACTACTGATACTGAAAAATATGCCAAGCTGAATGAAGCATACAAGACCTATCTAGATAGTAAAAAGGCACTTTCCGAATCGTATAGCAAGCAGGAGCAAGACTTAGCTCAAGCCCAGTATGAAGGCCAATTGAGCTTATGGGGTAACCTTTTAGGTCAAGCGCAAAATACTTGGTCACAGATGACGCAGGCAGTCAAAGATAGTGAGGGTGAGCAGTCTGGTGCGTTTAAAGCTATGTTCTTGGCACAGCAAATGTTTGCAATGGGCTCCGCTCTAATTAGTACACATTTAGCAGCCACACAGGTGGCCGCTGATGCAACAATTCCTTTCTTTGGTGCCAAAATTGCAGCTTCTAAAGCAATGCTGGCAATGGGTTACGCCAACGTCGGCCTAATCGCTGGTCAAACCATTGCAGGTATGGCTCACGACGGTATCGACAATATCCCGAAAGAAGGCACATGGCTTTTGGATAAGGGCGAGCGTGTTGTTGATAGTCGCACGAATGCTGATTTGAAGAACTATTTGGCTAATCAGAATAGTGGTGGTATAAATTTCACGCAAACAATTGTGATACAGTCTGATGGCTCCACCAAAACTGATAATCAAGGTGATATGAAGCAATTCGGAAGCATGATTGAAACAGCCGTTGTTTCTGTTATTAACAGAGAGTTAAGACAGGGTGGCGCGATTAAGAAAGCAATTAGCAGAGGATAAAATGTCATTAGATAAAGAAATTGAGGTTATTGGGTCTGAGTTGATCAAAGTGTCACTCGATGGTGATTCTGCAACACGCCTACTGGTTGGTAATCTTGTTAATTTTTTAGCCAGCAAGAATATTATCAATCGCGATGAATATCTTGAGTATGTAAAGGAAACGAGAGATTTTTTAAGTAATGGTGCTGAATTAGATGATGAAGCTAAAATCGATATGATTAAGACTACGTTTGATCTTCATATCAATGATTTTCAAAAGCCTGAATAACCAATCTTATTTAATAACCTCCTTCGGGAGGTTTTTTATTGGAAAAAATTCATGAGCAACCAAAAATTCACCTGGTGTAATGACCTAGATGGAAACTCCCAAACATCAAGCTTTAAAGTCCTTCAGTCCAGTTTTGGTGATGGATATACACAGCGAACAAGTGTTGGGATTAACAATCGGTCATCCACATGGGCATACAAAAGGACTGGCAAGAAGGCTTTGATACAAGAGATCAAGGCCTTTTTTGATGCGCATAAAGGTGCTGATTCCTTCCTTTGGGATTCACCACTGGATGGCGAAGTCCGTGTGGTGGCAGGGGATTATATGCCGATCAGTTTAGGCGGTGGTATATGGTCCATCTCCACCACTTTCACACAAGATTTTAAACCTTAACTTCAATCAACTTTATGCCCTCAATCGAGGGCTTTTTTGTGGGCGTAAATTATGGCTAAGCAAACAATCAATCAAGGCACAGCACCAACAGGCGCAGGTGGTGACACGTTCCGTTCAGGCTCAGCAAAACTTCAGGCAAATGATAATGAGCTTTATAGTCAACTTGGTGCGACTGCTCAAGGGGTATTGCCTGCCGCACTTCCAATAAATAAGGGTGGTACCGGTGCAACCACAGCAGCAGCAGCGCGTGCAAACTTGGGTATAAATTGGACTACATCGCCAACCGATACGACAAAGAATAGTCTTTTAAAAGTAGGTGACTTTGGTATTGGATCCTTTATCTCATTAGGCGCAACACCGCTTTCAGATTTACGGGGAGTCGGGACACTCGTTGGCTGGCAACATAACTCCAACGATGCGTTAGCGGCTGGGGATTATCCAGGCTCGTTTACAGAACAGGCGATTATTAACCTATCTATGAATCAGCAGCACCAGAACGCCGTTCAATTAAGTTGTCAAAATAGTGGTGAAATGTTTATACGAGGTGCGAGATTTAATGCCAACTATACTACCTGGTATAGATTACAGAGTTCAAAAAATACTACTGTAGACAGTAACGGTTTTATAAAATCCGCTTCACCGATTGTAGAACTCTATGCAGATCATATCGAGCTAAATGACGAAGCAAAACTGCAAGCAATTACATTTGAGAAGCTAGGTACAGGCGATTACCTAATCAAAGGTTCTAGTGGTTTTGCTCAATCCGGCTGGTATGTAGAACAGCCGAAAGATGCAAACGGCAATGTCTATCACGCCGTCATCTATAGCACCTTAGAAAATGGTGATATTTCCGTTAAGACATACGAACAAAGGATAGATGGCGTTAAGATTGTTCCAGATCTGGACAAGCCAGTAGACGTAAAAGAGAATCGCTTTATTTCTATCCGCTTGCAGGAATTGCCACAACCGGAAAGTGAAGAACCACAACCGGACGCAACCATTACCGACTACCAAGGCAATCCAGCACCAAGCCGATTGCATGAACTGGTAGACGGAACGTGGACAATCAGCGGTGAAAATGCAGCAATCCTAGAAAATGAGCGTTTATCGGCTATGCCAGCTTTAACACGCCGTCAATTCAGATTGGCACTTGTGCTGAATGGTTACAATCTGGCGGATATTGAAACCTTGATCAATTCAATTGAAGATCCAATGCAACGTCAGATCACGATGATTGAATGGCAGGATGCAACCACGTTTGAACGTTTAAATCCTAGTCTGTTATCCATGGCCGATTTGATGGGGCTTGGTGCAGAGCAGGTCAGTATGCTCTGGAATCAAGCTCTCACAATGTAATGGGGTAATTAATGACACTAAACAGTGATTTCCAGAAACTCTATGTTGATGGCCTAATTACCCTGTTTGAACTGGATGCTCGCGCTTTAGGTGCGGGCATTTTACGTTTTCATGGCCATATCTCTTATGAAGACTGGGAGCGTATTTATACCTCCATCGGCTCAAGTGAATTAATTGGCGCTGACATAGGCTCGATTGGTAAAGCTTTTGATTCTGGTGATAAAAAAGCATGGCATCGAAATATCATCTGGCAAGGTCAAACCTTTGAGCCAATGGCGCTTGAAGTGTCGGGTCTTGAAATGCGTTCAGATGGTAAAGCATCTGCACCAACATTCAGCATGGCGAACAATATTGACGGCATTCAGGGTGCAATTTCGGCTTACTGTTTACAGTTTGGCGACTTCGCAGGCGCAAAGCTCAAAGTCATTACCACACTGGCTAAGTATCTTGACGCTGAAAATTTCTCACAAGGCAATCCGACTGCATCAAATGAAGCCAAAGAGCAGCTTTGGTACATCGAACAAAAGACTTCCGAAAATGCCAACGCAGTAACATTTGAGCTATCGAATCCAATTGATTTTGAAGGTCTGAAAATACCAGTTCGGCAGATTTCCAATTATTGCCATTGGTGCGCTGTTGCTGCATATAGGGGGGAAGAGTGTCAGTACACAGGTGCAGCCATGTTTACAGATAAAGATGAGCCAACGGACAACCCTGCGTTAGATCGCTGTTCAGGCCGGCTGTCTTCATGCCGTATTCGCAATAATGAAATCCGCTTTGGTGGCTTTCCAGCATCGAGTTTAATGTGATGAAACTAACCGCAAAACTTAAAAAAGCAATTCAGGCGCATGCTGCTAAGGCTTATCCTTCCGAGTGCTGTGGCGTGATTGTGAATAAAGAATACATCCCATGCCGCAATATCTCAGACAATAAAGATCAGTTTGAAATTCATCACGAGGATTTAGCAGCAGCAGAGGATTTAGGCGAGATTCAAGCCTTTGTTCATTCACATCCAAATGCGTCTGCACGTGCGTCTGATGTTGATTTAATTCAGATTGAACTGCATCAAAAGCCGTGGGTGATTTGTGCTTATCCTGATCTTGAATTTCAGGTCTATGGGCCATGTGGTTATAAAGCGCCTTTGGTTGGTCGCAACTATATTCACGGCATTCAGGATTGCTTTGCTATTGTTCGTGATTTTTATCAGCGCGAGCTTGGCATCAGCATTCCTGATTATGAGCGTCAAGATTTATGGTGGGAGTCCAAAGACAGCCCATCTCTCTATCTGGATAATTTCCAAAAGGAAGGCTTTACTGAGGTGGATCAGCCGCAGTACGGTGATGTGCTGTTATGTCGAGTCGGACGCACCGAGCATGTGAATCATGCGCTGATCTGGCTAGGCGATAATGGCATACTTAAATCTGAACAGACCGAGCCATGCATTGGATCGGCTTTAGTCTTACATCATCCGTATGGCCGTAAATCAGTACGAGAGGTGTTTGGTCAGCAATGGCAGGAAAGAGTCGAAAAGGTGGTTCGATATGCTCAAAACAATTAAGTTATACGGTATTTTAGCTAAGAAGTTCGGCAAAGAGTTTCATTTAGCTGTTGATAATACCCGCGAGGCCATGCGTGCTTTATGTGTGCAGGTGCCAGGCTTTGAGCACTTCATGCTGCATGCGCATGAGCAAGGCTTGGAGTTTGCCGTTTTTCAGGATAAGCAAAATATCTCTGAAACTGAATTGGATATGAGCACCAGTGCCAAGGTCATCAAGATTGTACCAAAGGTAAAAGGTGCGGGTGGTGTGGTGCAGACCATTATTGGTGCTGTTTTGGTAGTGGTTGGTGCTGTTATGGTATTCACTGGTGTTGGTGCTCCACTGGGGGTGGCATTAATCGGCGCAGGTGTCGGTATGATGGTCGGCGGTATTGCCATGATGCTAATGCCAAAAATTGAGAATCAAGACCAAAACCAAGACGGGAACAAGGCCAATAAAGGCTTTGGCGGTGCAGTCACCACAGTAGCGCAAGGCAATCCAGTGCCGGTGCTTTACGGTCAGCGCGAAGTGGGCGGCTTTATCGCAAGTGCTGGACAATATCCAGAAGATTTAATGTAAATATTTAAAAAACACAGGCGCATACAGCGCCTTTTTTATTGTCTAAGGAAAAGTATGAACGCAGTAATTAAAGGCGCAAAAGCAGGGCAAGGCAAAGCAAGAAAAGCAGTGATTGCGCCAGATTCAGCCCAATCTAAGACCTATATTAAAATTCTATATGGCTTATCTGAAGGTGAAGTTGAAGGCTTGGCCAATGGTCTGCAATCGGTTTACCTGGAAGAAACACCACTACAGAATCCGGCAGGTGGCTGGAACTTTGAAGATGTTCAAGCTGATTTTCGTCATGGTACTAATGACCAGACTCATATCGAAGGCTTTCCAGATATCTCCTCTGAAACTGCAATCAATGTTGAATTAAAGTCTGAATCGCCTTGGGTTCGCTCACTTGCCAATACCGATCTGGATGCAATCCGTTTGCGCTTTAAGTGGGGGCCGCTACGTGAGCAGAATGCTGAAAATGGCGATGTAAAAGGCATCACGATTCAATATGCGATTGATTTGCAAACGAATGGCGGCACATGGACTGAGGTTTTAAATACTCAGATCGCTGATAAAACTTCCGCAAACTATGAGCGCTCACATCGTATTGATTTGCCAAAGTCTGATACCGGTTGGACAGTTCGTGTGCGTCGATTAACACCAAATTCAACATCTGAATACATCAGCGACAAGATGTATGTAGATGCGCTGACTGAGGTCATTGATCTAAAACTCAGCTATCCAAATACGGCTTTACTTGGCCTGCAATATGACGCGGAAACCTTCTCTAATGTGGCAAAAGTCGCAGTCGATTTAAAAGGGATTAAGGTTCAGGTTCCATCTAACTATGACCCGGTTGCACGTACCTATGCAGGCATGTGGGATGGCACTTTTAAACGCGCTTATACCAATAACCCGGCTTGGATTTATTACGATATTTGCACCGCAAAGCGCTATGCCTTGGGTGATCGATTAACATCTGCAATGCTGGACAAGTGGTCTTTGTATCGCTTGGCACAGTATTGCGACCAAATGATTGATGACGGTAAAGGCGGTCAGGAGCCGCGTTTTACTTGTAATGTGTATCTGCAATCAACCGAAGATGCTTATACCATTTTGAGTAAATTGGCAGGCGTATTCCGTGCAATCTCCTATTGGGACGGCAATTCAATCGTCTGTGATGCCGATATTCCGCAAGACACTTACTTTACTTACACTCGCGCCAACGTCATCGATGGCATGTTTGAATACACAGGCACACGTGCGCGTGACCGTCACACAGTTGCTAAGGTTGCATGGGATAACCCTGCAAATCACTATAAAACTGAGTATGTCTATGTTCGTGATGAAGCAGCTATCGCAAAGCTCGGTGTGCGTATTGCTGAAATTGATGCATGGGGTTGTACTTCTGAGGGTCAGGCACAGCGTGCAGGTCTTTGGGCCTTGAAGTCTGAGCAACTAGAAACCCGAACCGTATCTTTTAAGGTCGGTCTTGATGGCTATATTCCACAGCCGGGCCGCGTGATTGAAATCGCAGACGAGCTTTTTGCAGGTCGTGCCAACGGTGGGCGTATCTCTAAAGTCTCTGCAAACTTGCGTACCATTACTTTAGATCGTGACAATGTGGTGTGTCGTGCAGGTGATCGACTTGTTGTAAATGGTGAAAATGGCAAGGCGCAAACGCGAATTGTGTCATCAAAAGTTGGGCGAAATGTCACGGTCACAGTGGCGTTTGAATCCGTTGCAGCAGAAAATGTTTGGGTTGTTGATGCTCAAGATTTAAAAACCATGAAGTTTCGCGTCATGAGTATTACTCAAGATGAGAAGCATCAATTTTCTATCACTGGTTTGCAATACGAGTCAGCAAAATATAATGCAATTGACTTCGGTGCTTTCATTGATGAGCGTCCGATTTCCATCATTAATCCGACTGTTCAGGCACCTGTCACCAATGTTTTGATTTCGTCCGAGAACATGGTGCAGCAAGGTCTATCTATTGAAACCATGGTGATTACTTGGGATCAAGCGCAAGGTGCTACAAAGTATCAAGTTGAGTGGCGTAAAGATGATGGCTCGTGGATTAAGTTACCGATTACGGGTAGTAACTCGGTAGAAGTACAGGGCATTTATGCGGGTAATTACGAAGCACGTGTTACTGCGATTTCAGCATTTGATGTTGCATCTCTGCCAACTTACTCAATGCTGACTACGTTGTCAGGTAAGCAAGGTCTACCACCTGCCCTAGCTAATATTGCAGCGACAGGCATCTTGTTTGGCTACCGTTTAAACTGGAACTTCCCTGCGATAGGTGCGCTCGATACTGCTTATACAGAAATTGAGATTGCAAGCACTGCAAATGGTGCCAATGCTGCGCAACTTGGCTTGTTTGCATATCCGACAACAACGCATGATATTCAGGGAATGCAGCCAAATTTAAAGCGTTATTTCCGCGGACGTTTGATTGATCGAATCGGGAATATCGGCCCGTGGTCGAATTGGGTCAGTGCTACAACTTCAGCCGATGCATCTGCTGTGCTTGATATTTTGTCGGGCAAAATTACTGAGTCAGAATTACACCAAAACTTGCAAACCAAGATCGATAAGATCGACACAATTGCAGGCTTAGATGGTGATGTTGGTAATTTGATTGACAATATTACTGCTGTTCAAGTTCAGGCAGATCAAATCAGCGATGAGCTTGCTTTAGAACGTCAGCAACGAGTTACAGCAATTCAAAACTTAGACGATGGCTTGGCTCAAGAAATACAGGATCGTCAGTCTGCAATTGCACAAGAAATTACATCACGCAACACCGCCATTAGCGCTGAGACCGCCGCCAGAAATGCTGCAATTCTAGCCGAGGCAGCAAAAACATCAACCGCAATATTATCCGAAAGAACCGAGCGATTATCTGAAAATAGTGCGTTAAGTCAGCGTATTGACACGGTAAGTTCAAGCTTTGATGGCAACGTTGCTGCTATTCAGCAAGAATTGATCACACTTACAAGTGAGGATAGCGCACTAAGTCAGCGTATTGATTCAGTGTTGGCTGAAGTTGATGAAAACGCTGCTGCAATTAATCAGGAGGCAACTGCTCGAGCTGATTCCGATTCAGCGCAAGCACTATTGATTGAAACAGTACGTGCAGAATCAAAGCAAGATAATTTGAATGTTCAAGCACTAGTTTCTGATGAACGAAATGCTCGTATTGATGCAGATGGCGCGCTAGCAGAACGCGTGCTTGGTGTTGAAATCGTAACCGATGCAACAATGATCGGTTCAACCGATGACTTGATCGGAAACGAAAATGGCTATTCCGGCACATGGACTATTATCAGTGCTGTTCAGGAGGGGGATTTATATCAAGCGCAACGTACTGACTTTCTGACCGTATCGGTCCAAAAAAACAGCGCCGATATTTTCACAGAACAGACTGCCCGCGTGAGTGCGGATAGCGCACTTTCAGAACGCATTGACTCCCTGAATGTTGAGTTTGGTGGAAATACTGCATCGATTAATGAAAAGCTCACATCACTTGCTGACGCTGACCAAGCACTCGCTGAATCTCTTCTTAATATGAGCTCTCGTGTGGGCGACAACGAAGCCAATATCTTTAGTGAATCGCAAGCGCGTGCTGACGCAGATAGCGCCAACGCAAAAGCACTTGTGGATTATCGGGCAATCAACGATTCCGCTTTAGCGAATATTCGTTTTGACATAGAGAGTGTGGTTAATGATACAGACTCCAATAGTCAACTACTTATCGCGCTGGACAGTCGCACACTAACTGCACAAGAAACAGCAGATCGTGCAATTTCTGACGCTGCATCAAAAGCTAGCGCTGCAGAGGCAGCGGCCAAAACCTATGCAGATGCTAAAGCGAAAGCCGAAGCGGATGCAGCCAAGGCAGCAGCATCAAATGACGCTACATCAAAAGCCAATGCAGCGGAGTCAGCAGCAAAAGCAGCGGCAGCTTTGGATGCAAAAAGCAAGGCAGATGCAGCACTTGCAGCAGCTAAAGTTTTATCAGATGCGGCTCAAGCCACAGCAGACGAGGCACGAGGCACAGCAGATGAGGCGTTAGTGAATGCAGCGTCAGCAACGATCAAGGCTCAAACCGCAATTGATGACACACAAGCACTTTCAACTTTAGTGACCGAAGTCAAGGCGGTAGCAGATCAAAATACACTTGATGCCGATGCTGCGGCGGCCACAGCAGCAAGTGCACTAGAAAAAGCAACCGCTTCAGCATCAAAGTCAGACGCGAATGCGAACAAAATTGAGGAAATTACGGCCGAACTTGGAACAAAGGCTAGCGCTGGCGCACTATCTCAAATTGACGCAAAAGTGTCGGAGCAAGATGGGAAAATTAGCGCAAATGCAACCAAAATTGACGGCGTGTATGCGCAAGTCAATCCGAAGCTCATCGGCTCGACTGATGACTTTATTGGTAGCACAGAAGGTCTTACAGGTGTTTGGTCGTTACAGTCTGCGCTAATTGAAGGTGATATGGCTCAGGCGCAAAGAACTGATCAAGTTCTTGCAACGATTAGCGGAAATGATGCTTTATACAAGCAACAAATCAAAGCGAATGCCGATGCTGTTTCTGCAAACGTGCAAGCAACCACCACACTTCAAACAACAGTAAATGGCAACACAGCATCAATACAGGAAGTCAGCCAATCAGTAAACGGTTTGTATGCGCAAAAGTACATTAAACTGGATGTGAACGGCAAGGTTGCAGGATGGGGCGGGGCTAATGATGGCAAAGAATCTAATTTCATTTTGAACTTTGATTCATTTGCGATTGGTTCAGGGAATAGCACAGGTTATTACCCGTTTATCTTCCGCAATACTCCGTTTACTGATCCAGTGACAGGCACAGTGTTTCCAGTCTCTGCCTATCTAAAATCAGCAATGATGGATTATCAGTCTGTTAGAACTTCGCATATTGAAGATTTAGCAGTTAAGACTGCGAAGATTGATAATTTGGCTGTGAAAACCGCTCAAATTGACAACTTAGCGGTGACTGGAGCCAAGATTGATAATCTCACTGTTGATACCCTCAAGATTAAAGATAATGCAGTGACTGTTCCTGTTTCGGCATTTGCTGAAGCTGTTCAAACTGTCGGTGCAACATATACGACAATTCAAACACTGTATGTTCCTGCAGATATGGGGCATACAATTTTAACTTTCGGTGCTGTATTTAGCTTTATCGGATTCTCTACAAAACAACAAATATTGTGCCGGGTTCTTAAAAATGGAAATGTTGTATTTGAAAATCTTGAGGTATTTTATTTAGAGTCTAACACTGTTGGAAAAACCACATCACTATCGGGATCGCACTCACACGGGGTTTCAGTTTCTTTTTCAGGAAATACAAGCAATGAAGGAAGTCACTCCCATAGTGTAAGTGTTTCTGGAAATACGGGCTCAACTAATGCCGGTGGTACTTTTCATAGCCACAGCTTCAGTGATTCAGCAGGAACCAATTCTGCTGGAACGCATAGCCACTCATTTAATGTGAATAGTTCTAGTTTTACATCTGCAGCCGATCCCGGGCACACGCACTCAGTAGATATTGACAACCAATCAAGAGGAGCAGGAACCATGAATATTTCAAGGCATGATTCTACTGGAATTGCAGGAACCTTCCAGCTTCAATTAATTGCAGTATCAGGAGGAAATATTAGTGTTTCACAGCGATACATACACGCAATGACAATGAGGAAATAAAAAGTGGCTTATTATGCAGTTTATGATAAATCATCTGGTGAGATTGAAAATGTAGTTGAATGCCCTGAGTTCTTGGCTGAGACGATTCATCTTGAAGATAGTCAAGAGTATATACAGGTTGATTCCCAAGTATCTCCTGCACAATTTCATGTGCGTGATGGTGAGTTGACTAAAATATAGTAGATAAGATCAAAGGCACCTTCGGGTGCTTTTTTATTGCCAAAATTTAGGGGGATGTATGCCTGAAAATAGGCCGTACAACAATAATGGATGGGAGGGAAAAATTGACTCCATTCATAAAGACATTCGATTGATTCTGGACCATGTTGCGCGGCAAACCTTTATCAATGAACACCACAAGAACTCGATTGATGAAATCCGCAAGGAACTCGATGCAGTGGAGCTGAAGGTATCAGACCTTGAGAATAAGTCTGCAAGACAGGATGGCGGCCTTGGAGTTTTAAAGTTCTGGATCGGTCTCTGCGGTGGCTCAATCCTGGCTGCATGTATCGGTGTGGGCGCCTCAATCATTCAAATTCATCAAAACCAGTCCCTAATTAAAGAAAAAGTCACTCGACTTGAGGAAACCTTAAAATGAAATTAATCAATGAAAGTGCACTTCAGTACTTATCCGTAAAGCTCCCACTACTGGGGGCTTTTTTAATGCTTGCAGTTTTAGTTATTCAGTGGGCATTAGACTTTAATTTTATCCCTGAACAATATGCACCTTTTATTATTGGCACTGTATTACCAGCTTTAAGTTGGGTGGGCCGTAAAATTGCACAACCACAATTACACAATCAGCCTTTAGGATTCGCTACGATTACAGCCGGTCATAGTAATACAGACCCGGGGGCAGTTAATGGAAAAATCAAAGAAGCGGATCTGGTCGTCAATTTCCGAAATGCAGTGACTTATTATTTGCGTGAAGCGGGGTTACAGGTCAAAACTGATGGAACCGGCACCAAAAACGATCCATTGTCTGCTGCGGTAAAATTAATTCAAGGCTCAAGTGTGGCAGTCGAATTCCACATGAATGCTGCAACATCAAAACAGGCGAATGGCATTGAAACGATTGCATTGCCGAAAGACAAAAAACTAGCTCAAGACCTATCGAAGGCCGTGGCAGATGCGCTTGGCAGTCGCTTACGTGGTGATAACGGTTGGATTGATCAAAGTAAATCTGCGCGTGGTCGTCTGGCATACGTGAATGCCGGTGGCTTGATTGTGGAGCTTGGTTTTATCTCAAATGAAGACGAACTTGCCCGATTTAATGCACGCTACTGGCTGGCTGCTAAGGCTGTGGCTAAAGTTCTGATTGAGCATGAGGACGTAGCATGACTGAAGACGTAACACAACTCACTCCCTATTTGGAGTATTGGAGTAGTGGGATGTACTTATTCAAGTGTCCTGGCTGCAAGTATTTACACCCATTCCATGTGGGTGGACATCCAAATGGCAGTAAATGGAGTTTTAATGGTGATATAAATAAACCAACATTTACGCCATCATTGCTGGTGAATGATCATCATCTAGCAAGCCGCTGCCATTTATTTTTGACAGATGGAAAGATTCAATTTTTATCTGATTGTCATCATGAATTAGCTGGGCAGACAGTTGATATGATACCAATTGATGTTTAGGGTTTTAACGCTGTGCATTCTGTTATCAGGCTGCACAGCATATTTTAATTATTCAGATCAATTGGTAATTCTAAAATTTAATTTATTGGACTATTGATTCCACAAACTCTAATGAGGTAATTTTAGCTATTGTTGATTTTGAAGAGTCGATATGAGAAAAGATTCTATTTTAGAGTTGATTGAAGAAGCAGAAGACACTTACCAAATTATTTCTAACCATAAGAAGATATCTAAACCCAAAGTAAAATCAATATTAGAGCACTTACGCAGCTGCCTAGAGTATGCAGTACAGGATATTAATTTAAGATTGAGTAAGCCTCAATCAAAAGACCGTTTGTATTTCCCTTATGGGAAAACACTTGAAAAATTCGAAGAAGTGGCTCATAAAAAATTACCGCTACTAAAGATTGAACTTCCAGAACTTTATGAAGAAATTATTGTATTACATGATTTCAAAGAAGATGATTCATGGCTCAAAACTTTATGCGATCTTACAAATCATACCAAGCACGATAACTCTATTCAGATAACGCACGATAGTGAAGTAGTTAAATCTATTTCAGTATTTGCTGGCGGGATGGGTTTAATCCAAGTTGGATCAGGTACTAAGGTAACGTGGTCAGGTAATATTGTTAGCGGGAAGACTACTGATGATTTTATTTTAGATCAAGGTAACTTAATGGTTACCAAGAAAGGTGAAATTTCAGTGGATTTTAAAATCACAAAAGATAGGAAAATTTTAATTGGTGATAGTAAATTAGATTTATTGCCATTTTTAAATAATGCTATTCAGCGTATAGAAAATTTCATCGCTCAGCTATACGAAAAATTATAATCATAAACTATAAAAGATTTATTAAGCCACGCCTAATTGGACGCGGCTTTCACCATCACACCCCACCCAGACTCTTTCCTAAAAATCCTTCCATTCTTTATCGTGTGCTCTATATAAAAGTAGATCCATGTTTTCATTATTATCTCTCACGTTTTTTATTTCAAAATAGATGATATAATCAGCTTACACAAGGATTCTAAGACTTGTGGATAAAGTCACGTTTAGACCAAGATTGTCCCATATTAAAATAACCTATTGTTTTTACTATAAAGATACTACGTTGACATCGTAGAGGTCTCCAGTTCGAGTCTGGATATACCTACCAAGATTCAAAAAAGCCCATTCAAAGAATGGGCTTTTTTATGACTTAATTTTAATGTAATAAATTTAATTGTTTCATAAAGTCCAGCCTGCCCTCAAAAATACAAAAAATAGCAGGACTAAACTCTTAAAGCATATAAGGATTATGTCTGGTATTTTTTAGGTCATTTTAAAATCAAGATAAAATATATTTTATAAAAAATCTTTATTTAAACCTGACATATTTTAACTGAACTATTTAAAGTATCTAGTGTTCTGTATTCCGATCTAAAAAAATTTAAAGCATACTCCAAGGATGTTCATCTGGCTTCATTTTAACTCAGGATGCATAAGTGAAATATTCATTTATACAACAGGCTTTCACTGGCCCCGTGGATATCGTTGGGGATATTCATGGCGAGATTGCAGCACTGGAACAACTGATTCATGTGTTGGGTTATGACCGACACGGTCGTCATCCTGAGCAGCGTAAACTGATTTTTGTTGGTGATCTGTGTGATCGGGGGCAAGACAGTGTTGCGGTGATTAAACGGGTCAAACAACTGGTAGATGAAGGCTATGCACAATGTGTGATGGGTAATCATGAATTGAACCTGTTGACCGATACTTTTCGGGAAGGCAATGGCTGGTTTTTTGGTTCACCGCATCAGGATGATCTGAAACCTTTTGATTCCATACAGGCTTCAGCCACAGACCATAAGTGGATTCTGGATTTTTTAAATCGCTTGCCGGTGGCGCTCGAGTCTGAGCAGCTGCGTGTGGTACATGCCTGCTGGCATCAGCAATCCATTGATCGATTACGTGATTCTCATTTCAATTCGCTCAGAGAAGCCTATGCTAAATTCGTTGAGCATACAGCGCTGGATTTGCAAGCCTTAGGTATTAATGAATTAATACAGAATGAACAGCAACAATACCAACACCAGTTCAAAGACCCAGCTGCAACTTTACCTTTATTGCAACACCTCGCAGAAAAAGAGCTGCGTGAGCAGATGCATAATCCAATTCGGGTCATCACTTCAGGTGCAGAACAGATCGCGGTGCAACCCATTTACGCCGGTGGCCGATGGCGTATGATCGATCGGTTGCCATGGTGGGACAGTTATACCGATCAAATTCCAGTGATTACCGGACATTATTGGCGGAATTTTAAACCCACTGAAGAAAAAACCGGTTTACTCAAATCGATCGATGCACTGCAATGGTATGGACAACAGCAAAACGTATTTTGTGTAGACTATTCAGTGGGCAAACGCTATCTCGATCGTCAGCAGGGCGTCGCGTTCAGACATCGACTTGGCGCTTTAAGATTTCCAGACAATATTCTGATCTTTGAAGATGGCACCCATTACCTGGTTCAAGGGACTTAATCAGATAGAGTCTTCAGAAATTTTTCCCGGCAATTTGTTGGGATAAAAAAGCAGCCATTCAGGCTGCTATTTTTAGAAGATTGCAAGTTTATTCTGCTTCGATAATTTCATAATCATGGGTAATTTCAACGCCGCCATCCGAAAGCATTTTGCTGGCAGAGCAATACTTTTCTGCAGAAAGTTCTACGGCTTTTGCCACCTGTTTTTCTTTAATGGCTTTGCCTGTCACGACAAAATGTAAGTGAATTTTCGTGAAAACTGCCGGAATTGTATCCGCACGTTCAGCCTTTAACTCACAACGTACATCGCTAATATCCTGACGAGCTTTCTTCAAAATGGTCACAATATCAAAAGATGCACAGCCACCCAGACCGGTTAAAAGGAGTTCCATTGGACGGGGACCACGGTTTTCACCGCCATATTCCGCTGAACCATCCATAATGATGGTATGACCACTTTGAGTTTTTGCTTCAAAAGCAACATTCTCTAACCAATGAACGCTTGTTTGCATTGCAACTACCTAAAAAAAGCTATAAATTTGTCAAGTAACTGTACACTAACATAAATTGGGTTGATACGGAATTTCAATCCCACTGTGTGACAAGTTCACATTAGGTCTTGTGCGATCTATACATTATCCATATTCGGAACCGTAAGCATGACTTCAAACTTTTCACAATTGAGCACAGATGCGCTTTCTCCGGGGCAATTACCAGAATCCGTGAAAGCACTGTTAAAACGTGCATATATTAATCGTTATCCAAAACGTACTACGATTATTGATGCAGGATCAGAATCTAAATCTTTGTATTTGATTTTGAAGGGGTCTGTATCCATCATTCTTCGTGAAGATGATGATCGTGAGATTGTCGTGGCATATTTAAATCCAGGTGACTTTTTTGGGGAAATGGGTTTATTTGAGGTAAATCCACAACGTACTGCAGAAGTTCGTACACGTGATGTGTGTGAAATTGCTGAAATCACCTATGAAAATTTTCATGAAATCAGCAAGCAATATCCTGATCTGAGCTATGCGGTATTTGCTCAGCTGGTACGCCGTCTGAAAAATACCACACGTAAAGTGACTGATCTGGCATTCATTGATGTTTCAGGCCGTATTGCACGTTGCCTGATCGACTTGTCTTCTCAGCCTGAGGCGATGATTTTACCAAATGGCCGTCAGATTCGTATTACCCGTCAGGAAATTGGCCGTATTGTCGGTTGTTCCCGCGAAATGGTCGGCCGTGTACTGAAGACACTTGAAGAACAGGGTATGATTGAAACTGATGGTAAAGCCATTTTGATTTTCGATGTTTCTCTGGAGGAGCCAGAAACGGTCAGTGCCGGTGAGCTCGAAGACGAATAAGTCAAAAATAAAAAAAAGCAAATCTTCTGATTTGCTTTTTTTATCCCTACTTTAAAAGCACAAATTCATTCGAACATAACAATTTGGCACAAGCTTTTTAGAAAAGATAATTTAAGTCCCCTTATCATTCCGATAGGCTATAGCGCATGTGATCGCAATAAACGACCGATAAATTTTAAGGATATTTTTTTATGCAGTTCAGACCATTGGCAGATACAGGCATTCTTTTGCCGGAAATTTGTTTGGGCACCATGACATTTGGTGAGCAAAACACACAGGAAGAGGCTTTTCAGCAACTGGATTATGCTTTGGATCAGGGACTGTATTTCTGGGATACTGCTGAAATGTACCCGGTACCGCCAAAACCTGAAACGCAAGGTGCAACCGAGCGTATGATTGGTAACTGGATTGCCTCTCGCGGTGGCCGTGACCAACTTTTTCTGGCCTCAAAAATTGCCGGTCCTTCACAAGGCGGCAGTCATATCCGGGATGGCAGAACCCGTTTCGTTGCAGATGAAATTGCATCAGCGATTGACCAGTCCTTGGCACGTCTGCAAACCGATTATATCGATTTATATCAGCTGCACTGGCCGCAACGTCCAACCAATTTCTTTGGCAAGCTGGGCTATGGTAATGCAGAAGCGGCAGAAGATCGTGCAGTAACAGGTCTGGAAGAAACCTTAACCGCTTTACATCAAGAGATTCAAAAAGGCCGCATTCGTTATATCGGCCTGTCCAATGAAACCCCATGGGGCACCATGAAATTTTTACATCTGGCTGAAAAACTTGGTTTATCTAAGTTTGTCAGTGTGCAAAATCCCTATAGCTTATTGAATCGTACTTATGAAATGGGCATGTCAGAAATTGCCAAATACGAAGGTGTAGGCCTGTTGGCTTATTCACCTTTGGCATTCGGTTATCTGACCGGTAAATTCCGTCATGGTGCGCGTCCTGCCAATGCTCGGGTTACTTTATATTCGCGCTTTAGCCGCTATAGCAATCCGGAAAGTGAATGGGCGACCGAACAATATGCACAACTGGCCGAGCAGCATGGTCTGACTTTGACGCAATTGGCTTTGGCCTTTATCAAACAGCAGTTCTTTGTAACCAGTACTATTATTGGGGCCACCAATCTGGATCAGTTAAAAGAAAATATTCAGGCCTTTGAAATCGATTTATCTGAAGACGTACTGAAAGGTATTGAAGCGATTCACTGTCAGCAGCCAAATCCGGCTCCATAATTTTTTATCGTTATTTAGACGCACCCTTGATTGAGGGTGTTTTTTTATTGTTGATTACACGCTTATTTTAATGAAAAAGAGTATGGGAAAGGATCGTCAAATCCGCATAATTAAAACATCATCCATAAAAGATGCTCTTATAAAAATGAATCATGAAACTACTTTGTCCCAAACAAAAGTATGAGCGAAAGCCATACGGAAGTTGCTGAACTAATTTTTCTTTATCAGTGATAAGGCCATTAATCACCTCGAGTATTGATTCAAACTGAACAGAAACTCTCTGAAGTTCTTCATTTGGTAGAAGGGTTAGGACAGCATATGTAAGCCAATTTTGTTTTAAATTATCCCGATACAACTAAATAGCTTAATCAAGATGATGAGTTAGCGCTAGTCTTGGGGTCTCATTAAAAATTCTCTTTCGCTTACTTGAAATATGATTTGACTACACCAATATTATAATTGAAATCTGTATATTTTTTGATAATAAGTTTTTGAAAAATATACAAAAATAATTTGAAATCTGATTAATCGCACCCATATATCCATCAAGTAGAAAATTTGTTGTGAGGAATAACAAAAATGCGTTTTGAGAAATTTACCAATCGCCTGCAGCAAACCCTTTCCGATGCACAATCATTGGCCATGACTAAAGACCATAGCTCGATTGATGGGATTCATATTCTGGCCACCTTGATGGATGAAGCATCCAATGTCAGCTTGCTGCAGCAGGCCGGCGCCAATCTGCGTGAATTGCAAACCAAGCTGCAAACGGCCCTAAGTAATGCAGCAACCCTGAGCAATCCCTCCGCGGATATCAATCTCAGCCCTGAAGCGGCAAAAGTATTACATTTGGCAGACAGCTTCGCGCAAAAAGCCGGAGATGAGTTTCTATCTACAGATTGGGTACTGTTGGCGCTGGCAGAAACAGGTAACACAAAAACCTTATTAAACAGTGTTGGCCTAAAGGCAGAAACCTTAGGCCAGATCATTAATCAATTTCGAGGCGATGAAAAAGTCATGAGCAATAATCATGAAGATCAGCGTGATTCACTGAATAAGTACACCATTGATTTAACTGAACGTGCTTTGGCAGGCAAGCTTGATCCTGTGATTGGCCGTGATGATGAAATCCGCCGTACCATTCAGGTTCTGTCACGCCGCACCAAAAATAACCCGGTACTGATTGGTGAGCCGGGTGTGGGTAAAACGGCAATCGTCGAAGGTCTGGCACAGCGGATTATTAATGGTGAAGTACCTGAAGGACTGAAAGGTAAACGTGTTTTATCGCTGGACCTGGGATCTTTACTGGCCGGTGCCAAATACCGTGGTGAGTTTGAAGAACGCTTAAAAGCCGTTCTGAAAGATATTGCCAAACACGAAGGCGAAATCATCTTATTCATCGATGAGCTGCATACCTTGGTGGGTGCCGGTAAGGGTGATGGTGCGATGGACGCCGGTAACATGCTGAAACCGGCGCTGGCACGTGGCGAGCTGCGCTGTGTCGGTGCGACTACGCTGGATGAATATCGTCAGTATATTGAAAAAGATGCAGCGCTCGAGCGTCGTTTCCAGAAAGTCTTGGTGGATGAACCGAGTGTGGAAGACACCATTGCGATTCTGCGTGGTCTGAAAGACCGCTATGCAACGCATCACGGGGTACAGATTCTGGACTCTGCGATTATTGCTGCAGCGAAAATGTCACATCGTTATATTACCGATCGTCAATTGCCGGATAAAGCCATCGACCTGATTGATGAAGCAGCATCACGCATTAAAATGGAACTCGATTCCAAACCAGAAGCTTTGGATAAACTGGAACGCCGTCTGATTCAGTTAAAAATGCAACTCGAAGCGGTGAAAAAAGATGAAGACTCAGGTGCCAAAGCTGAGATTCAATATCTGTCTGACCAGATCGCCACGGTTGAAAAAGAATATCAGGACCTAGAAGAAATCTGGCGTGCCGACAAGGCGCTGGTCGAAGGCAATAAGGATGTACAGATCAAACTGGATCAGGCCCGTATTGCACTGGACAAGGCACAACGTGAAGGTGATCTGGCTGAAGCTGCACGTTATCAGTATGGCGTCATTCCAGAGTTACAAAAACAGTTGGAACG
Source organism: Acinetobacter sp. F-1 (assembly GCF_022869025.1). NCBI lineage: Bacteria > Pseudomonadati > Pseudomonadota > Gammaproteobacteria > Moraxellales > Moraxellaceae > Acinetobacter > Acinetobacter sp. F-1. The sequence goes on along the minus strand of NZ_JAJKFX010000001.1, from coordinate 48,206 downwards.
TATTGAAGCTGCTGAAGAAAGTGAAGCACCGAAACTGCTGCGTGACAAAGTCACCGACAATGAAATTGCCGAGGTGGTCAGTGCGGCCACCGGTATTCCTGTGGCGAAAATGTTGCAAGGTGAGCGTGACAAACTGCTGCATATGGAAGAGTTCCTGCATAACCGTGTGGTGGGGCAAGAAGAAGCTGTGGTTGCGGTGTCGAATGCGGTACGCCGTTCACGTGCAGGTCTGTCAGACCCGAACCGTCCAAGTGGCTCATTCCTGTTCCTGGGTCCAACGGGTGTGGGTAAAACAGAATTGACCAAAGCATTAGCAAACTTCTTGTTTGATAGTGACGATGCCATGATTCGTATTGATATGTCTGAATTCATGGAAAAACATTCGGTCAGTCGTTTGGTCGGTGCGCCTCCGGGCTATGTGGGTTATGAAGAAGGCGGGGTGCTGACGGAAGCGGTACGTCGTAAACCCTATAGCGTGATCTTGTTCGATGAAGTCGAAAAAGCGCATCCGGATGTGTTTAACATCTTGCTACAGGTGCTGGATGATGGTCGTTTAACTGACTCGCAAGGCCGGGTAGTGGACTTTAAAAACAGCGTGATCGTTATGACGTCGAACCTGGGTTCGCAGGATATGCGTGAACTGGGCGTTAATGCAACACGTGATGAAGTTCGTACAGTAGTGATGAATGCGGTCTCGGAACATTTCCGTCCGGAGTTTATTAACCGTATTGATGAACTGGTGGTCTTCCATGCGCTGGAAAAAGACCAGATTCGCGGTATTGCCGATATCCAGTTGAATCGCTTGCGTCAGCGCCTGGCAGAGCGTGATATGCGTCTGTCGGTAGATGACAGTGCTTTCGATCAGTTAATTGATGCCGGTTTCGATCCGCTGTATGGTGCGCGTCCGTTAAAACGTGCGATCCAGCAACGTATTGAAAATGGCCTGGCTCAAAAAATCCTTGCAGGGGAATTCCAGCCGGGTGATACGATTCTGGTCCAGGCCGAAGCGGGTGATTTAATCTTCGAGAAAATGAAAGTTAGCTAATATTGCCTGTCCTTTTAATTTTCAGAAAACCTAGCTTCGGCTAGGTTTTTTGATGGCTGACAATTCAGGTCATATCAGTAAAAAAATTGCTTAAAAGTGACAGCTATTTTTAATATTTTGTGATGAATATTATGTTTAAGTGATTTATTTGCAAAACAATTATCTTTATTTTTTAAGATTAACTATAATTTATGTTCAATAAAAATAGATAAATTCTGAGCAAAAACTATGTCGAAAATAGTATGGGGTGGAATTGGTGTCGTGGTGTTGGCGGGGGCTGTGAGCACGGGTAATTTATATGCAGATAAGAGCTTGAAAGCGCATTATCAACAAAATTTAAAACCAGCGCCGAACATTAGTGTGCAATATACTGACTACGCTATGGGGGCTCTACAAGGCACGGCCAAGTGGAGCATGAGCATTGTGCCAGACGCGTGTAATGCCAAAGAAAAATTAGTATTTAATGGTCAAGACCAAATTCAGCGTACTTGGAAAGGCTATACTATTCATTCTCAACTCGATTTAGCACAAGGACAGGGCGCATATGCTGAATTTTTTCAGCAACCTTTAAAAGTGACGACGCAAGTCAACTGGTTGGGTGTATCGACCACACAATTACAAACCCCTGTCATCGAAAAAAAAGAAGCAGGTTTATATACCAGAATTGAGCCTATACAGATCAAGTTTCAGGCAAAACAGAGTCAGGGACAACATAAAATTTTAAATATGAGTTTTGATGTGCCAGAATTGTCTATTCGTGATCAGTCTGGAAATACACAACTCAAGGGTGTGCATTTTAAAACCAATCAGGCCTTAAATGCGCAGTATTTAGAACCGGGTTATTTCGAGTTCAATATTGTCAAAATGCAGCGCCAGGATGCTAAAGCAGAAGGCTCAGGACAACTGAAAGACCTGAGCTGGCGTATGGATACCCAACTGCATGAGCGTACAGTAGATGTTCAATCAAAATTTAAAATTGCCGAAATGGGCTTAAATAATGTCCCTGCGATGCAAGATTTAGAACTCAATTGGGAGCTCAAAGACTTACAGCGTCAAAAAATGCAGATATTATTTGATATTCTGCAAAAGCAAAATAACTCTTGTCTGGAAGCAGGAAATTTTGAAAAAGATGCGATACAAGCCATGCTGGCGGTGATTAATGATGGCTTCAAGTTTGAATCGAAGCAGAATCAGTTAAAGTTAGGCACAGGCAGTATTCAGGCAGATTTAGTCGGAAAAGTAATGCCAGGCCATCAAACCACCTTGGAAAGCTTGGCAAAAATGTTCCCAAATCTGTTAGAAGTGCAAACCAATATCAGTTTCAATAAACAGGTAGTAAAAACCTTCACTCATCATTATATGCGTGCCGCAGGTAAAAATATGTCCGATCAAGAGCTGGAGCAAATGCTGAGTGCGATGCAAGCTAATCAGCAAATTCAGCGAGATGGTGATGTGTTTAAACTATCCATGCATTATCTGTATGGTGAAAAGAAGTTCTTAACTGCACAATAAGTTGTAAGTCGCTTTTTAACAGCGAATCTAAGAAGAAAAAGCCTGTTCAACTGAACAGGCTTTTGTTTTATCACAATCTAATACCAGTGATTACACTTTAGGATGGCCGATTTTCCAGGCACGGTGAATCTTCTGGTTACGCTTGAAATCAGGCCCAATGGTTTCTTGAGTAATTTCTTCGACATCATAGAACGCCAGAATTTCTTCATCCATCTCGAAACCACGATAGTTGTTCGAGAAGTACAGGGTACCATCGCTGGTTAAACGGTTCATGGCGCGTTTAAGCAAGGATAGATGGTCGCGCTGTACGTCAAACGTCCCGTAGAATTTTTTCGAGTTTGAGAAAGTGGGTGGATCAATAAAGATCAGCTCATATTGCTCATGACCTTCTTTGAGCCATTCAAAACAGTCAGATGCAAAGAACTGATGTTGTTCATCGGCGTGATCTACGGTTAAACCGTTCAGCACGAAGTTTTCCTTCGACCAGTTCAAATAGGTATTGGAAAGATCGACACTGGTGGTACTTGCAGCACCACCCAAGGCAGCATGTAGGCTCGCCGTAGAGGTATAGCTGTAGAGGTTCAGGAAGTGTTTGCCTTTGGCCTCACGGGCAATACGCAAACGCATTTGACGATGATCCAGGAACAGACCGGTATCCAGATAATCGGTCAGGTTAACCAGAATCTTGGCCTTACCTTCCTGTACGATAAAACGCTTCGATGCGGTACTTTGTTTGGTGTACTGGTTTTTACCTTCCTGACGTGCGCGGGTCTTGATAAAGATCGCATCACGGCCCAGACCGGTCACAGCGCGAATGGCTTGCAGTGCCAGGTTAAAGCGTTTCTTGGCTTTTTCAGGGTCAATCGTTTTAGGTGGAGCATATTCTTGCACATGCAGGCGCTCACCATACAGATCCACCGCGACATTAAAGTCTGGTAAATCGGCATCATACAGACGTAAACAGTGTACGCCTTCTTTGACTGCCCATTTTTTCAGGGCTTGCATATTTTTGGTCAGACGGTTGGCAAACTCCATCGCACCTTCGATTGGTTCGAATTGTTGCGGCTGCCAACCTTCCAGAAACGGACGCACCACAGCCGCAGGTTTAACCGTACCAAAGCGGATATAGATCGGCAATTTACCATTCATCAAACGCAGGATTTGCGGATCATTAAAGGCCAGCACGTCAGCCTGTTCGACTTGAGAGGCAATCACCGCCGCTTTTTGATTCGGGAAATTCTTTTGCAGTAAAGCCGATAAACCAAGATATAAAGAACGGTTCTGCGCTTTATCACCGAGACGCTCACCATAAGGCGGGTTGGTTACGAAGAAGACTTTCTTGCCTTCAGCCTGAAAATCCGGCCAGTCATTTAAAGTACGCTCTTCGATCATGATATTGTCGAGAGCAGCTTCAAAACCTGCCGCGATGATATTTTGACGTGTCGCTTTTACAGCTTCCCAGTCTGCATCGAAGGCATAAAATTGCGGTAATGGATTTTCCATTGCCGCTTGGTGGCGTTCAGCTGCTTCAGCTTTAATGCCCATCCAGAGTTCATGGTCATGACCATTCCAGCCATTAAAACCGAAACGACGCACCAGACCAGGCGCACGGTCGGTCAGGATCATCAGTGATTCAATGATAAAGGTACCTGAACCACACATTGGATCGACAATGATGTCCGGATTAATCTGTTTAAGCTGACCTTTTTGCAAAATCGCAGCAGCCAGATTTTCCTTGATTGGTGCATCGGTCATAAAGTGGCGATAACCACGTTTATGTAATGAGTCGCCGGACAAGTCCAGACAATAGGTATGTTCTTTCTTCCCAGCCAGAATATACATGGTAATTTCTGGCTGTTTGGTATCGATACTTGGGCGTTTACCCACAGCTTCCATGAAGGAATCTACGACACCATCTTTGGCACGCAAAGTTGCGAACTGGGTATTGACCTTGATGTCACGCTCGACATGCAAGCGAATCGCAAAGGTACTTTGTGGTGCAAAAATGAGCGACCAGTCAAAGCTGATTGCACCTTCATATAGCTCTTCTGCCACATCACGGGCATCGTGAGAAAATTCAATTTCATGGGTATGAATTGGCATGAGCACACGTGAAGCCAGACGTGACCACATGCAAATCCGATAAGCATTTTCCAGACTGCCTTTAAAGATTAAACGGCCTGGAAAACGCTCAATATTCTGAACACCTAAGCCTTGTAGTTCTTCTTCTAATAAGGTTTCCAGACCATCGGCACAGGTGACCCAATAATTGCTTAAACGTGGAGAGGTATTCATATAATAGAGAGACCAAAAAAGATAAATAAAAAACTGCGCCAAGTTTACCGTATTTTTATATTGAAAGCTTTTTAAATTCTCTGAAAGGCCTTGCCGTGTACGAGTGAAAAATAATATTCACATGATAAATTGATGAACTGGTACGCATTTTGCTCTATACACAGCAAATCAGGCAGTCAGTCGGAGGAGAGCGATGGCTGCCTGATTTTTCAATTTTATAATGGGGGTTAAAATGTTAGAGAATCAGTTACGCAACCATGACGCTTTTTCAGTGGCCACTTTAATTTATACACGTTTGAGACGTGTGTCAGGCCGGGTCGTGGATGCGCTTTATCTGGCAGAAAATCTGGACTATGCACGGCATGTGATTGAACTGGTAGAACAGACCCAAGATCCAGAGTTGCAGCGTTTAATCGAGCGTTTAAAACAGGTTTGGGATCTGCCTGTGGTTCGGCAGCAACAGTTTGAAAAATCTGCACATCTGCCACAGCAGGAGGTATTGGTCTCGGTTGAACCCGATCAGGACGATATCTACCGTGCACAGGTTGCACATCATTATATCGGTGCGCTGCGATAAAACGATGGGTGTGAATGTGCCAGACTGAAGCCCCATAATTTTGTACTAAAAGTCAGCAGGATGGAAAAATGGTTAAATTATCTTATTGAAAAAATACATAGGAATTTCAATTTCTATTTTTATTATCGAGGTGGTTTTTGTACAAGTAGTCACATTGCCAACTACTCAGACTGGCCAATCTCTGTATAATATGTTGACTTAACGCATAAGGAATCTCTCATGCACTTGGCGGCATTGCATACACCGAGCCAGATTCAACTCAATAAAGAAGGTAATCTAAAACACTTCTTGACCATCGAAGGTCTTTCCAAAGAAACCCTGACAAAAATATTGGACACTGCGCAGTCCTTTTTTAATGACCAAAATCAGCTCATTACCAATAATTTGCTGGAAGGCAAAACGGTGATGAACCTGTTTTTTGAGAACTCTACCCGTACCCGCACTACTTTTGAAGCCGCTGCCAAGCGCCTTTCTGCCAACGTTCTGAATATCGATATTGCCCGTTCGAGTACCTCTAAAGGTGAAACCCTGCGTGACACCTTATGGAACCTTGAAGCGATGGCCGCCGATATTTTCGTGGTGCGTCATTCATCTTCAGGTGCGGCGCATTTTATTGCCAAAGATGTCTGTCCGACGGTGGCGATTATTAATGCCGGTGATGGCCGTCATGCCCATCCAACCCAGGCGATGCTGGACATGCTCACCATTCGCCGGGAAACCCATAAAAAATTTGAAGAGATGTCGATTGCCATTATTGGTGATATCAAACATTCACGTGTCGCGCGTTCAGATGTAGCGGCTTTGCAAACCTTAGGCTGCGAAGATATTCGGGTGATTGCACCAAATACCTTGCTGCCATACGGTTTTGAAGAATATGGTGATGGTATTCGTCTATTTAACAACATGGAAGATGGCATCAAAGATTGCGACGTGATCATTACCCTGCGTATTCAAAATGAGCGGATTGATTCTCCGGCACTGGCATCGCAAGCTGAATTCTACAAGATGTATGGCCTGAACAAAGAACGTTTAGCGATGGCAAAACCGGATTGTATCGTGATGCATCCGGGTCCAATGAACCGTGGGGTGGAGATTGACTCCAGTATTGCCGATGGACCGCAGTCGGTGATTCTGAATCAGGTGACCAATGGTATTGCGGTACGTATGGCGGTGTTGGCTTTGTCAATGCAAGGCCAGCTTCAGGAACAGGGTTTGATTGCAGCGATTGCGGGTTAAGGAATAAGTCATGACTATTGTAAAAATTGAAAATGTTCGTGTGCTCGATCCGATCCAAAACACTGATTCTGTTCAGACCGTGTATCTGGAAAATGGTAAGTTCGTTGCGGAAACGGCTGCTTTTTCTGAAACCATTGATGGTCAGGGCAAATGGTTGATGCCCACCATGGTCGATCTGTGTGCACGTTTACGTGAACCGGGTCAGCAACAGCACGGCACACTAAAATCTGAAGGTAAAGCAGCACGTGAAAATGGGATTTTGCACGTGTTTACGCCACCAGATTCAAAGCCGATCGTGCAGGACAATGGCGCACTGATTCATGGTCTGGTTGAGAAAGCCATGCTGGACGGTGGTATCTATCTTGAAGTGATTGGTGCTCAAACCCAAGGCTTGCAAGGCCAGCAACCTGCCAATATGGCCGGCTTGAAAAAAGGCGGATGTACTGCGGTGTCCAATGCCAGTGCGCCTTTTGCCAATGATGACGTGGTATTACGTACCCTGGAATATGCTGCAGGTTTAGATCTGACTGTGGTGTTCTATGCAGAAGAGCCGCAAATTGCCAAAGATGGCTGTGTGCATGAAGGCTTTATTGCCTCACGTCAGGGCTTGCCGATGATTCCAGCACTTGCTGAAACCGTGGCAATTGCCAAATACCTGTTAATGATTGAAGTGACCAAAGTTCGTGCGCATTTCGGTTTATTATCTTGTGGTGCGTCAGTAGAGCTAATCCGGATTGCCAAAGAAAAAGGCTTGCCTGTCACCTGTGATGTGGCCATGCACCAATTACATCTGACCGATGCCTTAATTGACGGTTTTAATTCGCTGGCACATGTACGTCCGCCATTGCGTGCTGAACAAGACAAAGAATTGCTACGCCAAGGAGTAAAATCTGGGGTGATTGATGCGATTTGTACCCATCATGAACCGCTGAGCAGCTCTGCGAAAATGGCGCCATTTGCTGAAACCCAGCCTGGCTTTAGCGCTTTTGATACTTATGTACCTTTTGGAATTCAACTGGTCAATGAAGGTTTGTTTACACCACTGGAATGGGTAGAAAAAGTGACTTTGGCTCCGGCACGTGTTGCACAAATGGCAGATCGCTGGGCAGACGAAGCGGGCTGGGTACTTGTAGATCCAGAGCTAGAATGGACGCTGAACAAAGAAAGCATCGTGTCGCAAGGTAAAAATACACCGCTGATCAATCAAAAAGTGCGAGCTAAAGTTTTAAAAACGTTCCTCGCTTAATAGATCCAGCTTTTATAAAAGTCAGCTTCGGCTGGCTTTTTTTGTTTTTGAATTCTGTGTCAGTAAAATGAGTACTCAACAAAAACAGTGAAACTTTATGATATTCATACAATTATTTACATTTTCAAAAAACTGGCATCGTTACACTGATTGAATATTAAACATTAGAAAAATCAAAAGAATGGTGACAATATGAATGTAGATCTGATGGAACGCTTAAAAAGCGATGTTACAGCGATTGTGCTACAAGGTGAAACCGAACATCTATTTGCCAAAGATCAGGCACTGAGTCAGTTCTATCCCATATTCTTAAGTATATTGCGTGCACGTCCTGCATGGATTGAAAGTTTAAGCCAGCAACTCAATCCAAAAATCCATGAACTGTTTAATGGAAATTCGGCACTCAAGCAGCAGTTTCTGGATCAACTTGATCAGAGCGCGCCACAAGATCAAATAGAGCAGACCCTGAATCGGGCCATTGTACCGACCCTCAATTTTTTACAGACCGAAGCCGGTGCTTCAAGTCCAGAAGCGATTAGTCATTTGCTGGAAACCCACGCCGACTCGATCCAGCGTGCATTACCTGTTTGGGCCGGATCAATTTTAGCGGCATTAGGTGTTTCTCCATTGGCAGGGCAGCATTTGAATCAGGCGCCTGAACTAGAACCAGAATATACTGTTGTGGTACAGCAACAGAAAAAAACCGGCTTTTTATGGCCGTTTATTATTTTTCTGATTCTGGCAGCTTTAATCCTGTTTTTTGTTCGTAGCTGTATGCAGGATGATGCTGAGGATTCGGCAAACACCCAAACGACCCGTGAAATTGCCGCAGCCCAACCGGCTTCTTTACAGTTGAGTACCGGCACTAATGGTGAAATTATCAGTTGTCAGTTACAGCTGAATAATCCCCAATATATGCAAATTTTGCAAACCGAGATTAAACAGATCTTTAATTATAATATTGGTTGTGGGGCGCTCAGCAGTGAGGTTTATCATTCGGAATTTATTGATCAGGATAGCATTCCTTCCGTTTTGAAACTGATTCAAGGCATGCCAAATGTCTCACTAGACTGGATTGGTAATCAGGTTGCTATACGTGCAGCGAGTAATGCAGAAGCAGAACGTCTGGCAACACAAATTCGTAATCTGGCCAAAAATGTCACTGTTGTGACTCAACAGCCGGTCAATAGGAGTGAGGCGATTCAGGCTGCCAATAGCGAGGCAGAACAAGCATTGGCGAGTATCAAAACTGATCATGTTCAGGCCTTAGATGTTGCGACCGCACTGAATTTGCAGATTATTAATTTTGATACTGCATCGACTACCGTGCCGGAAGTGAATAAATCGGTACTGGATCAGGCTGCCGCATTATTGCAGCGCGCACCGCAGGTTATTCTCAAGGTCAAAGGACATACTGATGCGCAAGGAAGTGAGGCCGAGAATAAAGTGCTGTCTGTGCAACGCGCGCAAGCAATTGTGGGTTATCTGATTGAAAAGGGGGTTGATCCTGCGCAATTGCAAGCTGTAGGCGTGGGAGAGGGCCAGCCTGTTGAACCGAATGCGACACCTGCCGGACAGTTTCAGAACCGCCGCGTAGCTTTTGAAGTGGTTAATACTGAAACAGGTACTATACGTGCAGTGGATAGCGAGGGTGTTGTAGAAAAGAAAGCCAGCTGAAATAATTTTCCAGATGAAAAAGGAAGAATGATTCGTCCTTTTTATATGGCTTAAATTAAGAAAAGACCGGTGGACTATAGGTCAAAGTTCGGCCGAGGAACCAGAGTAAAAACAGCACCAGCGGGATATGAAAAACCAGTTGGGTCACGGTAAAACCGATCACATCTTTGGCCTTTAACTTCAGGATGCCCAGCATCGGCAACATAAAGAAAGGATTGATCAGATTAGGCAAGGCTTCGGCAGCATTATAAATCTGCACTGACCAGCCCAGATGCACTTTCAGATCATGCGCAGCCTGCATTACATAAGGGGCTTCAATAATCCATTTACCTCCACCGGAAGGAATGAAGAAACCCAGGATTGCCGAATAGAGACCCATCACGATAGCAAAGGTTTCCTGTGAAGCAATCGAAACGAAAAATTCGGCAATATAGTGTGATAGGGACAGATCGGCAGAATTCAGCGCATTGGTCATCATAAAGGCAATGCTGCCATATAAAGGAAACTGGATCAGCACACCCGAAATTGCTGGCACAGCCTTGGAAACGGCATTGAGAAAATTCCGTGGTGTGCCATGTAGTGCGACACCCAAAATCAGGAAGATAAAGTTATAGGTATTTAAACTGGAGATGGCCAGAATAGGATTGCTTTCGGAAAATTCGTTAAACATCCATACAGCACCTAGCACCACAATCAGAATACTTAAAATAGGTGAGTTTTCCAGCCAGTCGCCCGGACGTTTTGATGAAGATTCTTCCGGTTTTCCTTCTTCAATCTGAACCGGAAAATGTTCAATGGTTTTAATATGACTGCCTTTCGGCGCTGACCAGTAGGCAATGGCAATCGAGGCAATAATTAGAACCGCCGTCATGATCATGGATTGCGGCAGGAAAATCGTTTCGGTAAATGGAATGACACCGGTCAGATTGTAAATCGGTTCAGGCAGGCTGCTTTTATTGGCCTGTAATTGTGCAGCAGAGGAACTGATGCCGAGTGCCCAGGTGGCTCCCATCCCGATAATCGCTGCTGCGGCTGCAGCGCGGTAATCCATATTAAGTTCTTTACGTTGTGCCAGTGCAATCACGAGTAATGCAGTTAGAACTGTGCTCATGGCCCAGTTAATCAGGGAAATGAGCAGGCTGACTGTCGCGACCAATACAATCGCACCACGCCCTGAATGGGGCAGACATGCCATTTTTCGGATCAGAAGCTGCATTGGTTTTGAAACCGAAACCACATAACCGACCACGATCAGCATGCACATCTGCAAGGTAAAGGGAATCAGGCTCCAGAACCCGTCACCAAAGGAAATGGCAACGTCCTGTGCCGGCGCGCCAATTCCGATAGCGGCAATTGCGACAATGATGACACCGAGCAGGGCAAAAATATAAGAATCGGGAAACCATTTTTCTGACCAGTCACTGACGCGCAGGGCGAAGCGTTGTAAGATATTTTGTTCTGTTTGCATGATTAAAATTCATTTATTCTGCATTCATTTTTAAAATTAGAGTTTTCTTTGGTCGAAAAGAAACCCTTAAAATTTTTCATTTTAAGGGCCGGGAAAATCAAGCTGCTATTTTTTGTAAAGCCACACCCGTGACTTTCTGAATCTCCTCAAAACTGACCTCTGGTGCCAGCTCAACAAGTTGAATACCATCTGGAGTGACATCCAGCACACCTAAATCGGTAATGATCCGGTTGACCACAGCCTGTCCGGTAAGGGGCAGACTGCATTGCGCAACAATTTTAGGCGTGCCATCTTTGGCGCAGTGTTCCATCAACACCACGACTTTTTGTACCCCTGCGACCAGATCCATGGCACCGCCCATACCTTTGACTTTTTTGCCCGGAATCATCCAGTTGGCCAGATCGCCAGTTTCGGACACTTCCATGGCACCTAAAATGGCGATATTGACATGACCGCCACGGATCATGGCAAAGGAATCGGCACTGGAAAAGAAAGAAGCGCCCTTACGGGCAGTCACGGTCTGTTTACCAGCATTAATCAGGTCGGCATCGACGGTTTCAGCCGTTGGAAATTCGCCAATACCGAGCAAGCCATTTTCCGATTGCAGCCAGACGTTGATATTTTCTGGAATGTAGTTAGCAACCAGCGTTGGTAAACCAATCCCCAGGTTAACGTAGAAACCATCTTCCAGCTCTTGTGCAGCGCGCTGCGCCATTTGATTACGTGTCCAAGCCATGATCAAGCCTCCGCCTTTAAGGTCATCTGTTCAATACGTTTTTCCGGTTGGGTATTTAAGACAATTCGATTCACATAAATACCGGGCAGATGAATGTCATCGGGATCCAGCGCACCAATCTCGACAATTTCTTCTACTTCAGCTACGGTGATTTTGCCAGCCATAGCGCAGACCGGATTAAAGTTTTGTGCAGTTTTACGGAAAATCAGATTACCTGCTTTATCGGCCTTATAGGCTTTGACCAAGGCGATATCGGCAGTCAAGGATTCTTCCAGAATATAAGACTTGCCATTAAACTCACGTACATCCTTGCCTTCAGCAATCACGGTTCCGACACCGGTGGCGGTATAAAAAGCCGGAATACCGGCACCGCCAGCACGTAATTTCTCCGCCAAGGTGCCTTGTGGGGTCAGTTCGACTTCCAGTTCGCCACTCAGGTATTGACGTTCGAATTCTTTATTCTCACCAACATAAGATGAAATCATTTTTTGAATCTGTTTGGTTTCCAGTAAAACGCCCAAACCAAAACCATCGACTCCGGCATTGTTGGAAATACAGGTCAGATTTTTGGCACCGGTCTGTTTCAATGCGGCAATCAATGCTTCCGGAATACCGCATAAACCAAAACCTCCGACTGCCAGTGTATGTCCATTCTGAACCACGCCGTCTAAAGCGGCCTCTGCACTGTCATAAACTTTATTTGACATTTTTTACCTCGATTTATTCTTGTCTTGCAGATTCCTTTTTGGTCAGGAAACTACTGATGTATATCCTTGAGGACTTGTATCGTGTCCGGGTATTGCTATTGTTAGGCACAGGCTTTTTGCCAATAGGCATTGGCATAATTGGAGGGATTATTGCGCTGCAACACCTCACTGATATTACGGCTGGCCTGCATCAGGGCATCCAGTTGAATACCGGTTTCAAAGCCCATATTCGAGAGCAGGTAATACAGGTCTTCAGTTGAAACATTGCCTGAAGCACCCTTGGCATAAGGACAGCCACCCAGACCGGCAATGGATGAATCAAATACCCGGATGCCTTGTAACAGCGACTGGTAAATATTGGCGATGGCCATGCCATAGGTATTATGGAAATGACCTGCCAAAACCTTGGTATCGATCTGAGCCAGGCAAGCATCCCAGACTTTTTGCACCCGATCCGGTGTGGCTGTACCAATGGTTTCACCCAACGACACTTCATAGCAGCCCATATCCAGCAAACGTTGGGTGACTTTGACCACCTGTTTCGGATCAATCGCACCTTCATAAGGGCAGTCCACCATACAGGACACATAACCGCGTACCCGAATATCATTGGCTTTGGCGGCCGCCATCACATCGGCAAACTTCTCCAAGCTTTCATCAATCGAGCAATTGATATTTTTGCGGGTAAAGCTTTCAGACGCTGCGGTAAAGACCGCAACTTCCTTGCAACCCACCGCCAGCGCTGCTTCAAAGCCCTTCAGGTTTGGGGTGAGTAAACTGAACTGAATATTTGGGTCTTTGGGCAAGCCGGCAAACAGCTGATCGCTGTCTGCCATTTGTGGCACCCATTTGGCTGAAACACAGGAACCGACTTCAATCGCCTGTAAACCGGTTTTCATCAGATCCAGAATCAGATTTTTCCGATCATCCAGCGTTAATGGCGTTTTTTCATTTTGCAGGCCATCGCGTGGCCCGACTTCTACAATTTTGACAAATTCGGTCATGCAACATCCTCCGTCAGTGGCTGGAACTCAAGCAGTTCATCACCGGCTTTGACCTGATCACCTTTCTGGAAATATGAACTGGCGATGATGCCGTCATGTGGTGCACGAATCGAGTATTCAATTTTCATCGCTTCCAGCGTCATCAAGATATCGTCTTTTTTGACCTTGTCATTGGCAGCGACCAGTACTTGCGTGATCACACCTGGCATTGGTGCAGTGAGGTTGTTTTCTGTCCCTTGATCATCATGCTGATCATAATCCGGCTGGATAGACTCGAATTTATGTGTCTGACCATTCTGGAACAGGGTAATGCCATGTTCAGTCTGGCTAAAGGCCAGTTTTTGCTGTTTGCCTGCCAGTTGCAAAGCTAAAGTATGTGCATCAATCAACTGACCTTGTAGCTGAATCTGCTGACCATTATAAGTGGCGATAAAACCTTGCTCTTGCGTACTGAACTGAACTTTAAGCATAATGCCATTGCGTTGTAATTGCACTGTATATGCATTTTGCTGATTCAGGCGCCAGAAAGCGTGTTGTTGCCAGACTGAGTTATTCGCAACCGGGTTTTGAGCTTGGCGTGATAATAATTCGATGAATGCAGCACTAACGATCAGTTCAGCATTGATCTCAGTCGAAGGTTTTAATAAGAACTCTTCTTCACGTTGAATCAGGCCGGTATCCAGATGGGCATTTTTAAACGAATCACACAGCACCAAACGGTCGAGGAATGCAATATTATTGCCCAAGCCATCCACATGGAAATGGCCCAGGGCATGATGCATTTGCGTTAAAGCAGCTTCGCGGTTTTTGCCCCAGACAATCAGTTTGGCAATCATCGGATCATAATAGGTGCTGATTTCATCACCTTCGACAATGCCACTATCCACACGTACACAGTCATTTTGCTCTGGATAGTGTAAATAGCTGATCTGGCCAATCGCAGGAATAAAGCCTTTCTCTGGTTCTTCGGCATAGACACGTGCTTCCAGTGCATGCCCGTGGATCTGTAATTCATGCTGCTGTTTGGGTAAAGGCTCACCAAAAGCTACGCGCAGTTGCCATTCCACCAGATCCTGACCTGTAATCATTTCAGTGACCGGGTGCTCAACCTGCAAACGGGTATTCATTTCCATGAAATAGGCAGTACCATCTTGCTCGACGATAAACTCTACCGTACCGGCACCGACATAATCGACCGCACGTGCGGCATCAATCGCGGCCTGGCGCATCGCTTCAAGTTTGTCTTCTGGCATTTTTGGTGCAGGCGCTTCTTCAAGGACTTTTTGATGACGACGTTGTACCGAGCAATCACGTTCAAATAAATGCACATAATTGCCGTGGGTATCGCCAAAAACCTGTACTTCAATATGACGTGGCTGAATCACATAGCGTTCAATTAGCACATCTTCATTGCCAAAACTGGAACGCGCTTCGCTTTTACATGAAGCCAGCGAACTCAGAAAATCTTCACTGCGCTCGACCAGACGCATGCCTTTACCGCCACCGCCAGCACTGGCTTTGATTAGCACCGGATAGCCGATGCTGTCAGCCTGCTGTTTCAGGAAGTCGGCATCCTGATTGCTACCGTGATAGCCCGGGGTTAAAGGCACACCAGCTTTTTCCATCAACGCTTTAGAGGTGGCTTTGAGACCCATCGCCAAAATGGCATCGACAGGCGGGCCAATAAAGACAATATTATTGTCCTGACAGGCCAGGGCAAACTGGTCATTTTCCGACAAAAAGCCATAACCTGGGTGAATTGCTTGCGCACCGGTGTTTTTGGCCGCCTGAATAATACGTTCGATCTGTAAATAGCTTTGTGCTGCTGGCGATTCACCAATATAGATCGCTTCATCCGCCAGTTTGACATGCTGTGCCTGTGCATCGGCATCGGAGTATACGGCAACGGTGGCAATACCGAGTTTTTTTGCTGTACGAATCACACGGCAGGCAATTTCACCACGGTTGGCAATTAAAATCTTTTCAAACATCGTAGCATCCTTCTTGTTGTTATGCCGTGGTCTTGATCCAGGCCGGGCTTTGTTTGTTTAAAAATGCATTCAGTCCATTTTTCGCCTCATCTCCCTGGCGAATATGGGCAATATGCTGTGCTGTTTTAAGAAGTAAATCTTCGGTCAAAACCTGTTGGTCGACCAGTTGAATCAGTTGTTTTGAGGAATTTTGTGCAGCAGGGCCACCGAGTAACAGGGCTTCCACAATTTCATCAATTTTGCTGTCGAGCTGTTCCGGTGGAGTGACTTCATGCGCCAGTCCAATGGTTTTGGCCTGTTCCGCAGAAATTCGCTCGGCAGTCAGGAAGTAACGTGAAGCCTGACGCGCACCAATCGCACGAATCACATACGGGCTGATGGTCGAAGGTGCCAGACCTAGGCGTACTTCAGAGGTGGCAAACTTGGCATCGGTGCTGGCCACGCAAATATCACAAGCTGATGCCAGACCCATACCACCGCCAAAAGCAATGCCATGCACCCGGGCGATGGTTGGCTGCTTTAAAGTCGCTAGGCTTTGCAGCATTTTCGCCAGTTTTAATGCATCTGCTTCGTTGTCTGCTTGAGAAGCCTGACCGGCCTGCTTCATCCAGTTCAGATCGGCACCAGCCGAAAAGCTTTTGCCGCGCCCTGCCAGAATCACCACACGTACATCATCACGGCTATTTAAAGACTGGAAGCAGCGATACAATTCTTCAATGACCTGAGTATTAAAGGCATTGTGCAGTTCAGCGCGATTAATCCAGACTGTTGCCACTTGATTTTGCTGTTCGAGCTGTAAAAATTGATATGTCATTTTTTTCACCTCTTACATGCGGAACACGCCAAACTTGGTCGGCTGGATTGGCGCATTCAGTGCCGCAGCTAAACTAAGACCTAACACTTCACGAGATTGGGCAGGGTCAATGACACCGTCATCCCATAAACGTGCAGAGGCATAATAAGGATGACCTTGGCGTTCGTACTGATCACGAATTGGCTGTTTAAACTGATCTTCTTCTTCCGCAGACCAGTTAGCGCCTTTGACTTCAATCTGATCACGTTTTAAGGTCGACAATACGCTGGAGGCCTGTTCACCGCCCATCACTGAAATACGTGAGTTTGGCCAAGTCCACATAAAGCGTGGTGAATACGCGCGGCCACACATACCATAGTTGCCGGCACCAAATGAGCCGCCAATCACCATGGTCAGTTTAGGCACATTGGCATTGGCCACAGCCATCACCAGTTTGGCGCCATTTTTGGCAATGCCTTCATTTTCATACTGGCGGCCAACCATAAAGCCAGTGATATTCTGGATAAATAGCAGGGGAATATTGCGCTGACAGCACAGCTCAATAAAATGTGCACCTTTTTGTGCTGACTCGGAAAACAGAATGCCGTTATTGGCAATAATCCCGACTGGCATACCGTATAGGCTGGCAAATCCGGTAATCAAGGTAGTACCAAATCGAGCCTTGAATTCATCAAAACGCGAACCATCGACAATCCGGGCAATCACTTCACGGACATCAAAAGGTTTACGCGAATCTGTTGGCACGATACCGTATAGCTCTGAAGCATCAAACAAAGGCGCTTCCACATGTTCAGGCAACGGATTTGGTTTTTTATTTAAATTGGCCACAATATTGCGGGCAATTTCCAGGGCATGCTGGTCATTTTCAGCCAGATGATCGGCTACACCGGAGAGGCGGGTATGCACATCACCACCACCAAGGTCTTCACTGGAAACAACTTCACCGGTTGCAGCTTTGACCAGTGGCGGGCCACCGAGGAAAATGGTTCCCTGATTGCGTACAATAATAGTTTCATCCGACATGGCAGGCACATAGGCACCACCCGCCGTACAACTGCCCATTACCACGGCAATCTGGGCAATGCCTTGGCTCGACATACGCGCCTGATTATAGAAAATACGTCCGAAGTGATCACGATCCGGGAAGACTTCATCTTGTAGCGGCAAATAGGCACCGCCAGAATCGACCAGATAAATACAGGTCAAATGATTCTGCTCGGCAATTTCCTGAGCACGCAAATGTTTTTTTACGGTCAGTGGATAATAAGTGCCCCCTTTAACAGTCGCATCATTGGCAATGATCATGCAGGTTACGCCATTGACCTGACCAACGCCAGCGACCACGCCCGCAGCAGGCACATCGTCCTGATAGACCTGATAGGCAGCCAGTTGTCCAATTTCAATAAATGCCGTGCCAGGATCAATCAGATGATCAATACGTTCTCTGGCTAGTAATTTACCGCGATCCAAATGTTTTTGACGGGCAGTTTCACCCCCACCCAAGGCAATTTTTTGGACTTTCTGTTTCAGGTCTTCGACCAGATTTTGCATCGCCGTCTGGTTGTTTTTAAATTCGTCGCTGCGAATATTAATTTTGCTCTTTAATTGATTCATGCCGAACATCCTTGTCTATTCTTGTGATTTATTTTTTAGGCAGTTTCATTAAACAGTTCGCGGCCAATCAGCATGCGGCGAATTTCTGAGGTGCCTGCGCCAATTTCATACAGTTTGGCATCGCGCCATAGACGTCCCGCAGCAAACTCGTTGATATAACCGTTGCCACCCAAGGTTTGAATGGTTTCGCCCGCCATCCAGGTGGCTTTTTCAGCTGCATATAAAATCGCACTGGCGGCATCTTTACGCAGGCTACGGCTATGCTCTGCCTTGTCACATTCTGCGCCAACTGCATAGACCAGGGCTTTACAGGCCAGCCAGGTGGAATACATGTCAGCAATTTTGCCCTGCATCAACTGGAATTCACCCAGCGCCTGACCAAACTGTTTACGATCATGAATATACGGAATCACGGTATCCATACAGGCATCCATAATGCCGAGTGGGCCTGCACTTAAAACAGCACGTTCATAGTCCAGACCGCTCATCAGCACTTTGGTGCCATTGCCGACACCGCCGAGCACGTTTTCTTTTGGCACTGCGACATTGTCAAAAAATAGTGGATAAGTGTTTGAGCCACGCATGCCGAGTTTGTCTAGGTGCGTACCGTGACTAAACCCCGGCATATTTTTTTCAACCAGAAAAGCGGTCATGCCTTTGGCACCGGCTTGTAAATCGGTTTTTGCGTAGACCACCAGTACATCGGCATCGCCGCCATTGGTGATCCACATTTTCGAACCATTCAGCAGGTAATGATCACCTTTGTCTTCAGCTTTGAGTTTCATGCTGACCACATCGGATCCGGCATTGGGTTCGGACATGGCCAATGCACCGACATAATCACCAGATACCAGTTTGGGCAGATAGCGCTGTTTCTGTTCTTCACTGCCATTACGCTTAATCTGGTTTACACATAGGTTAGAATGTGCGCCATAGGACAAACCAATCGATGCTGAAGCGCGGGAAATTTCCTGCATGGCAATGATGTGTGCCAGATAACCGAAATTTGAACCGCCATATTCCTCACTGACCGTCAGACCGAGCAGGCCCATCTCGCCAAATTTTTTCCAAAGGTGAGCAGGGAATTCATTGTCACGGTCCACTTGTTGAGCAATTGGAGCAATTTCCTTGGCGCAAAATGCAGCCACTGAATCACGAAGTGCAATAAGTGTTTCGTCCAAACCGAAATCCAAGCTTTGTAAATTCATTGTTCATCCATCCTGTGGTTCTATTTGTTGTATCCAAAAAAGCATTTTTGTTGTGCTTGTTATTTAACATACATCGAAAATTTAAAAAAGTGAATCAATATTCACAAAATGATTTACAATTCATTTTATCTTGTTGAGATTAATTTTATGAGTTATAAAAGATCATCATTGATGCAGGAACGAATGGAGCAAAATCGCTTGGCGATCTTGCAATCTGCTCGTGAGCTGATTACTCAAGGGGGCTTTAAAGAGGCGTCGATTCAGGCGATTGCAGAACGTGCAGGCGTTTCTACAGGCTTGGTATATCGATATTTCGAAAACAAGAATCAGATTTTGATTCAGGTTTTGTCAGAAGCAATTCGGCTTGAGATTGAGATTTTAAATCACATTGCTGCCTCGGATTTATCGCCAAAACAGAAATTGCAAAAATCTGTTACAACTTTTGTGAAGCGAGCCATGAACAGCCCACAGTTGGCGTATTCGCTGATGTTCGAACCGGTCGATCCGGAAATGGAACATGAGCGTTTTCACAGTAAACAGCTAATCAAGCAAAGCATTAAGGAAATTTTGGCTGAAGGAAAAGTCAATGGCGAGTTTGAATTTGAAGATTTAAATACCGCAGCGCTGGGTGTGGTTGGTTCCATGACCTTTGTGGTAATTGAACCTTTGAATCCATCTCGGAATATCAGGTTTGATCAAAATTATAAGGATCACTTTGTCAAACAGATTGCCGATTTTTGTGTCAACGCAGTACGTCGACAGGAGGGAGTAGCAGGAGCATAAAACACAAAAAACAGGCAGGAAGACAGGGTTGTCGTGGTCAAAAACAATTAATAGAGTTGAAAATCAGAATTACAAAGAATCAAGGAGATCGATTCAATGACACAAGTACGGTTAAGCTATGCCTACGGAACAAGCAGCCAACCCTTATTGGGCATGACAATTGGCGAAAAATTTGATCAGGCATGCGAACAGTATGCACATTCTGATGCAATCGTCAGCTTGCACCAGAATGTGCGTCTGAGCTATCAGCAGTTGCAGCAGCAAGTGAATGCTTTTGCCTGTAGTTTGCAAAAACTGGGCCTGAAAAAAGGTGACCGTCTGGCCATCTGGTCGCCGAACTGTGTGGAATGGACCATTACCCAGTTTGCTGCATTTAAGGCGGGAATTATTCTGGTGAACTTGAATCCAGCTTATAAAAGTAATGAACTGGAATATGTCTTAAACAAGGTCTCCTGTAAGGGACTGGTGATTGCAGCGCAGTTTAAAACCACTGACTATCAGGAAATTCTGACTAAAATTGCTCCTGAGCTAACACAGACTGAAAGTAAATTACTCAATGCAGAGCGTCTGCCGCATTTGAAGCATGTGATTAAAATTGATGAACAGGAACATCCGGGTCTACATCGTTTTCAGGACTTATTGGTGGAACCAAGCGCAAACGCCTTAGAAAAATTGCAGCAAATTTCGAGTGAATTGCAGTTTGATGAAACCATCAATATTCAGTTCACCTCGGGTACAACGGGGAATCCGAAAGGTACTATGTTGACCCATAACAATATTTTAAATAATGGCTATTTTGTCGGTGAAGCCATTCATTTAAGTCCAGAAGATCGGGTTTGTATTTCGGTACCACTGTTCCACTGCTTTGGTATGGTGATGGGAAATCTGGCCTGTATTACCCATGGTTCAGCCATGATTTATCCATCTGCCGTTTTCAATCCTCTGGAAACCCTCAAAGCCATTCAACAAGAAAAATGTACGGCGGCTTATGGGGTGCCGACCATGTTTATTGCCATTCTTGAGCATGAACAGTTTGATGAATTTGATCTGAGCAGTTTACGTACCGGCATTATGGCCGGCAGTCCATGTCCACAGGAAATCATGCAGCGTGTGATTGAGCGGATGCATATGTCAGATATCACCATTTGCTATGGCATGACTGAAACCGCACCGGTCAGTGCGCAAAGCTCTACCGCAGACTCCATTGAACAGCGTGTTACGACAGTCGGCCGGGTACATCCGCATCTGGAAGTGAAAATTGTCGATGAAGATGGCAAGGTGGTGCCGCGCGGACAACTCGGTGAACTCTGTGTGCGTGGTTATTCGGTGATGCTCGGTTATTGGGAAGATCAGGATAAAACTGCAGAAGTAATTGATAATGCGCGCTGGATGCATACGGGTGATATTGCTGAAATGGATGATGAAGGCTTTGTCAAAATCAAGGGGCGAATCAAGGATGTCGTCATTCGTGGCGGTGAAAACCTGTTCCCCAAAGAAATTGAAGACTTCCTTTATACCCATCCTGCGGTTTCAGATGTTCAGGTGATTGGTGTGCCAGATCATAAGTATGGTGAAGAACTCTGTGCCTGCATCATTTTGCATGAAAACGATCCGTGTACTGAAGAAACTATTCGCCAGTATTGTGCCGAGCATATCTCACACAATAAAGTGCCGCGCTATGTGCGTTTCTTCCATGAGTTCCCGATGACAGCTTCCGGTAAGGCGCAGAAGTTTAAATTACGTGAATTTATGCGTGAAGAGTTGAACTTAAAGGAAATAGCTTAAGTATTGTTTAGTTTTTGAGATTGGTGAATTCTTCAACTTTTTTATCATTAAAAAAAGTTGAAGAGAAACTATTAAGAAAAAGCGAAAGATCTGCACAGCCTCACTTAGAAAGAAAGATTTTAATTTTAACGTGTAGGCCATGCTTTGACTTTCGATGGGCTAAAAGTAAACAAAAGCCCTTTATTTTGCTGAAGGGACATCCATGTCCCTTCAGCAAAATGGCGACATTCATGTCGCCTGTCATGTGATTAGATTTAGGATAATGGTCGAAAATTTAAAACCTTTAGATGGAATCTTTATCAATATTGTAATAACTGATAAACCTAATGCTCTTTAGTCTGTTGAATGGTGTGAGGTAAAGTGAAAATATGGCAAAAAACTTCCATAGTGAACTCGTCGTCGCTAATTATGATGAGCACATCCGTAAATTGATTCCCGGCTATGAACTGGTACATCAGCAAATTGATGCCATCCTAACCACTCATTTACCCGAAATTGCCCATATATTGGTGGTTGGTTGCGGGACAGGCTATGAGCTATCTTATCTGTTGCAACGCCACCCAAACTGGACATTTACTGCAATTGATCCATCGGCGACTATGCTGGAACAGGCGCAGAAAAATATTGGGTTAGACCTGGGATCGCAGCGGATTCGTTTTATTCAGACAGATACACAAAGCTTAAATCAAGATAATCAGTTCGATGCGGCTCTAGCAATTTTGGTGGCACATTTTATTCCATCAGAAAATAAAACTGAATTTTTTCAGGATATATCCGATAGTCTTAAGACCGATGGAATCCTGTTAACCTATGACTTGATGCAACCTGAAAATAAAACTGAATTAAAAATCTTGCAAAAAATGGCACAGCAGACAGGACTCAGTATTCAACAAAGCGAAAAAATGCTTGAACGGTTACAGCAGGATTTTCATTTAATCTCTGCCCAAGATTTAGCAGCGCTTTTAACCAAAGTCGGATTTAAACATAGCAAAATTTACTGTCAAATCATGAATTATTATGGTTTTTTTATACAGAAATAAGCATAGCTAACTGAAACAGTTAACTAGAAATTTAAATATAAGATTCAAGGAAGTGTAAAAACAATGTCAGCCTACTATCGTTTCATCAACCGCGAACAGCATGCCGATGGCAGCAGCACTGCTTATTATGAATCTAATATTCATGCGCAAGGTGCATGGAATCCGCATGAGCAGCATATGGCGCCCGCGACTGGTATTATTTGTGCAGAACTGGAACAGTTTCAGCCACGTGCAGAGATGCGCATTGGCCGGGTGAGTCTGGATATCTTTGGACTGATTGCTTTTGGTGAATTTTCCATTACTACGCGCATGATTCGTCCGGGTAAAACCATCGAACTCATTGAAGCAGAAATGTGTGCCAACGGGAAAACCTGTATTGTGGCACGTGCCTGGAAAATGATGACTTCGGATACCCGTACGATCGCCGGTCTGGAGGATTTTCCGGTTCAGCACCCTGAAGACCTGCCGGTGTGGGAAGGGATGCGCTGCTGGCCAGGTGGTTATATTCAAAGTATTAATACCCGTGCCCATGTCGATCATCGTGCTGGCAAAGGTATTGTCTGGTTATCCAATGCCCTGGAAATGGTAGAAGGTCAGACGACCAGCGACTTTAGCCGTTTGATGGGAATGGTGGATACAGCCAATGGCGTGGTGCCGCGTCAGGATCCAAATGCGGGATGGGGTTTCCCAAATCTGGATTTGCAGATTCATTTGCATCGTTTACCTAAAGGCACATGGCTAGGACTAGAAGTGCTACAGCAATATGGTGAAGATGGCATTGGTTTAACCAGTGGAATTTTACATGATCTTCATGGGCCTTTTGGTCGCAGTGAGCAGATTTTAACCTTACGTAAATTTTAAAATCTGATTTACACAAAAGGACGAATTGCTTCGTCCTTTTTTTATTGGCATGCTGTGCGCAATTATTCAGGAAGATCAGCAGATGCGGATTAGTATTATTGGGGCAGGTCGAGTTGCCTTTCATCTTGCCCAAGGCTTAAATGGACAGCATGAGCTTGTACAAATCTATAGCCGCAGTTTTGCCAAGGCAGAACAGCTGGCATCTAAATTTAAGGCTCAGGCGATCAACGCTCCTGAATTACTGCATTCCGAAATTGATCTTTTAATCATTGCCGTCAGTGACCAATTCATTCGATCTGTCATCGAGCAGGTACATGCCTATCTTCCTGATGTGTTGATCGTACATACTTCTGGCAGTACCCACTTAAACGTTTTGCAGGATGTTCACCCACGTTCAGGTGTATTTTACCCTTTACAGACTTTTAGTCTGGAACGTGACATCGACTGGTCGAATACGCCTTTATTTATTGAAGCGGATAATGCTGAAGATCAAGAAAAACTGCATGATCTAGCAAATAGCCTAAGCAATAGAGTCTATCACTATAGCTCTGAACAACGCTTAAGTTTGCATCTGGCCGCAGTATTTGCCTGTAATTTCAGTAATTATTGTTATGATATGGCCAAACAGATTGTAGATGCTGAGCAGGTCGATTTCAGTCTGCTGTATCCCTTAATACTAGAAACTGCCCATAAAGCTACCGAAAATGATCCAAGGCAAATGCAGACTGGCCCCGCCATGCGTGGTGATCAAAATATCCTAAATATGCATCAGCAGATGCTGGCGAATCGGCAGCGAGCAGATTTACAAAATGTCTATCAGTTGTTGAGCCAGCAGATTCTCACGCGTCATCAAAAATGAAGAAGCTAATGATTTATCTACAGAGCAGGGTTCAAAGACAAATTTTCTCTATAAAAAAGCGCTGAATAATCAGCGCTTTTTTGAGTCTTAGATTAAGAAATTTTCTTGAAGATAAAGTCATTAATCTTGTGACCGGCTTCAATGCCGCGACGCTCAAACTTGGTTTGTGGACGCCAGTCAGGACGAGGATAGCTGTTGCCTTTACCTGCGAGGTTTTCCAGACGTTGACGTTCTTCCAAAACTTCAAGCATCCATTCTGCATATGGTTCCCAATCTGTTGCAGCATGGAAGGTGCCGCCCAGCTCCAGCTTTTGCTCAACCAGTGGCATACGTTCATGTGAAACAAAACGGCGTTTAAAATGACGTTTTTTCTGCCATGGATCAGGGAAGTAAAGCTGAACCGTATTGATACTATTGTCCGGCATTTCACGCAGCACTTGAATCGCATCGGCATCCAGTACGCGTAAGTTGGTTACGCCGGCCATACCTGCTTCATAGACACACTGCGCAATGCCTGGTACATGAACTTCAATCCCGACAAAATTACGCTCGGGATTGGCCTTGGCCATCAGCACCAGAGAACGACCCATACCAAAACCGATTTCTACCGTTAAAGGACGCTCCGGATGTTCAAAGTGTTGACGTAAATCGCCCACCGGATATTCCAAAATTAAGTGACCATATTGTTCAAGCGCAGTACGTTGAGAGGTGTTCAGCGGCATTGAGCGGCGCATAAACGTCACGATTTCACGGTGCTCGCTTAAATTGTCCAGCTCCACGACTTGCTGGTCTAATTGATCGTTCGACATAACTTTGGCAAATCTAAAAATTCAGAATGCGGTATTTTAAGTCCTGAGCCGAGCAAGTCAAACTTTTCTCGGTATTTCTCCATAAAAATCGGCAAGATCTTCCAGATACAATAAAAGAGCCTCGCTTGGCTCTTTTATTAATCATCATGCCTCAGCTACTAAAACGGTCAATCAAGGTGCTGCTAGCTTCATTTAAACCAATCACGGTCACCTCTATACCTTGAGCTTTAAATTTCTGGATGACGTTATTCAGCATATTCACTGAGGTCACATCCCAAATATGCGCATGGGTCAGATCAAGTTCAACATGTTCAAGCTTTTCTTTAAAATCAAAGAACTGATAGCAGTTCTCTGAACTGCTAAAGAAAATCTGTCCAGAAATAAAGTAGCTGCGTGAATGAGCCGAATTCAAATGCGTATAGACATGTACGGTTCTTTCCAGTTTATTGATAAAGAACAGAGCAGAAAGCAGCACGCCAACAAATACACCCAGTGCCAGATTATGGGTGGCTAAAACCACCAGCACCACCGCAATCATAACCACATTAAATTCCAGCGGATGTTTATTGAATTGTTTGACTGAACCCCACTGGAAAGTGGTAAAGGCGACCATCACCATAATCGCCACCAAAGCCGCCATCGGAATATAAGCCAGCCAGTCTTTCAGAAACACCACCAGGCACAGCAAAAATACACCGGCAATCAGCGTTGATAAACGGGTTCGTGCACCGGAAGACACATTAATAATCGATTGACCGATCATGGCACAACCGGCCATGCCACCCATAAAACCACTGACAATATTGGCCATACCCTGACCACGACATTCCTGATGGCGGTCACCTTCAGTTCCGGTCACTTCATCAATTACAGTCGTAGTCATCATGCTTTCCAGCAAACCGACAGTCGCCAGCGTCAATGAATAAGGCAGTACAATTTGTAGGGTTTCCAGATTGAGCGGAATCTCTGGCAGCAGGAACATTGGTAAGGTGTCCGGAAATTGCCCCAGATCACTCACGGTTCGCATATCTGTACCCAAGAACAGCGCCAGTCCACTCAGCACGATGATGCAAATTAGCGGAGAAGGAATGGCTTTACCAATTTCAGGCAGATAAGGAAATAGATAGATAATCGCCAGACCCATGGCAATAAACAGATAGCCCATCCCATCCATTTTTTGCATCTCGGGAAGCTGTGCGACAAAAATCAGAATTGCCAATGCATTCAAAAATCCATACACCACAGCTTGCGAAACAAAGCGCATCAACTTGGCCACTTTAAAATAACCGGCAATGACCTGAATAATTCCGGTCAGAATAGTCGCTACCAGCAGATATTGCAGTCCATGGTCTTTTACCAGCGTAATCATCAGCAGTGCCATCGCACCCGTAGCCGCTGAGATCATGGCAGGGCGGCCGCCAAAAAAAGCAATCGTCACAGCAATACAAAACGAAGCATAGAGACCGACCTGCGGATCGACGCCAGCAATTGCAGAGAAGGCGATCGACTCGGGAATTAAGGCCAGTCCAACCACCAAACCTGCGAGTACATCAGTCCGGACATTGGAAAACCATTCTTCTTTTTTAAGGCTAATCACGAAATATCATCTAAATTTGGAAAACCTGGGTATCTTAAACAGATGCGGTCAAAAATCTACAGAGATGGGCTTGAAAAAGCCGTTAATTTCCTGAATATTGAATGAGTAAATGTCTTGAGGGGCAGTTACGCTTTTTTGCAATTTACAGGTTTGATCACTTGAAAGTTTGACAGAAGCGATTTAAAACATAGAGAAGTGTATAACAAGGATCAGAAATGAAGCTTTACTATTCGCCGGGTGCATGCTCACTGGCAGCTCATATTATTTTAAATGAAATTAATGTCGATTTTGATTTGGAACGTGTTGACTTAAAAACACATAAAACAGAGAAAGGTACGGATTATTACGAAATTAATCCTAAAGGCTATGTACCAGCCTTAGAAATTAATCCTGGTCTGATCCTGACAGAAAACGTAGCCATTTTACCTTTTCTGGCTCAACACGATCCAAAACAAGATCTGATTCCGCCATCTGGTATGGGACGTGCCAAAGTTCTGGAATGGCTGGGTTATCTCAACTCAGAATTGCATGATGCTTATGCGGTGTTCTTTGGTGGCAAGTTATCCGATGATGAAAAGAAAAAAGCCTATGCAGAAGTCGATCGTCTATTGAGTTATATCGACAAAGCGATTGCTGAATCAGACAATGACTATCTGGTTGATGATAACTTTGGCCCAGCCGATGCTTATCTGTTTGTGTTGACCAATTGGTCGAATCATATTGAGCATGATTTAAGTCCGTATAAGAATATTATTCATATCCGCAATAAAGTCGCAGAGCGTCAGTCTGTACAGATTGCAATGCGAGATGAAGGTCTAATTCCATAAATGAGTATTCATCATCAGGCTTAAAAAAACCGCTTTATTGAAAGCGGTTTTTATTTGTCAGTCTTCATCATTAAAGTGTGAATAGAAATTAACAAAATCAATGTTATTTTAATAGAATCGCTGATGAGACTTGAACGTCGATCATCGCGCTGCAGTTGAGTAGCGCCAGCGTACATCCTTATTTTTATTATCGAGTGTTCATTATTATAAAAGCTCGATCAAATAGCTGAATGATTTAAGCTTAAATTGTGCCCATGAATTTTAGTCAAAAAAATAAGGATTCCTGAGAATCCTTATTTGAAAAATGATCCAAGACTTTAAATATTATTTAAAGAAATAACCAGTTTCCGGCGAGCTGGCATTGGCCATACGTTTACGCGGCATACGGCCGGCCAGAAAAGCTTCACGACCAGCTTCGACTGCTTTACGCATTGCAGAGGCCATGAGTACCGGATTCTGTGCAGCTGCAATCGCTGTATTCATCAGTACACCATCACAGCCCAGTTCCATCGCAATTGCGGCATCACTTGCGGTACCGACACCAGCATCGACCAGTACAGGCACTTTGGCATTTTCTTTAATAATCGACAGGGTATGTGGATTGAGAATTCCCAAGCCCGAACCAATCAGGCTGCCCAAAGGCATAATTGCCACACAGCCCATGCTTTCCAGTTCTTGCGCCACGATTGGATCATCCGAAGTATAGACCATGATCTCAAAGCCATCGTCAATCAAGGTACGTGCAGCTTTCAAGGTTTCAGTCACATTCGGATATAAGGTCTTTTCATCGCCTAAAACTTCAAGCTTGACCAGATTATGGCCATCAAGGAGTTCGCGTGCCAGCATACAGGTGCGAACGGCACTATTGGCATCGAAACAACCTGCGGTATTCGGCAAAATGGTATATTTTTCCGGAGGAATGACTGACAGCAGATTCGGCTGATCTGGATGCTGTCCAATATTGACCCGACGAATCGCGACAGTAACAATCTCTGCGCCACTGGTTTCAATGGCTTGCTGAGTTTCATTTAAATCTTTATATTTGCCTGTGCCTACCAAAAGGCGAGACTGGAATTGGCGTGAACCAATCTGTAATAAATCTTGCATAATCGTCCCGAGTATTAGCCGCCACCGACCGCGTGAATAATTTCTATTTTGTCTGTATCGCAAATCGGCGTATCGCCTAATCTGCTTTTAGGAATAATCATTTCATTGACTTCAACTGCAAAACGCTTACCCTCAAGCGCCATACTCTGAATCAGTTCCAGCAGATTCTTGCAGTGAGTTTCCTGTTGTTCGCCATTGATATAAATCATCATTCTAGCTACCCTCCATGATTAAGTGATTTTCAGACTTATCTGGCGTATTTTAAAGCATTCCAAGCCAGAATTAACCATCCTGCAATCATTAAAGCACCACCAATTGGCGTAATTGCGCCTAATCCACGTGGTAAACCCAAGGCCATGATATACAGTGAACCAGAAAATAATAAAATACCGACCTGAATTAGCCAAAAACTCCATTGAATCGGGAGTGTTGGAATGACTTTCGCGAGCAAGGCCAGAATAAGCAAACCTAAGGCATGATAGAAAAAATAATCCGTTGCCGTTTGCCACCAGCCGAGCTGGGCTTCAGTCGCGCGCGCTTTTAAACCATGTGCACCAAAGGCACCGAGCATCACGGCAAGCGCCAAGTTGAGTGCTGAAATCGCAATCCACATTTGAATTGATCTTCCTGATAAAGTTTGCGCTCAACCTTAGCATAAATTCAAAATTCGGACATAAAAAAGCCTTCTTTGATGAAGGCTTTTTCAGATTAAATCAATAACAGAATTTGGTATTAATTGGAGGACATCGCCACTTTAATTTTTTCCATGGCATTTTTTTCCAGCTGACGAATACGTTCCGCGGAAACGTTATATTCGGCGGCCAGCTCATGCAGGGTGGATTTCTCATCATCTAGCCAGCGGCGCTGCAAGATATTACGTGAACGATCATCGAGCTGATCCATGGCTTCGTGCAGGGCAGAGGTACTTTGTTCCTCATAATCCTCATTTTCAATCAGACGGGCCGGATCATAACGGTTATCTTCAAGATATAAAGCCGGTGCAACATAAGTTGAACCTTCATCATCGTCATCGCCGGAAGCATCAAAAGCAGCATCATATGCCGTCAAACGGCCTTCCATCTCCAGAACTTGTTCTGGTGTGACATTTAAATCATTGGCAATCGACTGTGCTTCTGCGAGGGTCAACTTTTTCGATGATTTTTTCAGGCTACGCAGATTAAAAAACAGTTTACGTTGCGCTTTGGTGGTGGCGATTTTAACAATACGCCAGTTACGGATCACATATTCATGAATTTCCGCCTTAATCCAGTGCACAGCAAATGACACCAAACGTACGCCCATATTCGGGTCAAAACGTTTTACAGCTTTCATCAGACCCAGGTTGCCTTCCTGAATCAGGTCGCCTTGTGGCAGACCATAACCTGCATAACTGCGTGCAATATGCACCACAAAACGCAAATGTGACATGACCAGCATTTTTGCTGCATCTAAATCCTGGTCATAGTAATAGCGTTCAGCCAACTCTTTTTCTTGTTCGGCCGTTAAAATCGGAATCTGATTGACAGTGCTGATATAAGCACCGAGGTTGACCCCTGGCGCCGATAATGACAGGGGCATCAACTGATTGCGGCTGTCACTCATGTGTTCTCCTTGAAGTGCGGGATAACCCTAAACATAGGTTTTATCTTAATCCAATCTCTCCGCAAATAATGGATATTTGGGTAGAGAAATGTAAAAAAGTATACGAAACTAAGATAAACAGTTTAATTGAAAATTTTTAAGATTCAATCAAGTAGTGAAACTCTGAATCAGAAATTTTTCTTGATTCAAGCTTGAGTTGATGAATCTGGCAATAACGGCTGATATCCGTCTGACTATGTGGATCAGAGGATTTGAGCAAGAAAGTTTTCTGATTACCGGCCTTTAGTGCCCGTTTTAACATTAATAGCGGCATCGGGCAGGGTTTTCCTATGGCATCGATAAGACAATATTGCTCTGGATCTTGCGACATTAGGGTTTCATTCACATAGCAAAAAAATGACAATAAATAGTAACAAAGAAGCGTATAGAACCAAACTGCTTTAATAAAAATCACAATCTAAAAGAAGATATAAAGTCTTTTGACAATTTTCATGAAAAAAATAACTAAATCAAACAGAACATGCTAAAAAAAATCTATTAATTGTGATAAACCCATGTTAAGCTCGTTGCGTATTTGGGACTTTGAATAAACAAAGTGATTGTTTTTCACCCTATTACATAAATGGATGTAACCGGGATTTTGTTGATAGTTTTACAGAATGATTACAAGCTTAAAAATAATATTTTCAAACTTGTTTGCTCTGCTGTTTGCAACACCGGGTGGTCCTTCTTTTAGTTTCAATGAGGATTAACTTATGACAGCTGCTCGCGAACAAGGCGTAGTTAAGTGGTTTAACGATACTAAAGGCTTCGGCTTTATTCAACGTAACGGCGGTGATGACGTATTTGTTCATTTCCGTGCTATCCAAGGTGACGGCCACCGTTCACTTCGTGATGGTCAACGCGTTGAATTCAGTGTTGTTAAAGGCCAAAAAGGCTTTCAAGCTGAAGAAGTTCAACCATTAGACTAATCTTCGGATTAAGCTAAAAAGAAAACGCTCCAATATAACTTGGGGCGTTTTTTGTTTATACTATCCCCATCTTAGTGATTACCCAAGTAGAGCACCGCTTTATGTCATCTGGTTTTGAAACCTTAAATTTACATCCCAATCTAAAAAAAGCGATTGATGCTTTAGGCTTTACCACCATGACGCCTATCCAGCAGAAGGTTTTAAAATTCACGCTGGCAGGACATGATGCCATTGGCCGCGCACAGACAGGTACAGGTAAAACTGCAGCTTTTTTAATTAGTATCATGAATGATCTATTAAATAACCCAATTCAGGAGCAGCGTTATCGTGGTGAACCGCGTGCCCTGATTTTGGCACCGACCCGTGAACTGGCACTGCAAATTGAAAGCGATGCACAGGATCTGGCCAAATATGCCGGTCTCAATGTCGTGACTTTGCTGGGTGGTGTAGATTTTGACAAGCAAAAGAATCAACTAAATAAAGCACCTGTCGATATTATGGTCGCGACACCCGGTCGTTTGATCGATTTTGTCGAGCAAAAAGAAGTCTGGCTGGATCAGATTGAATTTCTGGTCATTGATGAAGCGGATCGTCTACTCGATATGGGCTTTATTCCTTCAGTGAAACGCATTGTGCGTTTTTCGCCGCGTAAGGAGCAACGTCAGACTTTAATGTTCTCTGCAACATTCAGCTATGATGTACTAAATTTGGCCCAGCAATGGTTATTTGAACCGGTCACAGTTGAAATTGAACCGGAAAAGAAAACCAATGCCGATGTCGAGCAACGGGTGTATATGGTGGCTAAGGCCGATAAATATAAACTGTTGCAAGAAATCTTGCGTGATGAGCCGATTGAAAAGGTGATGATTTTCGCCAACCGTCGTGATCAGGTGCGTAAGCTTTATGATCATTTAAAACGTGATGGTTATAAGGTGGTCATGCTGTCTGGTGAGATTGCTCAAGACAAGCGTCTAAAAATGCTAGACCAGTTCAAAAATGGTAAGCACAACATTATGATTGCAACAGATGTTGCGGGTCGTGGTATTCATGTGGATGGTGTTTCACATGTGGTGAACTTCACTTTACCTGAACAGTCAGATGATTATGTACATCGTATTGGACGTACTGGCCGTGCGGGAACACGTGGTGTGAGTATTAGTTTCCTTGCCGAAGATGATGCGTTCTATCTACCAGAAATTGAGAAGGCGATTGGACAGAAATTGCCTTTAACTCGTCTAGAAGGTTATTGCTAATCCAGATTAAAAAAACCGCTCTTCAAGAGCGGTTTTTTTTATGACCATGTGATCTGGACTTATTTGGCCTGACAACGGAAAGTCAAAATGGTTTGATAGTCATCATTCTGGTTTAAACCAGTATTGGTGCCTGCGATATTCCCGAGAACGGTAGCTGCTGCCTGAATCATTTGTCCAGTCTGATCATCAACGACACCTTTTAATGCCCCGTTATAACCCGTCTTTTCATCGATAATAATCGCAGTAGCTTTCGAACCACAGGTTTTGCTGGCAGCATTAATGGCATTATTTTTAGCAGTTAGTTGATTTTTACCTAATCCGGTGACCTCAAACTGATTATTTTCTTTCTGAATTGCCAGTGAGGTTGGGTTGGAAGCGCAGGCAGTTAAAAGTAGAACTGAAGCTGCTAATCCGCTGATCGCAATTGTTTTTTTCATGATAAAATCTCGGGTGAAAACAGAATTAAGCTTATTTGAGCATAGTAAAGCGCACAGAATTTGGAGCTGTTGTATAAGTTTGGAAATTTTTAGTGTGACTCTATGCTAAAAAAGTAATTCAACTGAGTATTTCATTGATTAAAATAAAAATATTGTAATGTTCTTGAGTAATTTTTGCGGCTAAGTCGCGGTGAAGTTTATAGAGTATTACAGCTGGAATATGCTAATCTTGAAAACAGTTTTTAAGTATAGATCTACAAAGCAATGACGGAATCCGTGGTCGACATCGTTCATCAAAATATTCACCAACGTCAATCAATAGGACATTTGCTGGCACCGGCACCGAATGCAGAACAGCTGGAGCTGGCTTTTCAGGCGGCATTGACAGCACCAGATCATCATCGGTTGAAACCCACCACCTTTGTGGTGATACCTGATGCACAGCGTGAAGCATTTGGGGAGCTGTTGTCTCAGGCACTGGTCGATCTGGGTGAAACTGAAACGGCACAGATTGAACGGGTCAAGAATCATCCATTCCGTGCGCCACTATTGGTGCTGGCTTTAACGCGTTTGCAAGATCATCCTAAAGTTCCACATTTTGAACAGATTCTCAGTTCAGGCGCCGCCATACAGAATTTTCTGTTATCACTCCAGATTCAGGGTTTCTCGACCATGTGGCGCAGTGGTGCTGTAGTCGAGTCTGGCCTGTTTAAGCAGGCATTAGGAATTTCAAAAGATGATTTGGTCTCGGGTATTATTTATATTGGCACTGCAGCAAAAGCAATTCCAGCACGCGCAGAGATTCAGACCAGTAATTTTGTAAGTTATTGGAATCAGAACGGTTAATTTGCACGGTATAACAGGGTATTAAAAAATAACATGTCAGAATTAAATTTTTCAGCACTGGTCGAGCCGGTTGCAGTCGATCATAAGACCGCTTTAAGAGTCACGGTGTTGGGTGGGGGCAGTTTTGGTACCGCAATGGCCAATACTGCAGTGCGTAATGGTTGTAATACCATGATCTGGATTCGTGACGAAGCCGTTGCGGCAGATATTAATGCCACGCATATCAATAAACGTTATTTGCCCGATTTCCAGCTGGAAGAAAACTTACTGGCTGTGTCGGATCTGGAACTGGCTGTGCGTGATCGCGATATTATTTTAGTCGCGATTCCAAGTCATTCTTTTCGGGATGTCCTGCAACAAATCAAGCCTTTTATCACCTCACAAGCCGTGATTTCACTCACCAAAGGGATTGAAGCCAAAACTTTTAGCTTCATGAGTGATATTATTCGGGAAGTGTTGCCAGAAGTGCCTTATGGCGTGTTATCAGGACCGAATCTCGCCAAGGAAATTGTGGCAGGTCAGCCGGCAGGAACCGTGATTGCCAGCGAGTCTGAGCTGGTACGTTATGCCGTACAGCAAGCCTTACATAGTGCCTTGTTCCGTGTTTTTGCCAGTGATGATGTACATGGTGTAGAACTCGGTGGTGCCTTAAAAAATATTTATGCCGTCGCGATGGGGATGGCAGCCGCGTATAACGTGGGTGAAAATACCAAGAGTATGATCCTGACCCGTGCACTGGCCGAAATGAGCCGTTTTGCGGTAAAATTGGGCGCGAATCCGCTGACTTTCCTTGGGCTTTCCGGTGTGGGTGATTTATTTGCGACTTGTAGCAGTCCGCTGAGTCGTAATTATCAGGTTGGTTTTGCCTTGGGCAAAGGCAAGACTTTGGAGCAGGCTACTACTGAACTGGGTCAAACTGCAGAAGGGATCAATACCATCGTACAGGTCAAGGCGCGTTCCGAAGAACTGGATGTCTATATGCCAATTACTTCTGCCTTGTATGATGTGATTTTTGAAGGTGCACCACCACTCAGCATTGCATTGTCATTGATGAAAAACGGTCATCGCAGTGATGTGGAATTTGTCTTGCCACATCATCAAGTCTGATCTATAACACAAAGGGACTGTATGTGAATTGTCATATTGGCCAGTTATCATGCAGGCAAAAGAAAATAAGGAAACCCAATGCAACTGACTTTAGTGCGACATGGTGAGGCTGCTCCACCAGTCAATGGCAATGATAGCAAGCGTCCATTGACGGAGCGTGGTCATCAGCAGGCTGAGCAAACTGCACAGTTCTTAAAAAATATGATTAAACCTGAAGTATTTGTGGTCAGTCCCTTATTGCGTGCGCAGGAAACCCTGGCCCATCTGCAGCAGTATTTTCAAGATGTGCCGGTGGTGATCTGTAATGCGATTAAACCCGATGATGATGCCAAGGTCGCGGTTGAATGGTTGTCGCAACTGCCTTATGAATCGATTGCCGTGGTGTGTCATATGAATGTGGTGGCGCACATTTCTTCTATTTTGCTGGCGGAGTCTTTTCATCCCTATGCATTGGCAGAAGCACGTATCTATGCGCAGCCAGTCATTGCCGCGGGTTTGTCGACAACAGTTAAAAGTTTTATTCCTACATTATAAAAACCAATTAAAACGGTAGTACACAATCGATGTTGTATTTATGGATGCCTGAGGCCAATGGGGTTTGGCAATGGTCAACTGGGGAATTCTGGAATACTGCGGAAACACTTGAGCAGTTGATTCAGGAGATCCAGGCTCATCATGGCGAAGAAGCAGTAGTGTTTTTCCCGAGCCGTCATGTGCAAATTTTGCAGCAGACTTTGCCCAAGAGCCAATATAAAAAAATGGGCAATGAGGGCATCAAGTATCTGCTTGAAGAATATGTGGTGCTGCCCGTCGATGCCATGAAAGTGCTGCATCATTTTCAGCAGCCTGATCAGGTCAGTATTATGGGGATTGCGAATTCGACCCTCGAGACCTTGCAGTATTCTCTCAACCTGATTCCCGTCAAGCTGGCGGCTTTGCTGCCAGACTTTTTGGTACTGCCAGTTCCTGAAGCCAATCAGCGGGTGATTACCCAAATTGGTGGGCGCTTGTTGGTACGAGAGGCAGAATATATCGGCCAGTCGCTGGATGATCTGAGTCTGTATCTGGATTATCAGCCCAAAGATTTGCATTATAAAGTTAGTAATCTGAATCAGGATCAGTTAAGTAGCCTAGAAGCACTGGTCACACAGGAGCAGTTAGAATCTTTTCAGTATGTCCTTCCTGTATTGAAAAAACCCAAACAACATGCGTTTAATGTATTGCCCAAAGCTAAATCTGAAGGTGCCATTTCCGGTTACTGGAAAGCATGTGCAGCTGTATTTCTGGGCATATTAGTCTTACAGTTTAGTTATGATGCGGTGCGCTGGTATCAATATAAAAAAGTGGCAAATCAGACCGCTGCACAGGCCGTTGATCAGTTCAAGTACTGGTTTGGGCAAAATTATCCGGTCACTGAGCAGAATATCAAAAGCCAGTTTGAAGGGCAGTTGCGTCAAAGCCAGATCGCCGATACACAGGCATTACAGCTGATTAGTCGGATTGGACCAGTCTTGATGCAGAACCAGATTGTGGCACAACGGATCAATTATGATGCGTCTGTGTTGAGTATGGAGCTCAAGGCCAATTCATCAGATACGCTAAATGCATTGACCAAGCAATTGAGTCAGCAAGGCTTTAAAGTGGAGCTGGGGAATATTCAGGCCAGCGGAACAGGTGCCATTGGGCTGGTGAGGGTGCAATAATGAAAGCCATCGAAGCGCTACAAAATCGCATGGATCAGTCTTTTGAAAAAATGAGTGATTATCTGGACAGTCTCTCGGCACGTGAACGGGTATTGGTGATTTTTACCACTATTTTTGTAGTTGTGGCTGCGGTCAGTTCAGCACTCTGGTATATGCATCAGGCAGCAGACACCCAGCAGAAACGTTTAAATCAGCTGAAAGATACCATTGTCTGGATGCAAAGTAATGCAGTCACCATGAAACCTGCTGGAGACATGCAGCTGGATGCCGCAGAGAAAGTACAGCGGGTGGCACAGCAACAAGGTCTTTCGGTTGCATCCCAGCAAATAGATGGAAAAATTCAATTGGCGGTCATGCATGAAAATTATGCAGTATTGGCAAACTTCCTGACTCAACTGGCACAAATGGGTCTAAGTGTTGAGAAAATGGAACTAAATAATGAAGCAGGACAGATTAAATTAACCGCGACCGTGCAATAAACGGTAAAAATAAAGATTTGCAAAGCATGGTTTTTTTGTCAGCCTATGCCTATAATATGCCGACTTAAAAAGCAGTAGACTTTTCTAGATATGTTGTATTCTCTAGCCCGCCCTTTGTTGTTTTCTTTAGCACCAGAGCGTGCACATGAGCTGACACTATCACTATTAAAATCATCCCATAAAATGGGCTTGATGCGTCAAAATGTTGCTGCGAAACCTGTGACTTGTATGGGAATCGAATTTCCCAATCCAGTAGGTCTTGCGGCAGGTTTAGACAAAAATGGTGCTTATATTGACGCCCTTGCTGGTCAAGGTTTTGGTTTTATTGAAATTGGCACCATTACCCCGCGACCGCAAGCCGGCAATCCCCATCCGCGGTTATTCCGTTTGCCACAGGCCAAAGCCATTATTAACCGTATGGGTTTTAATAATGAGGGTGTAGATCAGCTGGTGGAAAATGTCAAAGCGGCCAAAT
Source organism: Acinetobacter sp. F-1 (assembly GCF_022869025.1). Lineage (NCBI taxonomy): Bacteria > Pseudomonadati > Pseudomonadota > Gammaproteobacteria > Moraxellales > Moraxellaceae > Acinetobacter > Acinetobacter sp. F-1. Next base: position 10,535 of record NZ_JAJKFX010000001.1, on the reverse strand, counting down.
TTAAAGGCATTCTCGGCATCAATATCGGTAAAAACGCTGATACTCCGGTAGAAAAAGCAGTAGATGATTACCTTATCTGTTTAGAAAAAGTCTATAATTATGCGTCTTACATTACCGTCAATATTTCTTCTCCCAATACCAAAAATCTGCGCAGTTTACAAAGTGGTGATGCACTGACCGAACTGCTTGAAACATTGAAAAACCGTCAGCTTGAATTGGCGCAGGAATACCAGCATTATGTACCTTTGGTACTGAAAGTAGCGCCTGATCTGGACGAAACCGATATTGCCTTTATTGCCAAGCAGTTACTGCAATTCAAGATTGATGGTCTGATCGTGACCAATACCACACTGTCACGTGAAGGGGTGGAAGGTCTGGCGCATGCAGAGGAGGCAGGTGGTCTATCTGGCGCGCCAGTCTTTGAGAAAAGTACCGCATGTCTGGCTGCATTTGCTCAGGTGTTAAAAGGACAAATTCCCTTGATTGGTGTGGGTGGTATTCTTTCAGGCGCAGATGCTGTTGCCAAGAAACAGGCAGGTGCCAGCCTTGTACAAGTTTATAGTGGCCTCATCTATACTGGACCTGAACTTGTAAAAGATTGTGTAGACGCACTTTAAATCCTATGAATGCCATTGATATCTTTCTGCTGATTATCTTGCTCATTGGAGGGCTCAACGGTTTGCGTCAAGGATTTATTAAAGCCTTTGCGAACTTAGTGGGATGGATCTTTGCCCTGATTGTTGCGGCAAAATATTCAACGCTACTTGCGCCGTCTATGGTTGCTCTGAGTACAGATCCAGTCGTACAAAAGATAGCAGCCTTCGCCTTTATCGTCCTGTTAATTGTGGTTCTGACCTGGATCGTCACTGCGCTTTTAAACCGTATTTTAAAGAGTCTTAAACTGGGTCCGCTTAACCGTCTGGCAGGTGGTGTCTTTGGTAGCCTGAAAGGCTTGCTGATTGTACTGATTACTATGCAAGGCATTGGCCCATGGGTAGAAAGCTCACCGCACTGGAAACAGTCCAAGTTTATTCAAGCCTTATTGCCTTATGCACCTTGGGCGACTCAAATGTCGAAAGACGCCGCGAATGGCGCACTACAACATATCAAGCCTGAAGGGACATCGAAACCTTCAGCTGTATCATCTGAAACATCGTCCAAATCTGGAGCTGCAGATGAGTCTACAAATAATCCTTTTTATTAATCCTAGCTTGTCTGCGAGGTTGCTATGTGTGGAGTAGTTGGTATAGCTGGTAAATCACCCGTTAACCAAATGTTGTTTGATGCATTAACGATGTTACAACATCGTGGACAAGATGCAGCTGGGATCGTGACATGTGATGAAGGGCGTCTGTTCCTTCGTAAAGACAATGGGATGGTGCGTGATGTATTTCATACCCGTCATATGCGTGCCTTGAAAGGAAATTACGGGATTGGTCATGTGCGTTATCCAACAGCCGGTTCATCGAGCAGTGCAGAAGCACAGCCATTTTATGTGAACTCGCCGTATGGAATTACCTTGGCGCATAACGGTAATTTGACCAATGCCGAAGAAATTCACGATGACCTGTTCAAAACTGACTTGCGTCATATGAACACGGATTCTGATTCAGAAGTGCTGCTAAACGTGCTAGCGCATGAATTGCAAAAACATGGCAAATTGGTGCCGACTTCGGAAGATATTTTCCATGCGGTAACACGTGTGCATGAGCGTTGTAAAGGCGCTTATGGTGTGGTAGCAATGATTACCGGACAAGGTCTGGTGGGCTTCCGTGATCCGAATGGTATCCGTCCACTGATTTACGGTTCACGTGAAACTGAACAGGGCATGGAATATATCATAGCTTCTGAATCGGTTGCGATTACTGCGCTGGGCTTCAAAGTTGAGCGTGATATTCAGCCAGGTGAAGCGGTATTTATCGATTTACAAGGTAATTTCTTTACCAAGCAATGTGCGAGCAATCCTGAATATCGTCCATGTATTTTTGAATATGTGTATTTTGCCCGTCCGGATGCCATTATTGATGGAATCTCGGTGTATAAAGCACGTCTGAAAATGGGTGAGAAGCTGGCGCAAAAAATTCTGCGCGAGTGGGGTGAAGAGCATGATATCGATGTGGTGATTCCGATTCCGGATACTTCACGTACTTCTGCATTGGAACTTGCCAATATGCTGGGTGTGAAATTCCGTGAAGGTTTCATGAAAAACCGTTATATCGGTCGTACCTTTATTATGCCAGGTCAGCAACTACGTAAAAAATCGGTACGTCAAAAACTGAACCCGGTTGAGCTTGAATTTAAGGGTAAAAACGTACTATTGGTCGATGACTCGATTGTGCGTGGTACGACCTGTAATGAAATTATCCAGATGGCACGTGATTCTGGTGCGAAAAAAGTCTTCTTTGCTTCCGCAGCACCGATGGTGAAATATCCAAACGTGTACGGTATCGATATGCCGGCAAAATCAGAGCTAATTGCCTCAGATCGTAGCGTTGAAGAAATTCGTGAAATTATTGGTGCAGACCGTTTGGTGTTCCAGGATCTGGAAGATTTAAAAGATGCAGTTCGAACCACCAAAGTGCCAGATCTGAAAGATTTTGACTGTTCGGTATTTGACGGCGTTTATGTCGCGGGTGGTATTGATGCGCAGTATCTGGATGATCTACAGCAAAAACGTAGTGACAGTGCCATGAAAGAAGGGAATTACATCGATGTGAATATCGATGCAGCTTCTGTGGATTTAACTGGCGTACGTGAAGTCTAAGCGCTTAAAATCATCATGAAAAAGCGGGAATTTCCCGCTTTTTTGTTTTATGATGAACCCATTGAAAATAATCTTAACTAGGGTTCTACATTGCGCAACGTAGGATATGATTTTATAAAAAACAAGAATATCGTATTGCCTGTAAGCTTCTGCTTGATTGCTGTGCTGTTAACTATTTTTATTATCAATACCGTTGTTGGTCTATTCGTTTTTTATGTTGATTCTACCCAGTCTATTTTCTGGCATATGCTCAGTCCTTATCTGATTGCTTTGCTGTTATGTGCCATGATGATCTCGGTCATCTATGAATTTTATCTTTTCCGGAATGGCGGTTATTCGCTGGCAAAACAGATGGGTGCGCGCCGTCTCAGCCCGATGGAAAGTATTCCTGAGGAAAGTGTGGCACTGCAAATTACCCAGCAGCTGGCCGATACCTTTTTAATTGAACCTCCGGCGGTGTATGTACTGCCCGATGAAGTTGGAGTTAATACGCTGACGGCGGGTTTTAGCCCGCGAGATACCGCGATTATTCTGACTTGGGGTGCGGTACAAACTCTGGATAAAGTCGAGCTATATGGTTTACTCAGTCACGAATTTAATAAAATTCTGTCGGGTGAAACTGCGGAAAATACCCGCTTAAAAATTTTGTATAGCAGTTTAACCACCTTTAGCCAGTGGGGCAGCAAAATTGCCAAATCCGGTTTCTATCGAACTGGCATTCGACGTGAAAATAAGTTTGAAACCTTTTATGTCGCAATTGGCGCAGTAATCTGGCTGATTGGCAGTTTAGGTGTATTAATCACACGCTTTATTAAATATATTTCACTGGGTGGACGCACTTTTAAGAATGACCAGAAAACTCGCCGCCTGATTCAAAATGATGCCAATATCCAGACTTTACTCAGAATTCATGTGCATCATTCCGGTTCGCAAATCTATAGTGAATATGCCGAATCCATTTCCCATATGTGTTTTGCCAATTCCTTGAGTCCGCAAAACTGGTTGAATATTCACCCAAATATTAATCAACGAATTTATGAATTAAATCCTGCCCTGATTCAGGATTTGCAGCTCGAGAACTTGAAGAAACTCAAGAATCAGCCTTTATTCAGTTTATTTCGTTCTCTGGAAGAAGTGGTGCCCGAGACTGCGATGAGCTGGAGTTCGCCACAGCCTCTGCCGTTGTTGCGTCTGTCGCCAATCAGTTTTGCGATTAAGGATGCGATTAAACCGCTGAATCCGGAGCTGCGGCTGAGTATGCCGCGTCCGGAGTTGCTCGAACGTGCATTGCAGACGGCGACCGGCTCGCGTGAAGTCATGGTCGCCATTTTGATGATTCGTCAATATCGTGAATTTATTCCGACTGAGGCTGAAGTGAGCCGCGCCATTGTAGATTCACTGCTGAATCTGGATGGGCGGGTGCATATTTCGATTTTCCAGCAAGCCTGCAAGAATATTGGCGGGATGCCCACCACAGTTGCACGTCAGTTTTTGATGAAACTGGCACGAATTATTCAGGAAGATGGTGAAATTGGCTTGCTTGATGCCTTATTGCTGGAATGTGTCAAATATGAGCTGAATCTATTGTCTGCACATATTCCAACAGCTTTGGATGAAGTTAAGCCCCAGATTGTGCGTCTGATTGATGCCTTGTTGCATGTGCAGCAGATTAATAGCGGAAACCAGCTTGAGGTTCGCGAACGCATTTTAAACCGGATTTTGTCGGCTCGAGAATTGGACTTATACAATGAAATTTCTGATGAGCCGATTGATCTGGCGGAAATTCTGAATGATATTGCGGGACTTTTACTGCGTGAACGTCTCGGGATTTTGGGGATCGCAGAAGCCTGTTTGTGGAGCGACCGTATTGTGACTCAGGACGAACTGGATGTGATGGAACTGCTTTATTGGCGCTTGGGTTTTGAGGCAGAGCAGATTATTCAACAAATGTTGAAGAAAAACAGTTTAACCATTATGTAAAAAAGAAGATAACAATTCAGAGTTTGAGACTGCATCTGTTATAACAGAGGCAGTGATTTAATTGCGTATTAAAAATACAGTTTTTAGCAGGCAGATCGACTTTGTATTAGAATCCATCAGGATAAAAAAGAAAAGCGGAAAAAGTTCGGCAAAGTAGAGGCAATCCGGCTAAAATGTTCAGCCTGAAATTGGTGATGATGAAAAGATGATAGGGCATCAGCGTGACATACTGGCAACATTAGGAATTGATCTCTGGATTCCTAGGGACAGCGCATGTCAGCCACATCAGGTCTCGATCTGGCGTGATCAGGCCGCACCAGAATTTCACAGTGACATTGTCTTGCCTCAGTCCAAGCAGCCCGAGGTATTTACAGATCTATCAATTCCTGAGCCGGTTATTCAACCCGAAGCTGAAGTCATGCCTGTGGTATCAGTGCCCACGCCAGTACTGGTTCAGGAACAGCGTGAAATCATACAAATTCCGCCATTTAGTTTGCAGATTTTAAGTCTGGCCTATTGCAGTATTGTGATTGATGCGACTGCAATGACTGAAGAAACCCAGAATTTATGGACGAATATCCAGCGTGCAGTGGTCAGCGAGTTTTGTGAGCTGAACTGGCCATTTCCTTGGGCCAATGTTCAGGATGGGCGCGGTGTGGACTCTTATATTCAGGGTTTTCTCGATGGGATGAGTGCCGAGAAAAATATTATTTTCTTGGGAACTGTACCTTATATTTCAAATAGTAAAATAATCCAGTTGGCTTCTTTACAGGAAATGCTGGATCAGCCAATTTTGAAAAAACGTTTATGGCAGTTTATGCAAAATAGGTCTGCCAGCTTGAAATAATATGAGTTTGGAATAAAAAATATGAAACAAAAAGTGGTTGTATTTAGTCAGATCGATGCTGATATTCAAAATAAACTTGAACAAACTTATGATGTCGCCTATATACAACCCAAGTTAGGCGATGTGAACCAGCAGCTTTTGCAGCAGGTTCAGGATGCCGATGGCATGATTGGAGCAGGTCGATTGCTGAATCGTAACAATCTGGCGACTGCCACCCGGCTTAAAGTCATTTCCAGTGTCAGTGTCGGTTATGACAACTATGAACTTGATTATTTAAATGAAAAAAATATCTATCTCAGCCATACCCCGCATGTACTGACTGAAACCACGGCAGATCTGGCTTTTACATTGCTGATGTCTGCGGCACGTAAAGTGGCCTATCTGGATCACTGGACCAAACAAGGACAATGGCAGCGTACTGTTGGTGAAGCACAATTTGGTCTGGATATTTTTGGAAAAACTTTAGGTATTATCGGTCTGGGTCATATTGGAGCTGCAGTTGCACGTCGTGGTTTTTATGGTTTCAATATGAATATTTTGTACCATAACCGCCGTGAAAAACCAGAATTGGCCCAAGGCCTGAATGCACAGTATTCTGACTTAGATGAACTATTACAGCGTTCCGACTTTGTCGTTATTGCGGTTGACTTAAATGCTGATTCCAAAGCGCTGATTACAGCGGTTGAGTTGGCAAAAATGCAACCACATGCGGTATTGGTGAATATTTCACGTGGCTCAGTCATTGATGAGCAGGCTTTAATTGACGCTTTAAAAGCCAAGCAGATTTTTGCTGCCGGTCTCGATGTCTATCAGAAAGAGCCTTTAAAAGAATCTGAATTATTTCAGTTGGACAATGTGGTTACATTGCCACACGTGGGTTCTGCGACGACTGCCACCCGTAAAAAAATGGCCGAATTGGCTTATCAGAATCTGGTGGATGCTTTAGAAGGGCGAGTGCCACGCTATGTGGTTAATCCTGAGTTTCAATAATATTAAATAACATTTTCTTGCGTATATGCCCATTTTTCAATGCTATATTCAAGGCAGCTTAGAACAATAGATTTAGAGATTTTTCATTGAAACGATTGGCGTTGGCGTGTGGCTTAACGATGTGCATGGTGACAGGGCATAGCTCTAGCCATGATTCTAATCAAGCGACTGCACACTTTTCTGTGCCTGATATTGGTACAGGCGTGGGTTTACTCGATCAGCAAAAAGAAAGAATGATCGGTGAAAAAGTCTATCGCGAAGTGCATAAGCAAATGCCAGTCATGCAGAATCCATGGCTGGAAGACCAGCTGCTGTCGGTATTTTCTCATATTCTCAGTCAGACTCAGTTACAACAGCCCATTGGTTTGCTGGTGATTAATGATCCACAAATTAATGCTTTTGCTGTGCCGGGAGGGCTGTTTGCTCTTAATGCTGGTTTAATCAATTCAGCCCGAAATATGGATGAAGTGGCGGGGGTGATGGCGCATGAAATTGCACATGTCACACAACGTCATTACAGTCGCTCTCAAGATGCTTTTAAAGGGCAGGGTTTACTGGCATTGGCCGGAATTTTGGTCGGGGCATTGGTGGCCTCTCAGGCGGATGGTGATGCGGGTGCTGCGGTGATGATGGGTTCGCAAGCCGCGTTGATGGATAAACAGCTGACTTATAGTCGTAATCAGGAGCGTGAAGCAGACCGGATTGGTATGCAATATATGTATCGTGCCGGCTATAACCCGCATAGCATGGCAGACTTTTTTGAAGTCATGCATCGCTCGACCAGCCGATTGAGCTTTCTGCCGGATTTCTGGTTCACTCATCCACTGACGACTGAGCGTATGAGTGAGGCGCGTTTACGTGCCAACCAGCTTCCTGCGGTGAAACGCAATCTCAATGACCAAGACTTTGAGATTATCAAGTGGTATAGCAGGGTATTGTCTGGTCAGACCAATGCAGAGCAGCTTATCCTGATGGACCAGCAAAAAAATTTTGCAGGCCAGCTTGCCTTAACTGCCTATCAAATCCAGCAGAGCGATTTTCAGGCCGCGCAGGCTACTTTAGATCGAGCAAAAAAGCATAACCAGATGCATCCTTTACAAGTTTTATTTCAGAGCGATATTTATTTAGCACAGAACCAGCTTGATGCAGCCTTGAAAAGTGTAGCGTCAGCAGCGCGGATCATGCCGGAGAATCGAGCGCTTAATTATAAATATGCAGAAGTGTTGATTCGTGCCAAGCAACTGGATCAGGCAAAAGTCTTGGTACAGCGATTTTTAAATGCCAATTCACGTGATGTCAGTGGCTGGAGACTGATGCAACTGGCTGCCAATGCAGAGCCAGATTCGCCGATCAAGGCTGCTAATGTGCTGCGCTATCGTGCAGAAGTAGAATACTGGTCGGGATATGAAGAAACCGCGATCAAATCATTATTACATGCACAGCGTAGCGTGAAAAACAATCAATCTTTATCGTCCGCCATTCGCCAACGTCTGAAACAGATGCAGCAGGCACATCAATATAAGATTTAAAGCTGAACTGGGTTTTAAGTTTTTGTATCAGGATGTTATGGCAAGAATATATTCAATCAGGCTACAATCTTTCTAAATATTAGTGTGATTAAATCCGAAGCATGATATGAAAAAAATACTATTGGGCGTGTGTCTACTGGGGTGGAATTATGGGGTTTTTGCTGCGAGTGCTGTTGAATATGTAGAAGCGGTAGAACGAATTAATGCGGATTATAAAAAGGAATCGCGTCAATTTTTAAGTGGTTTAAATCCGCAGCAACAGGGATTTAGTCCTGAGCAGAATGCAAAATTTTGTGGAATAGTAGGACGCTATGTTGATCGTTTATATCAAGCCGCTGACCAGAATCGTGCTTATCTGGATCGTCAGTTTCAAAATATGAGTAAACAGGATGTAATTGTAGAAGTGAAATCGTCTAAAGAGATGCAATTACTGAAACGTTATCAGGTCGATTGTAATTTGCAATAAGAATACGTCAGGAACTGTCTTTGATTAAAGGCAGTTCAACGTTAAAGAGGAAATACTAGAAAGTAGGGATTAAGCAAGTTGCGCTTTGATTTTGGCGGAAACTTGTGCAGGATCGGCGCGCCCGGCTATGAGCGGACGCAGAGAATTCATCACCTTACCCATATCTTTCATGCTAGTAGCTTGTTGCGCTGCAATAGCTTGCGCAATCATGGAATCAAGTTCTTCCTCAGTCATAGCTTCTGGTAGAAACTGAGACAAAATCTCAATTTCGGCTTGTTCCTTACTAGCTAAATCATCTCGGCCAGCGCCTGCAAAGGCTTTAACCGATTCTTTACGTTGTTTAATTTGTTTTTCAATGACCGCAAGAACCTGAGCGTCGTCAAGTTCTTTGCGCTCATCGACTTCGATTTGCTTAATTGCTGCCTGTAGACTACGAATGACCGTCAGCTTGGACATTTCTTTGGCACGCATTGTTGCTTTCAAAACATCCGTGATTTGGTCTTTTAAAGTCGTCATTATTTATTCCAGGCAATCAATCACAAATTAATCTTAGTAAAGGCGAGTCGTACGTACTGATTCACGCGCCAATTTCTTTTGGTAGCGTTTAACAGCAGCAGCTTTTTTGCGCTTACGTTCTTGAGTTGGTTTCTCGTAGAATTCACGCTTACGTACGTCAGCAAGAACACCCGCTTTTTCGCATGAACGTTTGAAACGACGGATAGCTACGTCTACTGGTTCGCCTTCTTTCAATTTAACTTGTGGCATGAAGAATCCTCATATCAGTTAGGGTAAGATCTCGGGCTGAATTGCCCTCAATCACAAGTGAAGGTCAGTATTTTACTCATTTACATCTCATACCACAAGTCTATAATAGTTGCTGCAATAGAATTGATACAGGTTATAGGCAGTTTAATGATCGTTTTAGGCTTGGAAACGTCGTGTGATGAAACAGGACTTGCGCTGTATGACAGCGAGTTGGGTTTGCGCGGACAGGTGCTTTATAGCCAGATTAAACTGCATGCAGAATATGGCGGTGTAGTTCCAGAGCTGGCGTCACGTGATCATGTGCGTAAACTGATTCCATTAATGAATGAATTATTGGAGCAAACTGACGTCAAAAAATCGGAAATTGATGCCATTGCCTATACACGTGGGCCAGGTTTAATGGGCGCATTAATGACAGGTGCGTTGTTTGGTCGAACTTTGGCCTTTGCATTGAACAAACCGGCAATTGGTGTTCATCATATGGAGGGGCATATGCTCGCACCATTGTTGTCTGAAACAGCGCCAGAATTTCCATTTGTGGCGCTGTTGGTCTCTGGTGGGCATTCACAACTGATGGCAGCCTATGGCATTGGCCAGTATGAATTGCTGGGTGAATCGATTGATGATGCAGCCGGAGAAGCATTCGATAAAGTGGCGAAAATGATGGGTCTGCCCTATCCAGGTGGGCCAAACATTTCCAAACTGGCTGAACAAGGCAATCCTGCTGCTTTTGCTTTCCCACGTCCAATGCTCCATCAAGGGCTGGAATTCTCATTTAGCGGTTTAAAAACTGCTGTATCTGTACAAATGAAAAAACTGGGTGATGAAAACCGTGATGCAGATATTGCAGCAAGTTTTCAGGAAGCCATTGTCGATACCTTGGTGAAAAAGTCAGTTAAAGCATTGAAACAGACGGGCTTGAAGCGTTTAGTGATTGCCGGTGGTGTCAGTGCCAACAAACGCTTACGTGAGCGTTTAGAAGCAGATTTAGCCAAAATTAAAGCGACTGTTTATTATGCAGAACCGGCACTCTGTACTGATAATGGCGCGATGATTGCCTTTGCCGGTTATCAGCGTTTAAAAGCAGGGCAACAGGATGGCTTGGCGGTGACGACGACACCACGTTGGCCAATGACGGAATTAACCAATCCTGCGGAAGTATAAATTCAGCTTGACAGAAAGAGGCTTAGGCCT